>CAZPMB010000088.1:0-8877 GCA_964587735.1 uncultured Candidatus Bathyarchaeia archaeon | reverse complement strand
AGGCCGTGGACGGCGACGTCAAGGGCGTCGGTTTCTGGCGGGACATGTTCAGCGACGACTGCCTGAACCTCTTCTCTGCCCTGGGCGGCAAAGAGACATTCGGCTTCGACAGCAGCGGCCTCGGAAGGGAGGAGCAGGAGTTCGCCCTCTACCTAGCCCACGAGAGGCTTCCGGAAAATCAGTTCCTGAGCGATTTCACGGAGAGGTGCAGGTACAGCGACCACGGAGGCGACGCGGAGTCCGGCCTCGAGCTCTTCAAAAGGGATTACGACTTCTACTTCGGGCCGCAGGAATACCCCGCAATCCCACGGGAGCTCAGAAGCAGGGTCTACGAGATCTACAGCAACATTTTGCTTGCGAGCAAAAGGATGGCGTCGGCTCTAGCCCATGGCGTCCATCCGGGGGAACCAGTCCCCCTTCCGCTGGCAGCAATCGGCTCAGACGATCAGAAGAGCGACGGAGAATAATTCGATCAGTTGACCGGCTGCCTCTCTGTTCACTGGAACGCTTTCCCTCGCCTGTTAGAGATGTGTAATGTCTCCTGACACGAGGAGGCCCTAAACTCAAACCCGATCAGGCATTCGAGACTTCCTCGTGTGGGTCATGTAGATGAAGAGGGAGGCCATGACCGACATGCACGCCATGGCCGAGAACATGTAAAGTGGCCTCGGGGGGGCACCGTCGCCGAGGATCGACGTCGCGAAGAAGGGCCCCAGCGCCATGCCCATGAACCGCGCCGAGTTGAGGAAGCCCATAGAGGCCCCCTTCCTCCCCGATTTCCCGCCGAGGAGGCTGGGCGGGACGCCGGCCTGGATGGCTCCGACGGCGACTCTTAGCGCCAGGAACTGGTAGGGGTCGACTGCGAAGGCCGTCGCTAGGATCCCGCCGGCGGCCACCGCCGAAAGCAGCGGCAGGGTCCTGTCCGTGACGACCCTCGTGAGGAGCGGGCTCGCCGCGACGAAGGCCAGGCCGTTGATGGACGTGGCGACTGCCGTGAAGGCCAGGAGCCGCTCGTACGGCACGCCGAGCGACTCCAGGAACCAGGGTATCACCGGGCTGATGAAGCTTATGCACGAGTACACGACGACAAGTGCCACGACGTCCGGGAGTATCGTCTTGAGATCGGCCACTCCGAAGCCTGTCGTCTCCCGCCCCGTGCCGGCCGGCGCCGGCGTGCTGAGAATGGAGACGAGGGGAACTATGCAAAGGAAGAGGAGGGACGAGGAGGCGAAGGTCACGCGGTACCCGGCCGCCGAGGCGAGGAGCCCCCCGACCCCGGGCCCAATGAGGTTTCCGAGGGTCATCACGGCCATCTGGTAGCTCAGGGCCCTCTTCAGCTCCCCCGCAGGGACGATCGAGGCGACGAGGGAGAACATGACAGTGCTCATCCCCCCGAAAGCCCCCTGGAGCCCCCGGAAAAGGACTATGTGCGAGACGCTGGTGGAGGCGGACATCCCGGCGTAGACGACGATGTTGCCGACCAGCACGATCAGCATTATCCTCCTCGTCCCGACGCGGTCGCACATCGAGCCCCAGAATGGGGCGGTGAGGGCCATGAGGCTCGAGGCGACCAGCTGGGCGATCCCCGTCCAGTAGGTGGCGTCGATGAGCGTCTTCCCCAGCTCGCCGCTGATGAAGAGGGGGAGGAAGCTGCCCGTCAGGCTGAACGCGATTGAGACGAGAAACTGGACAAGAAGGGCCGCGTTCATCATGCCCATGCGGGAAAAAACGCCCGCCAAAGGAACGGTCCTTCCACCCAAGGGATCACGCCCGTTTTCCTATTTCGAAGATTAATGCATGCAGAATGATGGAAACGATATAAATATTGTCTAATCCATGCCCATGGATGTTCTCAAAATGTCCCTGTCGTGCCTTCGCCCCTTCCAGAGGCGTCTTTATTAAGGTTGGGGCTATAAGAAGATCGTTCCGGGATGGACCATCGTCTCCCGACGGGCTGCGCCCCCCTCGACCGGTTCCTCGGCGGGGGATTCCGCTTCGGCGAGGTCTCACTGGTCTATGGGGAGGCGTCGACCGGGAAGACGACCATAGCCCTGAGCTGCCTGGCCAATCTCCTGCGCAGCGACCGGTGGGCGAAGGCCTACTACGTCGACTCTGACCAGAAGCTCTCCACCGATAGGCTCACCCAGGTGATGGGCGGGGACGAGCTCCTCCTGGAGAGGCTGCTGGTCTGGAGGCCCGGGAGCTTCTCGGAGCAGGCCGAGGTCATCGAGGGTCTGCTCGACCTCCAGGGTGGCGTCCCGGTGGTTGTCGACTCAGTCACGGGGCAGTACCGCCTCGAGGCCGGCGACGCGCAGAAGACCTTCTCGGCGAACAAGGAGCTCAACCGCCAGCTCGGCTTCCTCTCGGAGACGGCGAAGGCGAGGGACGCGGCCGTCCTGGTGACGGGCCAGGTCCACGGCGTGATGAGCGTCGAGTCTTCCCAGGTCGAGCCTGTCGCTAAGAGGCTGCTGAACTACTGGTCGGACGCCGTGATCAGGCTGGAGATGACGTCGATTCAGGCGGTCCGCCAGGCAGTCGTCGAGAAGCCCGGGGGCCGAGCAGGGGCCTGCAGGTTCATGCTGGCTGAGACAGGGCTCAAGGAGGCTGAGAGGCCATGGTGACCGCCGAGGACATCGTGTGGATGGCTCAGACGATCTACATCTACCTGCCCGCCTACCTCGCGAACGCAACGCCTGTGATATTCAGGGGTGGCGGGCCGCTCGACGGGGGCCGCACGTGGGTGGATGGACAGCCTCTTCTTGGGAGCCACAAGACCGTCAGGGGCACGATCTCCGGCCTAGCTGTCGGCGTCGCCGTCGGCGTGATCCAGCTCCAGCCCCTGAGGGGGGCTCTTCTCTCAGTGGGGGCGATAGGCGGGGATCTTATCGTCTCCTTCGTGAAGCGCCGCCTCAGGATGAAGCCGGGCGCCATGTTCCCTGTCGCCGACCAGATGGGGTTCATCGTCCTCGCCGTCGCCCTCGGCTCCCTGGCCGAGCCGACGACCTGGGAGAGGGTCGTCGCAATCCTCGCGGCCACCCTGCCGATCCACTTCTTGACGAACGTCGTCGCATGGCTCCTGGGGCTGAAGAGCGACCCCTGGTAGTCAGATCACCCTCGGCTCGGGCTCCTTACCCGCCTCGATGACCCTGCAGCAGAAGTTCAGCGCGAACTCCGCCGGGAAGGCCTGCCAGAGCCTCGACGTCGCCTTGAAGCCCGTGCAGTGGCAGGGGGAGATCAGCCCAAGCCCGAACCCCCTCATCCCCGCCATCGTCTGCTCCAGGTAATCGTCCGAGCGCCCGACTAGGTGGGTCCCGCCGATTAGGCCGTGTATCCTCTCAAAGCCCCCCAGCCTCATGACCTGCCCCAGCGTGTTCACTGGGCCCGCGTGGGCGCAACCGGTGATCACGAACGGCCCTACCCCTCCAACGTCCATCCAGAGGGACTGGTCGTCGAGGATCTGGTCCTCGACCTCCTCCCCGTCCAAGACGATCAGCCTCCTCGAACGCCCTGTCGGGGCCGAAACGCGCTCGAAGGACGTCGCCCTCTCGACCTGCCCCGTCGTCCAGACCCCCGGCACGACCTCGACGGGCCCCGGGGAGAGCAAGACCTCGCCTCCGGCTGCCTCGATCTCCCCGATTCCCTCCCCCTCGGGCGGCCCATTCCTGCTCCGCCTTCCGTTCCTGTCGACGGCGAACCTGGGCTTGAACGTGTGGGGGTGGCCGTAGACCCTCACACCGCCAGCCGCCCCGACGACCTCAACAGTAGCCGCCGTGTGGTCCGGGTGACCGTGGCTGAGAACAACGCAGTCGACCTCTCCTAGGTCCTTCTTTAGCAGCTTCACGTTGTGAAGGAGGGCCTCCCTGTTGGCGCCCGTATCGAAGACGATCACCCTCCCTTCGCCCCTTGCGTCGACTAGCTCAAGCATGAGGGAGAGACCCCACTGGCCCAGCCCGCCGGCCTGGACTAGGTTCTCCGCGAGGGTCGTGACCCTCAGCCCCCTGATCTGACCCATGACGATCGTAGAACCAGTCCGACACACGTTGAAAAGGGTTCGGGAACCCGTTAACGCCGGATACCTGTTATCGGTTCATAATTTCTTTATCCATATCAAGCGGACTTAACCCCGCCCGAGACATGGACATCGCCGCTCGCCCATGCGCGACCACGAGGATAGATGGGATCAGGTTACTGTCGGTTACATCGCTCCTCCTCATCTGCGCTGCCTGCGCCCTGAGCGCTTGTCCGGGCCTTCTTCCGCTCAGGCGCGCTGCCTGCGAGCCGGACATCGGCGATGTCTTCGGGAACATCACGACCGTGAACAACCCGGTGCCCGCGGTCGTCATCGGCGAGGGCGGGATCCCCATCGGCAAGGCCCACACCTACGTTTACTACCTGAGGAAGGACCACAGGTACCACATCACCCTCTCCGGGGCCTGGGCGAACCCGGCGACCCACAAGACAGACTACGACGTCTACGTCTACAAGCTCTCGGGCTCCGTGGCCAACTTCTACTCCAGCCACACGGAGTCCGCGGGCCTGCTGGAGCAGGTGGCGAACGACGGGCTCGGGCACTTCTTCATCCCTGACTCATCGGCGACCTACTACCTCACGGTGAGGAACGACGCCCTCGAGAGCGCGGCGGCGGAGCAGGCCACCCTGATGGTCATAGAGCACATAGAGACGGACGTGTGGGTCGGGAGGTACATGGAGGGGAAGGTGAACGAGAAGCCTAGGGACGAGACGAACTGGTCCTACGAGTTCGCCTCCTCCGCGAAGAGGATACGCGTCTACATCGACGTGCCGGACAACCTAGACATGTACGAGGCCAGGCTCTACGCCTTGGCAAGCCCCGTGAAGGGAATAGGCGGGCTCGCAGAGGGAATACCGGTGGCATGGGAGCCCGGGCTGAGGGGGCTTCTGAGCGGCGCCTACAAGGGGGTCTACGGAGGCACATCCGGCGTATACGGCGGCTTCAACTTCGACCCCCAGGGCTTCAGGCACGTGGGCTCCATGGCGAGCTGCGAGATGGACGGGCAGGACATGGTCATAGACTTCAACACCACCACCAGCGGAGTCATCCTCTACCACCTGGCCCTAATCGCCGAGTACGGCAGCGGGTCGCTCAACTTCGTCGTCCAGACAGACTTCGACCCTCCGGTCCTCCAGCTCGTAGATCCTCCGACGGCCGTCGCAGCGAGCGAGCCCACCAGGCTAGAGGTGGACATCAGAGATGACTCTGGCGTAGGAGAGGTGTCATGCTCGTACTCCAGCGACGGCGGCGACGCTTGGTGGAGGGCTGCCGTGGAGCCATGCGGGGGAGGGCGCTACGGTGCCACCGTGCCTGGCGTCCCTCCCGGGACCATCGTCGACTACGTCTTCGAGGCCGAGGACGCGATGGGCAACAGGCAGGAGGCCCGCGGAAGCTACGAGGCGATAGGCAGGTCGAGCCTGAGGATGAGCCTAGGCGACATCAACTACTTCGGCGGGGAGGAGGTGACACCCCGGGGCTTCATCGATCCCGCGGGGCGGGAGGTCGATATCAAATACGTTCACGGCGATGAAACGTTCAACTTCACCGTTCTCGCCTCGGATCGGGGCGACTTCAACCACAGCTTCACTCCTCCCTCGATCGGAGAGTGGGCGGTCTTCGCGGAGTACGCCGGCGACGAGGATTACCTCCCCTCGGCATCGGAGAGGCTGAACTTCACTGTGGAGAGCATCCCCACTGAGGTCTCCTGCGGCGTGAGCAGGGAGAGGGTGGAGCAGGGCGGCAAGGTGACCATCTCGGGGGAGTTCAGCCTCGAGAGGGAGGGCGTAGCCGTCGAGCTCGTGCTCAAGTCGAAGGACAGCATAAAGAACCTGGTGGCAACAACGTCCCCCAGGGGGGCCTTCAGCCTCGACTTCGAGCCTGAAACCCTTGGGAGGTGGTCGATAAGGGCCAAGGTCCAGAGCGATGGCCTGGTCTACGCCGGGTCCGAGAGCGCCTTGGTCGAGTTGAACGTCGTGAACCCGAGCCTGACGACGATCCTCCTGCGCCTCCCCTCGACTCTGGCCTCGAGAGCAGGCTTCCTCGTCGAGCCCCCGTACCTATATGGCGTCATTGTCGCCGTGGGGGCGGCCGGCGGCGGGATATTCTTCTTCCTCAGGCGCCGGGGCTGACTCCCAACCCTTAAAGCCGGGATGGGGGAATATATCCTACTGAGGAATTGAGATCCCAATCATGGGCTCATGGGCCAGGACAGGATCGTGAGACGAGCCCGTCCAAAATAGAGCCCATCGTGGAGAACGAATCGACAAGGTTTTTGAGTCAATGGTTAATTAAATGTTAGAAGGCAGTTTAATAGGATGAGAGGGTGAGCCCCGCGTCTACGAGAAGGCGGATGTTGGCTGCCGACGAGGAACTTGCAAACAAGATAATGGAGATAGCGAAGCGAAGGGGGCAGACCGTCTTTCAAACGGTCAACGACATCCTGGAGCAGGCGATCAACGCGGACGCCATGGGGCTGGTCCTCAGCGAGATAATGAAGGACAGGGAGATTCTGGAGAGGGCCAAGAGGACGGGCTTCACCTTCACCATAGAGAAGCTGCTTTACGACTTGGTGGACGTCGCCTACGAGAAGGCGAGGGAAGAGATTTCGAGGCTGTGGCTGGAGACCGGAAGATGGTACGGTAAATATTTTTTCAAGAGGAGCAACGAGGGCATCAACGAATTCAAAGAAGCGATGAGTTTGCTGACGTTCGGCTCCTCCGACCTGAAGGTCGATACGAACAAGGAGGGGGAGTTGCTGGTAGCGTGCGTGGGGGAGAAGTTCACACAGGGCTTCACAGAAGCCCTGAGCCTCCTAATAGAGGGCGTCTTCGACGCCTTCGGGTTTGACCTGAAGGGGAAGGAGAGCTCCAAGGGCGTCATACGCCTCAGGTTCGGAAAATCCAGGTGAGCGAGTTGATCAAAGGGGTCGTAGACGGCACGAGGCTGATCATCCTGCCCACGCCGTTGGTGGAGCAGGTCAAGGTCCTGGCCGCGAACAAGGGCGTATCCCTGTCCACGTACGCGGAGAACGCCCTGAAGGAGGCGCTGAGGGCTGAGGAGCTCGGGACATCTCTGGGAGAGACCGTCGATCTCTACCATCTCTACGAGGTCCAACGCGGCTCCGGGGCCCTCCACGTGTCCCGCACGAGCCTTGATCAATTGCTGACTGGTCTTTATCGCGATCGCAGGGACGAGCTGCACAGATTATGGCAGAACTCCGGCCGGTGGTACGGTGAATTTCTCTACACAAAACTGGGCGAGGATCAGACCATGGGCTTTCTGGAGAAGGTGCTACTCGTTTCATGGAACTTGGACGAGACAGAGGTGAAGCGCAGCTACCTCATGGTCGACGTGAGGCTCGTGTCGTTCACTATGTCCGTTGAGTTGACCGAGCTCATGGTCAGCTTCATCGCCGGAGTGATGGACTCTCTAGGATACGAGCTGAACAATCGCGAGGTCGAGAGAGGTCTGGTCTCTCTAAGTTTCAGAAAGAAACCCTGAACGGTGACGACGCTCATCCTCAAATGGCGGATGAGTGCCTGTATCCTCTGCTTATGAACAGGATATATGCGAGAGAAATTTATCACATTCGTCTCATGATCATCTTGAGAGTGATGAAGCAAGTGTTTCATTGAGTGCCAAGTGGTCAAGTTTTATATCAAAGTAAGATGAATTAAGTAACATGTCCAGTCTGGGTTTTATCTCAAAAATCTCAATAGCGCTGCTTGTCGTAGGGCTCGTGGTCGGGGGTGGAGCCGGTTATCTCGCAACGTCCAACATGCTTCAGTCCAAGATAAGTGGTTTAGACACGCAGATCACCGAGTTGGACTCGGAGATATCAAGCCTGACTTCAACCATTTCGACTCTGGAATCCGAAAAATCCAACTACGAGGCAGAGATCTCTAACCTTGAGGCGACGATCTCAAGCCTGGAGGCGCAGGTCTCAAGCCTCGAAGACCAGGCCTCTGCCTCAGCCATGCAGATCTCCGCGCTCACTTCTCAGATCACGGATCTGGAATCCGAGTTGGACGAGGCATACGACACGATAAGCGATTACGAGGACCAGATAGAGTATTTGGAGTCGCAGGTCTCATCGATCCAATCGGTTCTGGAAACCTACATCCCAGACGTCTTCAAGATTGGGATGACCGCCACCTCCAGGGTAAGTCTAGCAAAGGTCGAAACGGTGGCTGCGATAGCAAAGAGGGAAATAAACTATTACTGTTCGGATCTGGGGCTCCCCTTCACGTTCGACATCATGGTTGTGAGCAACTATGGAGAGGCCAATCAAGCGGTTGAAAACACTATCTTGTTCAACAGCCTCGGCATCAACCTGATAGTCGGCCACGAGACGTCAGAGGAGTGTTCCCTGTCATTGAGTTACGTGAACACGCACAACATGCTGATGCTGAGCCCCAGCGCTAGGGGTCGCCAATTAACGATCCCCGGCGACAACCTGTTCAGGACATGTCCGTATGAATTCGCCGGCACGATCGTAATGGCCGAGGCCTTAACCAGCTGGGGGATAAGAGCTATCATAGTCATCCAGCGGGGGGACGAATGGGGGGATGGCATCTATGACTCCTTCAAGAGGGAGTTCGAAACGAGGGGCGGAGTAATATTCAAGAGGATCAGATACGACGCGGCAATAACCGCCTTCGGGGGCATCATGAACCAAGCGGAGACCGCCGCCAAGGAAGCCATCGACGAGTACGGGGCAGATCGCGTCGCCATCCAGCTCATAAGCCTGGACGAGGCGGAGAAAATAGTCGATTTTGCCACATATTACCCAACGATCTACGGCCTCTATTGGTTCGGCACAGAGAACACCGCTCGAAATGCTGAAT
>CAZPMB010000087.1:0-8915 GCA_964587735.1 uncultured Candidatus Bathyarchaeia archaeon | reverse complement strand
ACCTGGATTTAACACCGATCCAACCCATCCTCTGGACAGGCCTCCACAGAGACGGACCGGGGAGGCCGGTGGAGTACAGCCCCGAATGCGACATACGGGCCCTCATGCTCCGCCAACTGGAGCAGATACCCTACATCAGGGATCTGGTGAAGAGGCTGAGAAGAGACACCTACCTCAGACAGGTCTGTGGATACGGCAAGCAGGCACCCTGCGAGGCCCACTTCTCCCAGATGAAGAAGCGCATCGGCCCAGATGGCTTCCGCATCATAGAGGCCTGGCTCAGACGGGAGGCCCTCAGGCTCAGGAGGAGCCAGCCGCTCTCCGCCGCGGGCCTCGTCCAGGCGGCGGGCCTCGACGGCACCAGCCTTCCCGCGTGGAGCAGCAGGGACCCCCACGACACCAGAAGAGGCCTGGGAGACCCCGACGCCCGGCTTGGCCGGGGCAAGAAGGGCTTCCTCCTGGGCTACATGAGCCTCTTACTCGTCGACATCGAGGGATTCCCCCTGGGACACTTCGAGGCCCCTCTGAACTTGAACGAGAAACAGCTGGTCGAGGAGCTCATGACCCGGGTGCTCGGGGAGTGCATCGAGGTGGGGCTTCTGGCCGGGGACAGCCAGCTGGAGTCCGAGGCCATATTCCGGCTCCTGGATGAGCTGAAGATCAGCCACATCATCGCCTGGAGAAAGCTGAAGGGCCGCGTGAACCCGCCTGAGGTGCTCTCGGTGAAGGACCGCATCGACGTGGAGGGCCCGGAATGGAAGAAAGCTATCTACAAGAGGCTTCGAGTTGTGGCGGAGGGCTTCAACGGGCGGGCGAAGAGCAGGCTGGCGTATGAGAGGTTGACGTGGCAGGGGCTGGGGAACGCCTCCATCTACGTGAGCATCGTCCTGATGGTGGCCTACGCCGTGGCGATAGCCGCTCATCGCATCGGGAGGCCCGAGCTCCGTCAGAGCGTCGCCTTCTTCGCCTGAGGTGGGGCTGGGGATTGGACGGGTGTGGTAGGGGATGCCATGTGCGTCTCGGCGTCGGAGAGGGCCCTTTGTGGTTTCGGTCCTCACCTATGGACGGGTTTCATCGGGGGTGTGTCTTAAATTAACACAGAAAGGTGTCAACGTAACTGGTAAAATATACCCCATCGAATCAAAACTCCTAATTATTGAATCGGCCTGCGCGCGATTGGAAAAGTACACATCAAGACAGAGGCTTTCCGGCTACCTGGAAGAGATACGCAACGAGGGGCTCGTTCAGAAAACTTCTGATAAGAAAGCCCTCATGTTGCGACGGCTCTGATGAGTCTATCCAAATTACTCAGTGCAAAAAACAGAAAGAAGTGGCTTGAAGAAATTAGACGAAAGGAGATCTATGAACTCATAGATTCAGTGGTTCCAGGAAAAAGTTGAAACTGCACGAGGAGATCGAGCGGCAAAAGGAAGATGGATAGGAAACTTAGGATGCCCCTAGCGGACGACGCCCTTGACGAGCCTTTCAGCGAGTCATGATCTAACAATAAATAATCCGAGAGCCCAACGCAAAGATCAACAGAATACCTCCGGAATCGAATCTGAAAGAGGGAAAGAAATGCTCAGGGAGTCAACGGTACGGCTGCTGAAGGAATACGGGATACAACTGGACCCAGCCCTAGATGAGCAGCAACTCATAGATAATGAGGTGATACAAGCTCTCATTGAGGGGGCGGAGGTGGAAGCCGGCGACACGGTCCTGGAGATCGGCGCAGGGGCCGGCAACATCACCGTCGAGCTGGCCCACCGTGAAGTGAAGGTCATCGCAATAGAAAAGAACCCCAAGTTCATGTCCCTCCTCATCGAAAGGACCGCCAACTACCCCAACGTGACCCTTATCCAAGGTGACGCCCTTGTAACGAGGCTCGCACCGTTCACGAAGCTGGTCTCCAACCTCCCCTACGGCATCAGCGAGGCCGTCCTCAACCGCCTTACCCTCCTTAGATTCGAGAGGGCCGCCCTCATCGTACCCCAATCCTATGCAAAAACTCTAGTGGCCAGGCCTGACGAGCGAGGATACACAAAGCTAAGCATCGTGGCCTACTCCTTCTTCAATGTCCAATACGTGAGGGATGTGTGCTCGGATGCTTACCTTCCGCCCAGTAAAACCAAGACCGGAATTGTAATGCTTGAACCGAAAGAGGCCAGGAACAGGGCAGAGGACATCCTGCGTAGGACCCTACTCCAGGGGGACAGGAAGCTGAAGAACGCCCTCAGGGAGGCCCTCATCGCGTCCAGCAGTGTCTACGGCGGCCCATCGACCAAGCGCTGGGCTATGAAGCAGATCGAGACAATGGGCGTCGAGAGAAGGACGCTGGAGAAGCCTGTGGCGAGGCTTTCCCTAAATGAGTTGCAGACGGTGGTCCAAGGGCTCAGCCGGATCTGATGGCCCCCTCAACCTCCCGTCGGAATGCCTCCCTATTGGTCCAAAAGCTCTTGATGACCTTTGCGTTCACTATTAGCATTTGGTTGCCCCGCTTGACTGATTCATCAGGACGTTGCCACGAATTGATGAGATCGACCGGGAGACCGGGGTCTACTTCGTGAAGGAGGTCCCTGACCCTGATGGCGAAGGCGTATCCCCACTCGCATACGGTGTCGTAGAACATCACGGACCTCCCCCTGTCCTCCGGGAGGGGGTGGTACTCCATCGCCTTCCTGGGTTGGTACTTGCCAGCAACCTCCATGAACATCTCCTCCGGCGCCCTCCCGAACCCGTTCATCTCGTAAAATGCCTCGAGGGACATGCCCTCCCCCGTGTTGAACGGCTTCGCGGCGATGAAGCTGCAGGGCCTCCCCCCGAGGCATGGGATGCCCCTCCTCCCGTCCTCGATTAAGCTATTGACTGCAGCTGAGGCCGCGCCCTTGCCACGGGCCTCAGGAAAGGGGTTGTAGGCGCAGTTGAGGACGATGGCATCCTCCCTGGGGTCGGGTACGAACGGGACGGCTTCCTCGGGGTAGAAAAGGATCTGGGCGACGGGCCTGCCATCTATGTATGCGATCTTCGTACAGGGGCCGTGCTCTCTCAACATCATCAACAACCAGGCCCTTTTAATGTCCATGCCCTTCTTCTGCAGTGGGTCGTTCAGCCTCGCGTGAGAACAGACCCTGAACACGTCCTCGATGTTCTCCTCGCGCACGTCCTCGATGACGATCATAAATCAACCACGTAGTTCAACCACGAATCCATACTTCTGTTTAGCGATCTGGGGTATGGTTTTAATCCACTTCAGCGGATATGATCAAAAAGAACCTCTCGGAGGCTGGGAGATGGATTTGTGGGGATGGATGGGGGAGTTCGTGAAGACGTACGGTTACGTCGGCGCGTTCCTGATCGCAACCTTCGGCAACTCCACAATCCTGTTCCCAGTGCCCTTCACAATCACGATCTACGCATTCGGCTCGGTTCTGAACCCCATGCTCTTGGGGCTTGTAAGCGGCGCCGGCTCTGCCATCGGTGAGTTCTCTGCCTATCTGATAGGCAGGGGTGGACGCAGGGTGATCGAGAAGAGGTATGGGGCAAGGCTTGAAAGCGCAAAGAAGCTCATCCAGAGGTACGGGATGCTCGCCGTGTTCTTGTTCGCTCTCCTCCCACTTCCGGACGACCTTATACTCATACCCCTCGGTATGATGAAGTACGACATTAAGAAGGCCATGGCCTCGGCGTTCCTTGGAAAGACGCTCATGTGCATAATAATCGCCTACGCGGGTCGGTTCAGCTACACTTTCATCAAGGACTTTTTCGAGGCGGGGGGGCTATTAGGCGGTGTCGCCTCGATCATCCTCCTCGTCATCATCCTTTATATGATGATAAAGGTCGACTGGGCCAAATTTATCGAGCCCAAAAACTCTCATGACGCCAGATGATTGTCAGACGTTATTCGTGATGAGCAGGTCATGACCTGTGGATCGGCTTGAGACCTTGCTGCTTATCATCCTCCTCGTTTTCAGGGAGATCAGCCTGAAACCTTCGACGAATTGGTATAGCTCCTTTATGACTTCAATGTCGGAGTTGCTCAGGATGAAGATGACCCCTTTTGAATCCAGCTCGACACACACGTCCCTGAGCCTCTCCTGGTCATTGATGTCGAATCCTCTGGCCGCGTAGTCCGTGAAATTAGCCGTCGAGCTCGAAGGTTGGTAAGGTGGGTCAAGGTAGCATACATCACCCTCACCGGCCTCTTTGAGGAGGTAGGCGAAGTCGCCGCACCTGATCACAAGCCTCCTCATGAGCCGGCTCGCCTTCATGATGCCCACCCTGTGGACTATGGTTGGATTCTTATACGTCCCGAAAGGGACATTGAACTCGCCCTTAGAGTTCACCCTGTAGAGGCCGTTATACGCCGTCTTATTTAGGTAGAGAAATATCGCCGCATCCTCTACCGGTGAAAGCCCCCCAGAGTTGAACCTGTCTCTGAGTTCGTAGTATTCCGTCTCATCGTATCGGTACTTCGAGGCCTCCTCGATCAGCTCCTTTGGGCCATCCCTGACCACCCTATAGAAGTTCATCAGCCTCGGGTTGATGTCGTTGATCGATCCCCCTTTGGGTTCGATATGGAAAAATACTGCGCCTCCTCCAAAAAATGGCTCATGATACCTCCTCTCCTCATAGTTGTTGGGAAAAAGACCTAATATCTTTTTTACGAGGGCTCTTTTACCGCCGGCCCATTTTAGCGGAGGTCTCAATGCGCGTTCGGATATTAAATTAGGCGGGGAGCGTAAAAGTTTAGAGGCTGGTGAAGCCCTCAACTGTCCTCGAGTCAAGCCTCTTGATGAGCTCGATGACGAGGCGGATGGCGTTCTCCGTATCCTTCAGGCTGAGTAGGCCCACATGGCTGTGAATGTGCCTCGTGGGGACGGTCACCACGACCGATGGACACCCTGCCCTGCTAATGTGTATCCTTCCTGCGTCTGTTCCGCCGCCCCTGATCTGGCTGAGCTGGAGCGGTATCTGGGCCTGCCTCGCGACGTTGATCACGAACTCCTTGAAGGGCTGGTTTGGGATCATGCTCCCATCGAATGTTATGAGCCCTGGCCCCTGGCCGAGCTTCGTCAGGGCCTCGCTGGGCTTTATTCCGGGCACATCCCCAGCGATGTCGACCTCGAGCACTACGGCAACATCCGGATCGACCACGTGCGCCACCGTCGTGGCCCCCCTCAGACCCACCTCCTCTTGGACCGTAGCCGCGCCATAGACCGTGTTTGGATGGGCTATGCTCTGCTCCTTGATGCGGCGGATCGCCTCCATCAGGACGAAGGCCCCGATCCTGTCATCGAAGGCCTTACCCATCGCTACCTTGCCGTCGCGGATTACGCTGAAGGGGCTCCAGGGGACGACAGGGTCTCCCACCTTGATGCCGGCTTCCTCAACCTCCTCCTGGCTCGAGGCGCCGATGTCTATGAACATGTCCTTCTTCTCCACAACCTTCTTCCGTTCCTCCTCGGGGAGTATGTGAGGAGGCTTGGCGCCTATCACACCGTGCGCGTCGCCCTTGCTACCGCGGATAACAACACGCTGTCCGAGGAGAACCTGGTCCCACCAGCCACCGAGCTGGTTGAAGGTAAGGTAGCCCTCCTTAGACACTGAGGACACTATGAAGCCGACCTCGTCCGTGTGCCCTGCAAGAAGCACTTTAGGCCTCTCATGAGATCCCTTCGAGACGAAGGCCATGGTGCCGAGTTTATCTGTCACGACCTTATCGGCGTACTGCTCCATATACTCCTTGGCGAGGCTGTTCACCTCCCGCTCGAAGCCCGAGGGCCCAAAGGCCTCCATCATCCTCTTCATCAGGTCCATAGCTTTGTTATCCAGCATGGCTGATCAGGAAGTATTTGATCTAAGTGAATTTTAGATTTTGTCCTATGGATGCGATCTTACATGCTCGATCGTCCTTTTTGAAACGTAGAAAACTTGATCCGAGTAGATTGGTTACTTCTTAGGGGGTTCGGTCCGGATACTGATCTAAAACTTTTCGGGCCGTTGTTATGTATCCGGAGTGGCCGATCATCAGCGTCTGGGGCCGAGTTTTGTCATCGGCTACTGTCATCTGCCTTAGTATCAGCTCGACAGTCTCAGCCTCGACGAAGGGGTGAGACCTGAGGGCGGAGGCGGTCTTCATCACCTGTTCGATCGTCGGGCTGAAGGAAGCGAAGACGCCGCTCCCGGCTAGTGCTCCATAAGCCTGGGGCACGGCGAGCCACGGGGTTGCAATGTCAAGCACAATGGCGTCCACATCCCTCTCCTGGATGTCCTCTGTCGCATCCCCTACCTTCAGCTCGACGTATCCCATGAGACCGGCCCTCTCCACGTTGCCGGCTGCCACCCTCTGGAACGCGGGGTTGATATCGTAACTATATACCTTACCATCCGGCCTGACGGCGTTCGCGAGGGCACAGGTGAGGGCGCCGCTGCCCGTCCCTGCCTCGACAACCCTGCTCCCAGCCCCTACTCCGAGTCGGAGGAGAAGATAGCCAATGTCCTTTGGGTACAGTACCTGGGTGCGCCTGTCCGTCTTCATCACTCTGTCCCTTACCAGCGGTCTTAGAGCGTGGAATCTTACGCCGAGGCTGCTCGCAATGGATGAACCAAAGGGCCTGCCAATGAGGTGTGCCAGCTCTACGAAGCCTTTGTGGGTGTGGAACTGCCTCCCGGCCTCGACCCGCAAGAGGTACGTCCTCTTCTCGTCGAGGTACAGGAGGATGTCGTCGCCTTCTCGGATGCTGTTCATCCCAACCCTAGATCACGTCGCTGCAATAAATTATTCACCTCAGAAAAAGACAGATCCTCCAGTATTGAGCGGCTCTACAGCTTTATGCTGACCTCGACCCCGTCCCAGTCCCCCTGTATAAACTGGCTGTCGTACAAACCCGATCTTCGAACGTGTTCGAGGTATGCCTTCACAGAGTGCGAGTACGATCCCACGTTGTCCGCTACGACCAAGCTCCCCCTGTGGAGCTTTCCCTCGATGAGCCTGAGGTAGTCGAAATACTCGCCCTTGTCTGCGTCTAAGAATGCCATGTCGAACTCTCCTTCGATCGTAGGTATAATCTCCATGGCGTCCCCGGTCAGCACCTCGACCCTTGGATTGAGTTGCGCTTCTCGTATGTTTTTCCTCGCTAGTTCCGCCTCGTCCTCGTCGATCTCTATGGTGATTATCTCGGAGCCCGCCTGGAGCTCCCTTCCCATCAGGATCGTCGAATACCCAACGAAGGTGCCGACCTCCAGTATGCGCCGTGGCTTGAACTTGTGGACCAGGTCAACGAGGATTCGGCCTCTGTCGGGTCCAATTATTGGGAGGTACCGGCTCCTACTAGCCTTCTCGATGCGCCTTAGAACCCTTTCGGCTGACTCAGAATCCATCGCGGATTTAAAATGACTCTATCTTAATAACGTTGATTTCTTTCTGGTGGATGTCAACGTTTTAATCCATTTGTTAACAGATATGAATGCTATGAACATGGACAGGAGGAGGCTAGGCCGCACAGGGCACATGAGCACGGTCCTGACGCTGGGCGGTGCCGCGTTCGGAAGGGTCTCTCAGACGAAGGTGGACAGGGTGATGGAGATGGCGATCGAGCACGGCGTGAACCACATAGACGTGGCTCCGTCCTATGGGGATGCGGAGTTGAGGCTAAACAAGTGGATGAAGGAGCACAGAGACAAGTTCTTCCTGGCCTGCAAGACCCAGAAGAGGACAAGGGAGGGGGCGGCCGAGGAGCTCAGGGCCTCCCTGGAGAGGCTTGGCGTGGAACACCTCGACCTGTACCAGCTCCACGCACTCGACAAGATGGAGGAGCTCGAGATCGCACTGGGCGAGGGAGGAGCCATGGAGGCGATCCTCGAGGCGAAGGAGGAGGGCCTCCTGAGGCACATGGGCATCACAAGCCACAGGCCCACAACCGTGATCGAGGCGATCAGGCGCTTCGACTTTGACACGGTCCTCTTCCCCGTCAACTTCGTCTTGAAGAGGCATCCGGTGCCGGAGAACGACTACGAGCCGCTTCTGAACCTTGCGAGAGAAAGGGGTATGGGCACGATCGCCATGAAGGCGTTCGCCAAGCGTCCCTGGCCCACGAGCGAGAGGGCTTACGAGACCTGGTATGAGCCGTGGGATACTCAGGAGGAGATCGACAGGGCGCTGTGGTTTGTCCTGAACCAGGGTGTAACTACAGCCGCCTCCGCAGGAGATGTCCGCCTCTTCCCGATGATGGTGAGCGCGGCCGAGCGCTACTCCGCGATGACCCGAGGGGAGCAGGAGGAGCTCGTTGCCTCAGCAGCCGATCTCAAACCCCTTTTCCCCCGATGAAGGGGTCAAACGTCTCCAAGCCGATCCCGCACCAGGGTTGATCGCGTGTGGCTAGTGTTTAAATAGGTGGGCGCTGAAACTGCTCTGAGTGTTGTCGGATGGAGGTAAGCGATCCACTCAGGCTGATCTTGATCGTCGGCGCGAACATCTTCGGCGTGTACGCTCTATTCAAAATCCTCCAGATGGGGTACTGGTTTCTCAAGGACAGGAAGTCCAAAGAAGAGCCGTAGGCACCTCAGTGTACACAATCCCCTTTATACAATAGCATAGACGAATTGAGGGTCTGTCTTATGTATGTATGAAGTATACCTCCCATCTCAAGGTCCATCTTCAAAAGGATGCAATGGGAGAATGAGATGCTGGTCAAGAGGCTCATATAAAACGTTGATCTCATGGAGCTCTAGTTTCTGTGAACACAGGTCCACCATTTGGGCTTGATTTCTTGTTCAATCCCAACCTTCCACGTCTGTGGCGATAACCTAGGATAGTGATAAATAGACGTTTCCCAGACCGTAAATAGACACATTCACAGGGGATCCGAGATGAGGAACGAGCTGAAAAGGAGAATGAAGCGTGGGGAGCAGGCCTA
>CAZPMB010000086.1:0-8925 GCA_964587735.1 uncultured Candidatus Bathyarchaeia archaeon | reverse complement strand
TCCACGTCGACCTGAACGAACCTTGCCCCCTCGGGGAACTGGCTCCAAGCCGCGGTCTGGAACTCCTCGTTCCTAGATCCGAGGGACAGGATCAGGTCTGCGCTCCGGTGAACATCCCTGCCGACGCGCGTTCTGTACAGCCCGACGAGGCCCAAGGCTAGGGGGTGATCCTCAGGGATTATGCCGCGCCCGCACGGGGTCGTCTGAATCGGGATACCAAGGGCTTCGGAGAGGTGGACGAGCTCAGCGGAGCAGCCGGACGAGTGGGCGCCGCCTCCGGCGACGATCACGGGCCTCTCAGAGGCGAGGATGAGCTCCGCGGCCTCCTTTACCCTGTCCCAGTCGGGCCTCACGCGGATGGGGCGATCCGATGGAGTGTAATCGATCTTTGGCGTGAGCGACGTCCCGACGTTGAATGGCACGTCAAGGTATACGGGTCCGGGCTTCCCGTTCGCGGCCATCGAGAAGGCCCTCCTTACGGCCCAGGCGGCCCTTTCGGCCGAGGGCAGCCTGAAAGACCATTTGGTGATTGGGCCGAGCATGTCCATCTGAGGCGTCTCTTGGAATGCGCCCTTACCCTCGTTGGCAGTGCTGACCGAGGAGCCGAGGACGACGAGGGGAGTGCACCCAGAATGGGCCTCGAGGACTCCGGGGACGAGGTTGGCGACCCCCGGCCCCGGGCTCCCAAAGCAGACCCCAGGCTGGCGCGTGAGCTTCGCGTAGGCCATCGCCATGAACGCCCCGGAGGCCTCGTGCCGAACCAGGACGGCCTTTATCTCTGTCGCATCGTACAGCGAGTCGTACAGGGCCGCGGGGTGGCCGGGGAGGCCGAAAACGAACTTGACCTTCTCCCCCTGGAGCGCGTCAACGATTACGTCCCAACACCTTTTCTCGGCCAAGAACAGACACTCGCGCTAGAATCCGCCCATCATGCAATTAAATCCCTCGTCTATGTGGGGGGTAACCCGCGTCAACCATCTGGTTCGTCCGATGGCTCCTCCTCGTCTCCCTCTTCGTCATCCTCGTACAGGAGCTTCAGCTCCTCGAATCCGAGCTTCTCGCCCGCATCAAGCTTTCTCTGAGCCTCCTCCCTGAGTTCCCTTTTTCTCTCCTCGACATCCCGCGCCCTCCTGGTCGAGGAGGCTTTCTCCGACCTCCTTAGCCTCCCTTTGATCTCATTCGCCTCGCCGAGAACGGGTTCGAGCTCTGCGTTGACGTCCCTAATGGCTGCTATGGTCTCCAGGAGCCTTGCGTGGGCCTCGTCTGCTCTCTTCTTCTCCTCTTCCGCTTCACTGTACAGCCTCAACATCCTCTCATGGTGCTCCTGGCTCTTTTCGTGCAGCTCCTGCATCTCCTCGACGCTTCCCCTGATCTTGAGCTGCACGGCCTTCGAGTCGGCGAGGGAGACGAGCTTCTTGTCCTGCTCGACGTCTAGCCTGTCGTGCTCCTCTAAGGCCATTTTTATCTGCCTCGCCCTCTCCGCGATCTGTTCCTCCGTTTCGGCCATCTCGATGGTCGGAGTCGTGGAGAGCTCCCACTCTATTCGTCTCAGCTCCTTCTCCAGCTTTCCCCTTGGTGGTAGCCTGCTCCTTTCATCGTCGCCTTCGATCTTGGTCAGGTTATCTCGCCTATCTTCCAGCTCGCTGCAGAGCTCCTCCACCCTCCTCTTTATCTCGGCGACCTTGCCGTTCAGCTCGTCCCTCTTGCTCTTCTCCTCCAGGGCGGCTGCGCGCAGGGATCTAACGGACCCGTTAAGACGGTCCCTCTCATCGCGCCTTTGCTCCGACTGCCTTTTCAGCTCTTCCCTCCTCTCTAAAAGGCGGGCCGCGGCCCTTTCAAGCTCGACCAGCCTCTCCTCGTCCGCCAAGTTAGCCACCCTTTCCGTAGAGTTCCTTTCTCCTCGCCTCTAGCAGGTTCGGCTCCAACTCTAAAAATTCTGCGGCTATTTGCACAGCTACGCCCACCTCGTCGCCAGCCTCTACGACGGGCATGATATGGTCGGCGTACGCTGCGTCTCTGGTGAGGTGGTGGTCTATGATGAGCTTGCGGACGTCGGCTTCCCCGACGACCTTTAAGAGGTTCTCTCTGGCCTTTCTCAACTCCACCTCGGCGAAGGGGGAGTCGATGTACGTAGTGGGGCCGTCGACAAACAGTGTTTCCGGCCTCTCGGATCGTATGAAGGCCAACTGCTCGTCCAGGATGGGCCCCTGAACATCGGAGGTGTGCAGGAAGATGCCGCCACCCTCCACGGCAACCTCGATGACGTATCCACGGGTGGCATCCGGCCCGTGGGGGACCGGGTTGGAGAATCTTATCTCCGTCCCACCAAGCCCGAAGCTCTTACCATCAGCATATTCTATCTCTCCAGCCAACGGCTTGATGGATGGTATGAACGATGCGGCCCGCTCCCTCTGGCTCGCGTTGATCATCCTCCTGGGGTTCTTGAGAAAGACCTTCTTGTCCTTATAGATCTCGGGCTCCTTCGGCTCAACATGGTCGTAGTGGTAGTGGGTCACCACAATGGCGTCCGCCCTCCCAACCTCCTCCTTCATCCTGGCCCACAGCGTCTCCCTCGCTTGTTCCTCTAATGGGTGAGGGGGGAGCCCGAATCTGTTGGGCGCCAGGGAGACGGCTGGGTCTATTACTATCGTCGCATCGTCGGTCTGCACGAGGGTCGCCATGCTCCGAACGCCCAGGCTCTCGGTTGCGAGAGGCGTGACCTTCAGGACTGATACCTCATTATCAATAAGCGTTCGGGCCGTTAAAGGGGATTCTGCTTGAATCGAAGTTAGAGCCTTATTCTTTGCGGAGTAATTGTTCTTTGGTTCCCAAAACCCTCGTGATCTTCATCACGCTCGCCCAGATGGAATCAGTCAATCACACGATATCGAATCAGTTACATTACGGTAAATGTGATGTTTGGCCTCAGGTTAACTCTGATAGGTCATCGATTCGCCCTAATGCCTTCTCATCATCGGCCAACTTCTATATCGCCTCTGGGGATAAATACGTTCCTGCTTTCACCTAAACCGACTTGTCGATGAGGTTCACAAGCGCCCTTGGGAGATGTCCTCCCTTCTCATCGCAGTGGGTCAGGGACAACAGATATTAGCCCACCAGGTATATTTCCAACCCGAATACCATGAGGATCCTACCCAGGCGCTATCTCGGGGCATTCTTGACGCATTTCGCAATCCATCTTATCGTGTTCGAACTCGCCTCGGGGGCCGTCGTTTATACCTTCCTCGGGCCCGATTTGTCGTTAGTCCTTATCTCTGGCTCCCTCTCGGCCCTGGTCGTAATCTTAATTGAGGTTATACTGGGCCCCAAAGCCATCTCATCGATCTTGAAGCCTCGGTGGATCGGGAGGGGCGATGATGTCGTTCTCTGGTCCCTCGTGAATCGCGCCGCAGAGAAGGCTGGGGTCAAGATAGGGAGGATCGGGATCCTGAACTTTGAGGCTCCGGAGGCCCTCGCCATCTCGTCGATCACTGGGCGTGCAACCGTCTTCTTAACGAAGGGGCTGCTGGTGAAATTAACTTACTCGGAGGCCAGGGCGGTGATAACCTACCTTATGGGATGCTCGAAATCTGGGGCCCTCGGCTTTGTGACAGCCCTCTCCGGGCTTCTTGTCCTATCAAACAAAATCGCTTCAGGCTACATCGAGAGCCGTTTGGTACAGAAACCTGTCGGCCTGTTGAACATAATCCTTGCAGGCTGGGGATATGTAGTCTTCGCCCTAGTCTATCTCCCGATTGCGATGGCTGCTAGGAGCATGTCGACCTACGGCAGCGAGTTCAGCGTATCCGAAACGGGTGACCCCTCCAGTTACTTGAGTGCGCTAATCAAGGTTGCCGAAGGGTTGGTGGCAAAGCCCTCAGACCCCATACGGACGGCATGCACACCCCTCAAAGGACTCATGTTCTTGGATCCGGCATCTTCAATAGTGGGAAGCTCGGCGATTAAGGAGTCGGCGGAAAAACTTGGGATAGACCTGAAGCGGCTCCTGGGATACGGGTCCCCCGAGTTCGCCGTCGGAGACGAGCAGAGGCTCCATGTGTTCGAGAGGTTCTGGGTCCAGCCAGCCCTGTCAGAGAGGCTGGAGTACGCTATTAAGATCGGGGAGGGGACTCGGTCTCCCATTTACGTGGGCCTGAACAGGGTAGGGGCTACTCGATCTTGATCTGGGTTCCCCTGCGCGTCGTCTTCCTCTTGTTCAGGACAGTCTCGAGCACGCCGTTTGTGTAGGTCGATCTCGCCGATGATTCGTCGACCTCTGCTGGGAGCTCCAGCTCCTTGTGGTATCTATGCTCAGGCGTGTCCACGTCGATTGTTAGCGTGCTCTCGGTGACGTATAGCCTGATCTCCTCCCTGGCGACCCCCGGGAGCTCTGCTATGACCTTGAGCTTGTTGTCCTCCTCCAGAACGTCGACTAGGGGCTCCCTCTGTTCCTGGAGGTTGAGCGGGGGCTGACCTTCGCCGCCAAGGCCCGGCTTGATGTTGCCGAACTCCCTGATGATAGGTTTGCCGTCGGGCCCGATCTTGACTGAGTAACCATAGACGAAGGGGCCGTACTCACGCCTGACCGAGCCGTCGGGCAGGCGCTTCACCCTGACCATGTCCCGGGGCACGTAATCCTCCATCTCGCTGAAGGCATCAGCCATATACCTCTCCATCTCTTCGATCATCTTGTCGATCTCGGGGAAGAAGAAACCTCGGCCCTCCCTAAACCTCTTGAACCAGTCATCCCAGAAAGACGACATGTCGATTCCTAGATGTAGAATTTGCACGGTGTCTCTTAAATTTTAATAAAGGGACCGAACCCCTTATGTGGTTTCCACGTTTATCGCTACCTTGATGAATCCTGAGACCATCCTTGTGGCGTACGGGGAACTCGCCCTCAAGAGCAAGAGGGTGAGGGGCAGGCTCGAGGGCCTCCTAGCCGGACATATCAGAGAACGACTCAGGAGGATGGGGTTTTCAGAAGCCCGTGTCCTTCGGCGGTTCGGTAGGCTCTACGTTGATGGAGTACCGCCAGAGGCGGCGCCTGTAGTGGCCAACCTATTCGGGGTGGTCTCGGCGATGCCCGCCTTAAGGACCAGCTCAGACCTCGATTCGGTGATCAGGCTGACGGTCGAGGTCGCCTCGGAGCGGATCGGCGAGAGGGGGTCCTTTGCCGTGAGACCCAACGTCGTAGGGGAGCACCCCTACTCGAGTCACGATCTGGCCGTCGAGGCTGGTTCGGCAGTGCTCGGGGCCACAAAGGGCAGGGCGGTGCGCGTGGACCTCACGCGCCCCGACGTGACGCTTTACATCGAGGTGAGGGATAGGGACGCATTCGTGTACACGCAGGTGATCTGTGGCGTCGGGGGGCTCCCCTACGGGTCCCAGGGGAGGCTGGTCTCCCTCTTCAGTGGGGGCATCGACAGCCCGGTTGCCACCTGGCTGATGATGAAGCGTGGTGTCGAAGTCCTACCACTTTTCATGGATCAGAGGCCCTACGTGGGCGAAAGCTACGTTGAAAGGGCGGCGAGGGTCTGCGGCCTCATATCGAAGTACATCCCCTCAGAGGATTTCGGGCTCTATGTAGCGCCGATGGCTGGTGTTATGGGCCGCATCATGGAGGCTGCCGTGCCTGGCCTGCGCTGCGTCCTGTGCAAACGCTCCATGTACAGGGTGGCGTCCGCCTTCGCCGAAGGAAAGGATGCTAGAGGTATCTTGACCGGCGAGAGCCTGGGCCAGGTGGCATCCCAGACCCTCGAAAACCTGTACGTTCTCGATGGGGCGTCCGATCTCCCCGTCATCAGGCCGGTCATAGGCTTGGACAAGGTGGAGATCGAGGGAATAGCGAGGAAGATTGGGACCTACGGCTCGTCCGCCAGGAAGGTGGAGGGGTGCACGGTCGTCCCGGATAAGCCGTCAACAAATGCAAGGCTGGATCGGGTGTTGGAGTTGGAGGGGGAGCTCGGACTTGTTGACCTCTGCTCAGAAGCGGTCGACGGGATCACTAGATTGGATGTCGAGCCCTTGTCTGGTTAGCGAGTTGCCCAGCCTCACCCTCCATCGTTTTGGGCAAGGGTGATATACGCGGAGTCAGCAGAGTATCAGGGGATTATGCCTTGTCGAATTTGCCGATAGACGCACTCGCGAGCAGCGTAGACCTTGACTTCAAGGAGGTCGAGGAGCACTGGAACACCTACACCCTGGGCGACGGGGCGACCCTTAAGGTGAAGATCGTCCTCAGAGGAGTGAAGCGGCTTAGGCGGTTCGAGCCCGACGGGACGCCCATATACGTCGTGAACACCATCAACGTCGTTCGAGCGGTCAACGTCCCCGAGGGTCTGAAGGCCAAGCAAAAGGAATCAGAGATCCCTCCAGTCTGATCACCCTGACCCGAGGAAGCGACCCTTGGAACTGGTCCTCGTCTCGTGTACCCCCGAGGTGGAAGCCCTCGTCGCCACGGCCCTACTCACAACGACCAGCGGGGCGAAGCCATCAGCTCTGTTCCATCGTCTACAGGGGGACCCGACGAGGGTCAGGGAGATTGTTGGCAAGGTCGAGACGCAGCACGGAAGCATCCTTGAGCACAACAGACTTGGCTGGGTCTTAGAGGCCAAAGAGGGAGAGGTGCTTAAGATCCTCCTAGACTCTAGGTTCTTCAATGTACTAAGACTCGAAGACAGCAAGTGGCTCCTTAGCGCCAACTTGAGGACGGTTGTCGAATACATCGGCAAGAAGAAAGATGCATTTGCCGGGGCCTTGTTAAAATCCTTGAGGGATGTCGCCCCAACCCTCTGCAGCTGCATAGAGGCGGGTCGACTGTGAGAGCCGAGCTTCTCAGCCACACGTCCTTCAAGCAATTAAGGGCTGCGATAGGGTATAGCGGTGTTTCCGATGGGGATCTTTTGCCCCACGCTTCCTTCACTTTCGCCATCGAGGGGATCAGCAGGGTTTGCAGCCATCAGCTAGTCCGCCACAGGGTAGCCTCCTACTCCCAGCAGAGCCAGCGGTATATCCCGGTGAGGAAGCTGAGGGAGAGGGTGGTCGTGCCGCCATCCGTCCGCGAACTGGGCCAAGAGCTGTTCTCCGCCAATGTCGATGCAGCCAGTCAGGCGTACGAGGGGCTTGTCGACTCCGGGGTCCCGAGGGAGGACGCCCGTTTCGTTCTGCCGAACGCTACCGAGACTAACCTTCTGATAACGATGGAGGGCCGATCCCTTCTCCACTTCTTTGGCCTCAGGTGCTGCGAGAGGGCCCAGTGGGAGATAAAGGAGTTGGCGGACGGGATGCTCAGGGAGGTCAGGGTCGCTGAGCCCGAGCTGTTCAGGGGGGCTGGTCCCTATTGCCGTCAGCTGGGCCGCTGCCCTGAGGGGCGGTTCACCTGCGGGAAGATGAATGAGGTCATGGAAATGTATTCATGCGTCTCGAGCTGAGGTCGACTATCGCGTCACGATATATTACCTTGTATTCCCCCGCAATTTGCTTTTATTCTTATAAACAATTGATAGCTAATGGGGTCGTTATGAGGCTGTTCAAAGGCGCTGTGGAAGAAATTTTAAGGGGCATCTCAAACGCGATGAGCCGGATTGAACCGTCACAAATTGAGGGGTTCATCGGGGCGATGGTGCGGGCGAGGGAGGAGGGGAGAAAGGTCCTGGTCGTGGGCGCCGGAAGGAGCAGCCTCGTCGGGAGGGCCTTCGCTATGCGCCTCATGCACCTCGGGTTCAACGTCTACGTCATAGGTGAGACAATCAGCCCCTCGGTTGAGCGCGGGGACATAACGTTGATCATCTCGGGCTCCGGGAGCACGGCTCTGCCCGTAACTGTGGCCGAGATCGCCAAGAAGCTGGGGGTCGAAGTCTTGGCGATAACATCGAACCCTGATTCGCCGCTGGGGAAGACGGCGGACCTCGTAGTCGTCGTGCCGGGCAGGAGCAAGGTGGCCAGGGAGGAAGAGTACCACTCTAGGCAGCTCATAGGGGAGCACGAGTCCCTTACCCCCCTCGGCACCCTCTTCGAGAACTCCTGCATGGTCTTCTTGGACAGCCTAATCATCGAGCTGATGGACCGGCTGAAGGTGACCGAGGACGACATGAGGCGAAAGCACGCGGCAATCGAGTGATTAACAACCAAATTGGGCCTCGATGTCGTTGGAATTGGCTTTTATTGTCTCCTTTTGTAGACTATCTTCCCGTCAACGATCGTCGTCAGCGCCTTTATGTCCTTGATCTCCTCGTGGGGCACGGTCAGTATGTCCCTGTCGATCACCACCATGTCCGCCATCTTCCCGGGCTCGATGCTCCCCTTGATGTCCTCCTCTTTCCCCAGGTAGGCGCCGTTCCACGTGTACAGCCTTATCGCGTCCATAACGCTTATTGACTCCTCAGGGCTGACGGGCTGCCCACTCCTCGTCTTCCTGACGACCGCCTCGTAGATCTGGACGAAGGGGCTGTAGCTCGTCACGGGGAAGTCGCTGTTCCCGGCTGCGACGATCCCCATCTCGAGCATGGTCCTGTGGGGGTGTAGCCACCTGACCCTCTCCGGTCCGAAGTTCTCAACGTAGTCATCGCCGATCCCGTACATGTAGCCGATGCTGGAGGAAGGCGTCACGCCAAGCCTCTGGATCCTCCTGAGTTGCCTAGGGGTGCAGCAGCTGTTGTGCTCGATCCTGTGGCGCACGTCGTTCAGAGGCCTCTGCCTCTGCGCCTCCTCGATCGCGTCCAGGGCAGCGTCTATGCCCCTGTCGCCGATGCTGTGGATGCTCACCCGTATCCCCGCGTTGTGGGCCCTTACCGTCAGCTCCCTGATCTCCCCCTCACTCGTCGTCATAAGGCCCAGGTCCTTCATGCCCCTGTGCTGCGGCGTGTAGACGGCGGCGGAGCCGCCGGAGCCCGAGCCATCCCCCATGATCTTCAGGGACATGAA
>CAZPMB010000085.1:4211-8996 GCA_964587735.1 uncultured Candidatus Bathyarchaeia archaeon | reverse complement strand
TCTGCCAGGGCACGTTCATCATAGGCGGGAGGAAGGACTCCAGGGAGTCCATAAGGGCCCTCGTCGAGTACGCCGACTGGGTCGACCCGGACATAGCGACCTTCATGACCCTGACACCGTTTCCGGGAACCGAGATCTACGATGAGGCAAGGCGAAACGGCTGGATCGAGGACGCCAACTGGAGCAACTACGACATGATCCACGCGGTCATGCCGACGGAGCACCTGACCCGCCAGGAGGTGCAGGAGGAACTGTACAAGTGCTACCAGATCTTCTTCGGCTCATGGCCCAGGAGGTATAAGGGCCTCTTCTCGAAGAACGAGATCGTCAGGCGGACGTATCAGTATCTGTCGCGCCAGGCCATCATGACGGGCCTGAGGAACCTGTTTTGAGAGACTTGGAAAGGGTAGTGATGTCCTTTACGCGGACGAGCAGCGGCGAGCGCCCGAAGATGAAGCGGAAGCAGCTGTTCTCATACATGCTCATCTTCGTGGCGGCCCCGATCCTAACCTACACCATCGGCAGATGGCTTGACGACAGGCTTTCCTTACCCGTGTTTCCGCCTTACCCCTTCAATCTTCTCGTGGGTTTCGGAGTATTCTTCTCCGGGCTGGCCATCGGCATCAAATCGACTAGGCTCCTGTACAAGGAGGGCTTTGGGCTGCCCTGGGGGGAGGTGAGAAGGAACGTTCAGTCAATGAGGCTCGTCATAACGGGGCCATACGCCTACACGAGGAACCCCATGGTCCTAGGATATTCGATGCTCCCCCTCGGAATGGGGGTCATGTTCAGGTCCCTCGGGATGGCCCTCCCAACCTCGGCCTTCGTCCTCATGGTCAGCGTCGTCCTGGTAAAGATCAAAGAAGAGCCCAAATTGGAGGAGAGGTTCGGCAATGAGTACCGAGAATACAGGAGGAAGACCCCCTTTCTCATACCCCACATGGGGCCGCTGATCAGAGGGATCGTCGATCTGATACACGGAGCCGGCAAGGGCGCTGGGGATTAGGATCCCTACTTTCAAGGGAACGGGCTTTAGCAATGTTTCTATACTGGCTTTGATCAGGTAAGGGTGAGTGGTGGTTAGATTGGTTTATTGTCAGAAATGCGGGGCGCAGAACGAGGACGACACCGTCAACTGTAAGAGCTGTGGGGAGCCACTGAGGCAGCCCACATACACGAGGGCCCGCAGGCGGTTTGAGGAGGATGCCTGCTTCGGCACAAGGGGGGGAGTACCAATCTGGGGGGTGATCTTCGGCCTCCTCATCGTTCTCTGGGGGGTCACGAGCCTCCTCGGCAACGTCTATAGCTGGGCGTCGTGGGACAGGCTCTGGCCGCTGTTCGTCATCGCCATCGGGCTCCTGATAGTCTTCAACGTCCTTTCTAAGCGATGACAACCCCCCTTTTTCGGACAAATCGCTTTTTAGGCACCTGAAGTAGCTCTAATAAATCATCGTATTATAAAGATGGGCTGAGAGGGTCAGGAGCAGAGGCGCTGAGGTCTGGGCCTTGAAGGTCGTCTTCGTTGAGCCGCCAAAGGAGTTCTGGTTCGTGATGGGCGAGTACCTACCACCGCCGACACCACTGCTTCAGCTGGCCGCCTACCTACGAGAGAAGCGACCAAGCGATGAGATCACGGTCATCGACTGCCAGGCCGAGAGGCTTGGATGGGACGGCATGGAGAAGAGGATAGGGGCCGAGGAGCCGGACGTCGTCGCGGTGAGCGGCCTTGCGACCTGCAACGCGTACGCCGTGGTCAACACCCTTAACTCCGCGAAGAAGGTGGCGCCGGATGCCCTTGCGATCACCGGCGGGCAGCATTTCACGGCATTGGCCGAACCGAGCCTCGAGAGGTATCCTGTCATGGACGCCGTGGTCAGGGGCGAGGGGGAGAGGACCCTCGTGGAGATTGTCGACGCGCTCGAGGCCGGCCGCGGGTTCACCGAGGTTCGTGGGCTCACCTTCAGGCACGGGAACAAGGTTATTTCGACGCCCCCCAGACCGCTCATAGACGAGCTTGACACCCTCCCGATGCCTGGGTACGACTTCGTGGAGGAGAACCTAAATCGATACCACTTCAAGATGATGGCCGGGGAGAAGAGATACGTGATCATCGAGGGCAGTCGGGGCTGCGGCCACGCCTGCACCTTCTGCAGCCAGTGCGGGTTCTGGGGACGCCGATGGAGGACGAAGTCCGGCAAGAGGATAGCGGAGGAGATGGAGTACTGCCGGGATAGGTTCGGCGCCGAGTTCGTATGGCTGACTGATGACAACTTCGCCTTCGGCCCAAGGTCCGACGAGCTTTTCAAGGAGCTGAGGGCGCGCGGGCTCGGCGACGAGTTGATCTGGTTCGTCCAGGCGAGGGTCGACGACGTCGTGGAGAACAGGGGGTCGATCCCCGAGATGAGGAGGTCCGGGAATCAGTGGGTTCTCCTCGGCGTGGAGAGCGGAGACGAGCAGACCCTCGCCAGCTACAGGAAGGGCATCGTGCCCGGCCAGGCCCGCGAGGCCTTGAGGATTTTGAAGGACAACGACATCTTCGCGCAGGCCACCCTGATAGTGGGCCACAGACGGGACACCCACGAATCCATCGATGGGCTGAGACGGTACGTTGAGTTCATAGACCCCGACCTGGCCATCTTCATGATCCTCACGCCTTTCCCCGGGACCGAGCTCTACGAGGAGGCCGTGAGGAACAGCTGGATCGAGGACTGGAACTGGGCGAACTACGACATGACCCACGCGATAATGCCGACGGAGACCCTCAGCAGGCGGGAGGTGCAGGAGGAGCTCTACAAGTGCTACAGGGGCTTCTACGGCAAGTTCTCCCGCCAGGTGAAGGGGTTCTTCTCCTCGAACAGGTTCAAGAGGAAGACCTACAGGTACATGGCGAGTCGGAGCCTGATCCGCCAGCTGAGGGGTCTGGTCTAGTGGAACAGGACCGCATGATTTTATGGGCACTCATCGCGGTATCGCTGACCGGCTTCATCTTGGTCGGGTGGTTCATCGCCAAGCCGCTGCCGCCGGGTCCAGTTGAAGCGAAGATGCCGGTCTGGGCCGTATTCGCATCGATCTGCGTTCTGGGTGCGGTGGCCACGCTCATTCCTCAATACTGCCATCCCTCGAAAAGGATGCCATCGAGCATCGACCCCAAGAGGTTCACGAGGGTAATGGGCTTCAATCTCATCCACGGCCACCACCCTTTATGCGGAAAATTCGGAGATCACGAACTCCTGATTGGGGGAAAGACGTTCTGCGCCGGATGTACGGGCCTCCTGGTTGGGGCTGTGGCCTCCCTCTCAGTGGCGTCCATGCACTTTTTGTTCAATTACCGTCTCCCGATCATCTCCGGGTACTTCGGATTGGGATTCGTGCTCCTCGGATTGCTCACCGTCCCTTTGGCGAAGAAAAGGCCTCCTTTGCTGAGATCCGGCTTGAACGCGATCCTCGTGCTTGGGTTCTCCTTGGTGTTGGTGACGGTCGATCTCTTCGGCGACGTGGGCTTCGATTTTTTTGTAATCGGCATCTGCACCTATTGGATGTACGTCCGCATCCAGCTCTCAAGGTGGAGCCACGACGAGGTATGCGGCGGCTGCGAAGACGAGTGCGAGAACAAGGCTGGATGAAGGCCATTGGCCCTATCATGGCGGCGGCCTTTTAACTGAACCGTTTTTAGGGGGGACGGACCCTGAAAGAATTGGGTCTCGAATGTCCAACATCCTAAGCATACCGGTCAAGGACAACGAGAAGCTGAGGTCGCTCCTCGGCTTCATCGACGGTGACGTCGAGCTACAGACGCTCTGGAGGTGCTCGAACGTGCTGGCGGTGGACAGAATGGGCTACAACGATCACGGCCCCGTCCATGTAAAGATCGTGGCCAATGGAGCGTTAAAGATGCTCAGGCTGCTGACGGTGAAGGGCATCGAGCCGAGCATAAAGGCCAACTATAAGATGTCCGTAGAGGATGCGGAGGTCGTTGTCGTCCTCGCCTCCGTAATGCACGACCTCGGCATGGCCTTTGTACGCGAGGATCACGAGGTATACAGCGTCCCCATCTCCCTGGAGATCATGAGGCGATGCCTGCCGGCCCTTTACTCGGCGGAGGAGGCGGCGGTCGTGTCCTCCGAGGTCGTCCACGCCATCGTCAGCCACCACGAGCCCCACCGACCCCTCACCCTCGAGGCAGGCGTGGTGAAGGTGGCGGATGCCCTCGACATGGAGAAGGGCAGGGCCAGGGTGCCCTACGAGGCTGGGAGGATGGATATCCACCTGATCTCGGCGAGGGCGATAGAGCGCGTCAGGATCGAGGAGGGGGAGGAGAAGCCCATAACCATAGGCATAGAGATGTCGAATCCTGCAGGGATATTTCAGGTTGACAACCTCCTCTGGACGAAGATTAAGGGGAGCGGGATAGAGCGTTACATCCACGTCGAGGCCGCGATAAAGGAGGGGGCGGAAAAAAGGGTCGTGAAGTTCGATATCTGACGGGTCGTTTCACTTCTTGCGCTCGACTGCTATCGTGCATCGGGTCACCAGGGCCGCGATGGCCCCGAGCGCCGCCAGATAGGGCGCGAAGAGGGCCCCGATCACCCCTATCGTGACCGGGATCTCGAGGAGAGTCTCCCCCCTCTCGCTCCTGACTATGATTCGGCTCACGTTTCCCTCGCGGATGAGCTCCTTCACGCGTCCGACGAGCTCGTCGGCTGATGTCTGAAACTCCTCCCACTCCCGCCTCTCGACGGGGTTGCCGCACTGGGAGCAGTACCTAGCGCCCTCGGGAAGCTCCTT
>CAZPMB010000085.1:0-4111 GCA_964587735.1 uncultured Candidatus Bathyarchaeia archaeon | reverse complement strand
GGGTCGGCGAGCGGATCGGGGGCGAGCACAAGTTCGTGGACAGGTACTTCAGGGCGGTGGTCAAGTGGATGCCGAGGCAGATCCTGGAGAGGTCCCTCGGGCTCATCCAGTCGCTGTCTGAGGAGGGCTTTGACATCTACTCGATCCAACTCCAGTTCCTCGACGATAGGGTGGATAAGAAGATGAAGCTTGAGGTACTCGACAACATGAACAGGGCCCTAAAGAAGAGAATGGATGCGGTGGAGAGAATCCGCCAGGAGATCAATGAGGGAGAAGGCTCATGACGCCCATCATAGAGACCGTCGACCTCGTGAAGGAGTACCCCCAGGCGGGGAACCCCCTCAGGGTGCTCAACAAGGTGAACCTCGCCGTCGACCCGGGCGAGTTCATGGCCATCATGGGGCCGTCGGGCTCCGGCAAGTCGACGCTCCTGAACATGATCGGCGCCCTCGACAAGCCAACGTCGGGGAAGGTGTACGTGAACGGTGTCGACCTCTCGACACTCAGCGACAACAGGCTCGCGGAGCTCAGGAACAGGTACATCGGATTCATCTTCCAGTTCTTCAACCTCATCCCCAGGGTCGACGCCCTCGGGAACGTCGAGCTCCCCATGGCGATCAAGGGTGTCCCGAGGGCTGAGCGGAGCCAGAGGGCATCCAAGCTTCTGGAACTCGTCGGCCTCGGGGACAGGGTGAGCCACAAGCCCTCTCAGCTTAGCGGGGGCGAGCAGCAGAGGGTGGCCGTGGCCAGGGCCCTCGTGAACGACCCCTCGATCCTCCTCTGCGACGAGGTGACGGGGAACCTCGACTCCAAGACAGGGTACGAGATAATGCACCTGCTCAGGTCCCTCAACGAGGAGCAGGGGAAGACCTTCGTGATCATCACCCACGACCCGACCGTCGCCCAGATGACGGACCGCCTGGTCCAGCTGAGGGACGGGGCGATCGCTGGCGAAAAGAGGCTGAGGTGAGAAACATGAACAGGAGAAAGGCTCTATTCGTCGTTCTGATGGTCGTGTTCTCCACGGCCCTGCAGGCGACCGGCGCAGGCGCCGAGTCGTTCGCTCCTCTGATAAACGTCCTCGCCCAGGACGTCTACCTGACGGCGGGCGAGGAGAACACGATGGAGATATCCCTGAGCAACGTGGGCTCCTTCAGCGTCTACGAGGTGAGGGCGACCCTTACAGTGCCCACAACCACCCTCGGGATATCGATCCTAAGCGACGCCTTTGTGGTCTTCAACAAGATAGAGGAGGGGCAGACGAGGGTATATCATCCCGTCGTATACGTCGACAGGCTGACCCCCCTCGGCGCCTACTCACTCACCCTCCAGATCAGTTACACCAGGATAGGGGAGCCGCAGTACATGACGGCAACGGTTCAGATAGGCATAGTCGTCGACAGGGTGTTGGTGCCAAAACTCGGGTTGGACGTGAGGATGGAGGAGCAGAAGATCAGCGCGGGCACCGACGAAGAAGCCTTGATCAGGATCGACAACATCGGCTACGAGCCCGTCTACAAGCTAGATGCGAGGATCACCTCCACGTCGCCGCATCTGGTTGTGATGGAGGCCGGCAGGTTCACCCACGAGAGGCTCGATCCCGGCGGAGAAATCGCGTTCAACACCACCCTGGCCGCGTCGAGGTCGGCGCCCATAGGGGTCTACACGCTCACGGTGTCCGTGACGTACGAAGATGGAGAGGGCAGGAAGTACTCAGAGAACTTCGCTCAGGGGCTGACGGTCGATTCGGTGAAGGTCACCAATCAGACCACGGTGGTGATGAGGGGGTACACGACGGATCCGGAGACTATCAAACCGGGCGACATCGTCGACATAACCCTGGATCTTGCCTGCCTCGGGGCCAAGGCCTATGAAGTAAAGGCTATTCTGAACCTGGACCGCTTGACCGGAATCGCCACCCTGAGCCCGACGCTCGTGGCCCTCGGCGGCCTTGACCCCGGCGAGCTCACAAACGTGACCTACAAGCTGATAGTGGGGGGGAGCACAAGGGCGGGCCAGTACCCTGCGACCGTGACGCTGACCTACATCGATGGAGACGGAGTCCCGAGGAGCCTCGTGGAGATGGTCACGCTGCTCGTGAGGGGGATAGTCGAGTTCAGCATCCTCAACAGCTCTCCCATAGTGGCCGAGGCCAGCGGCATAACCGAGTTCGAGGCTGACCTCCTCCTCCTCGGGACGGAGGGCGTGAAGTTCGTGTCCGTGGAAATCATCGAGGACGCGAACTTCAACAGGACGACGAGGAGCTGGGAGTACCTCGGTGCCATCGATCCCGACAGCCCCACGCCCTTCAGCCTCGAGTTCGAGGTTGAGGGAGGAGCCCCACCCGGGGGGCACACGATGGGCCTCAACGTCACCTACACGGACGACCTGAACCAGAAACACGACCAGGTGCTCGGGCTTTCCGTAACCGTCGTCGAATCCATGGCCGAAGAACCACCTCAGGGGGCAGGCGACGGGTTCTGGGTCTGGCTTCGGCGCCTCTTCGGACTGACTCCCTAGGTGAGAGCTGTTGAAGTTCTTGGACATAGTCTCAATGGCCCTCGACAGCCTCAAGGAGAGGAAGTTCAGGTTCTCCCTCAACCTCGTGGGGATCCTCATAGGCTGCACAGCGGTCACCGGCCTTGTCTCCATCACCCAGGGCCTCAGCAACAACATCAACGAGCAGCTCGAGGTCTTCGGGCCCCAGAACATCATGGTCGTACCGGGGAGAATCCAGGCCGGCCGGGGCATCATCGGGACGACCCTGAGCTGGAGGGACCTAAGTGTTGTCTCGAAGATCCAAGGGGTCAGGATGGCGACGCCCATAATCGCCAACAAGATGTGCTCATTCGAGGTGAAAGGCAGGGAGTTCCGCAGCGAGGTCTTCGGCGTGACGAACGAGTACTTCGAGATGAACAAGAACGCCGAGGTCGAGGATGGGAGGTCCCTCCTCAGGTCCGACACCTCGGCCGTCGTCGTCGGCGCAAACATAGCGCAGCCGAGGGACATGGACGAGCCCATACTCGGCGTGGGGGACAGGATAAAGATAGAGGTGAGCGTTCAGGGCAGGGCCAAGGAGCTCACCCTCAGGGTCGTGGGCGTCTACCAGAGGACCGGGGGGAGCTTCGGCGCCAACCTCGACGACTCGATCGGGATCCCACTCAGGACGGCCCAGCAGCTCTTCGAGGCGGGGGGCGAGTTCGACTACGTCATGGCCCAGGCCGACAGCCTCGATGTCGTCAACGAGGTCGTTAGGCGGATAAAGGAGAAGATGGGGGACGAGGTGATGGTGATCTCCTTCGAGTCGGCCCAGGAGCTCGTCGGCCAGGTTCTAGGGACCATCGAGGCCGTGCTCGGAGGCATCGCCGCCATCTCCCTCATCGTCGCCGGCGTCGGCATAATCAACACGATGACGGTCTCTGTGATGGAGAGGACGAGGGAGATCGGCGTGCTCAAGGCCATCGGGGCCAAGAGCAGGGACGTCCTCTTCATCTTCCTCTCGGAGGCGATGGTCACAGGGATCGCCGGGGGGATGATGGGCTCGATCTTCGGTTTCCTCCTGAGCGAGGTGATAGGGAGCTACATCAACCTGCCCCCATCCCTCTCCGTTGGCCTCGGCGTCTATGTCGTCAGCTTTGCCGTCGCAACCTGCGTGGTATCGGGCCTATACCCCGCATGGAGGGCGTCGAACCTGAACCCAGTGGAGGCGCTGAGGTATGAGTAGCGGTGGTCCGGGTTTCGCATCGAAGTTGGTCGGTGTGTTCACCTCCCCGAGGAAGGCCTTCGAGAGCATCGCGGAGGGAGACCTCAGGAAGGGCGCCGCCCTAGTGCTTCTGGTCGCCATCATTTCCGCATGGGCGGGCATCATTTACGCGTCCAAGATAGATCTCTCATCCTTGGGCCTCGGCCCCAGGATCACCGTCAGGGTCTTCGGATCCAGCTTCCAAGGCGCCACGGGCATCGACCAGGAGACTATCAGGAGCGGGCTCATAGTCTCCATGGCGATTCGAAACGGCTTACAGGCGTTCACCCGATGGCTGGTACCCAGTCTCCTGATCCTGATGATCGCCAAAATTTACATGGGGGAGGGAAGCACGAAGCGGATACTCGC
>CAZPMB010000084.1:0-9041 GCA_964587735.1 uncultured Candidatus Bathyarchaeia archaeon | reverse complement strand
GAGCGGGTCTGGAGGAAGTGGATCAACACCCGCGAGTACTACAAGGCGGACATACTCATGCTGTGCGGCGATCTGACCGGGAAGGTCATCGCGCCCCTGATATTACAAGGGGATGGAACCGTCTACTGCCACGTGTTCGGGAGGGACTTCCACTTCCCCAACGACGAGGAGAAGATCAGGGAGATGGAGGACAAGATCAGGTTTAGCGGCTACTATCCCTATGTCTGTGGGGAGGAGGAGGTGAAAGAGTTGCAACGCGACCCGAGGAAGCAGGACGAGCTGTTCGACGAACTGATGGTGAAGGAACTGGGAAGATGGCTGGGAATGTTGGAGGAGAAATTGCCCAAGGAAGTGAAGGTCTATGTGAGTCCAGGGAACGACGACAGGCTTGTGATAGACCCAGTCATAAAGAATTCTGAAAGGGCGGTGTATCCCATAGGCGAAGTGTGTAACCCGTGTTACGATTATGAGATGATAACCTGCGAATGGTCCAACCCGACACCCTGGGACTCCCCGCGCGAGTGCTCCGAGAAGGTGCTCAGGGAGAAGTTGGAGGGGGAGTTCGGGAGGGCAAACGGCGGTGAAAGGCTGATTTGCAACTTTCACTGTCCACCCTACAATACTAGGTTGGACATCTGTGCCAAGATCGGTAAAGATTTGAAGCCGGTCGCGATATTCGGTGAGAAGCAGCTCATACACGCCGGGAGCAAAGCCGTGAGGGAATTCATAGAGGAACATCAGCCGTTACTGGGCCTGCACGGGCACATCCACGAATCCTACGCGTCGGAGAAGATCGGCAGAACCCTGTGCATAAACCCTGGGTCCGAATACACGGAGGGAATCCTCAGGGGCTACATCATCGACCTCAGCAGAAGGGGAATCGAGGCAACGTGGAAAGTTGAAGGATAAATCCATGCACGCCAGCAAAGAGAGCGGGGACACTCCGAAACCCTCCCCAAAGAATCCTCCTCCATCGGTATTCGAGAGAGAAGCAAAGAGGCTGGTGGAAGAAGCAGAAGTGGAACGGATGCTTTTGAGGGTTATGGGCGCCCTCGCCATTCGCATGCACAGCCCAGAATTCGCCGATCTTCACCGTGGACTTAAAAGGCTCGGGGAAAGTGAGTTTCCAGACATCGATCTCATGTCGATAAGAGAGTGCCGCAAGAGGCTTCCGGGCTTCTTTCAAGCAAGAGGCTACACGTATGACAAGGCCCTGATGGCCATCTACGGTTCCAAGAGGCACATTTACTACGGCACCGAGATACCGGTGGTAGACGTTTTCTTCGATCAGCTTGCCATGTGCCACGTAATAGACCTGAGGGGCAGGATCAGGATCGACTTTCCCACAGTCTCTCTGGCCGATTTGCTGCTTGGAAAGATGCAGATCGTAAAGCTCAATCTGAAGGACGTCAAGGACACCGTAGTCCTGCTGAGGGCCCACGACGTGGGGGGAAGCGACGATGAGACCATAAACTGTAGGTACATTGCAGAGTTGCTGTCCCAAGACTGGGGGTTCTACCACACGGTGACAACGAATCTGAAGAGAATCAGGGACGACTTCCTTTCAACCCTCGAGGTCTTGGACCAAGAAGATATCGCCGATGTGAGGGGTAAGGTCAACGAGATTTTGGAGGCCATAGAGAGGGAGGATAAGTCTTTGAAATGGAGGATGCGCGCCAAAATCGGCACGAGAAAGAAGTGGTATCAGGAGGTTGAGGAGGTAATACGCTGACATTGGGAATTTGTTCAGTTCAACTTTATTCGCCTTTAAAGCTTACAGACCACAGTGTAATGCTTTCTAAACGTGCCGGGACCTTTAAGAATCTCAATTCCCTTGTAATCCGTGTTGTACAGGTCGATTTTATACTTACCTGGGTCTTCATGGGAATTCCTGAGATAGTTTAGAAGATGGTTAATGAGATTCTGCGCCGTCTCCTTCAGATCTGAACGATCGAACCTAAATTTCTTAGGGTGCTCCCTGTCAAGCCTGTCGATTTCGAGGGCTATTTTACGGTTGATGAACGCGTCTAGAAGCCTTGTTCCGAGCATCGCCCCGATGGAAGGCAGGTAGACAACCGTAAGAGCACGTTCAAGCCACTTCGGACCGACATTAAAAAAGGTTAGAACAAAGACACCCAATCCGAAGGTAAAGAAGTACAACGCTATTATCCAAACAAGTTTTACTCTCTCGCGAATCTTTATCAGCCTCATTACGTTGGGCGAGAGTTCAGGCAGGCTCCCGACTTTATATAGTATTCGACGGATGCGTTTCCACTCAGCACCAATTTTTCCCAACTTTCCCTCTTTAACCGCTCTTTCCACCGGGTCTAATTCCACGAAACGATTTATACGGTAGCAGTCGAGCACGGTGATCAGGTACGTGAGCGCCTTCGGATCAACCTCTCTGCTGACCCTGAGTGTTTCCCTCTTCGTGGCCATTTCGACCCCTTAGCGACTAATTCGGCATTTGGTCTTAAAAAAGGGGGAGGGAGTGGTTACGCTGGGGGTATCTCCCTGTAGACGGCTTCCACGTCGACGCCCCTGCTTCTGTTGTACAGCGCGTAGATCGCGTAGTAGATTAGAGCGAACACCCACGTACCTATACCAACGTATAGCACTTGCGAGCTTGCCTCCTTGATGGCCGCGGTGTTGACGTACGCGTACGCCGCGAAGCTTATGATGCCCAGTATGCTTATCACCGGGAACCCGAGCACGCGAAGTGGGTATCCTTTTTCCCAGATTTCTCGTCTCGTTAGTGGATAGATTGTTGCGGCCATGCAGAGGAACGTGGACCAGAGGAACCAGATGATGGTGGTGTCGATGATGGCTGCGAGAGCGCCCCAGTACACGAATATGACCAGTCCGACGAGGGAGAAGACGAAAGAGAGTATAAGGGCCCAGTGTGGACTGTGGAATCGGTCGTTGACCGCCGCGAGGCCCTCCGGCACAAACCGGTCGAAGGCCATAGCGAGGATCAGCTTAGAGACCATGCCCATGACTAGGACCACAACACCGAACAGCCACAGAGCGGATGTCAGGGAGACGAAGACGACGAACCACGGCTGAGGGAGAAGCACCGAGGCGAACATCGGGAAGTTCACGGGCAGTGTTGGATTTATCGTTAGTTTGGCCGCCACGTCCTCTTGCATCATGACAAATGCGCACTGACTGACGAACGTACCATAGCAGGCGAAGACGGAGTAGACAAAGATTGAGTAGAAGATCAGCATCAGGAACGGGCCTACTATCATGCCGACCAGCATGCTCTTTGTGGGCTCCTTAACCTCGCCGCCCCAGTAGACGGTGGCTTCGGATCCGCCGTATGCGAAATAGGCGGGTATGAGGATCTTGAAAGTGTTATCCCAGTTCATTGTCGCGTATGTGGCGGTGGTCCACCCGTTAGCATTCGCTACGTTTACGATCTCATCCCAGGCGCCACTCCCGAACATGTTGTCCCACGCGGTCTTGGCCGTTGCCTGAGTATTTGCATAGAGCAAGCCCATGCCGACTAGACTGCCGACCAGCGGGACGATCATTAGAACCCAGATGGCGATTGAAAACGTCTTCGACCCCGTCAGGAGTATTAGGAGGGCTATGATGGCAATTATCACCCCTACCGCGAATGTGGTATAGTTGCTGGCAACAAGCGAGGTGCCGAGATCCGTGAGCCCTGTGTTCTCAGTTAGGGTTCCGGCCTGTATTAAGCCGGTTCCGACGAATATCCCCGTGAGTCCAGCCAGTAAGCCGCCTACGAAGCACAGACCGATTATCCTTGGGATCGCCGAAAGGATGCCAAAGAACGGGCCTAGGACGCGGCTCGTGGACACGTAGTCGCCGCCGGTCCGTGGCATGGCCACAGCCATGAGGCCGAGAGAAGCTGTGAAGATCACGTAGAGTATTCCGGTGATGAAGTATCCCAGCGGCACGTTGGCGCCCGGAAAGCTGAATGAGCTCTGGATGGCGAACACGTTTATGCCGGCGCCGATGCAGAGCCAGGACAGGGGTATCGTCGACAAGACCGAGATTTCCCTGACTAGACCTGTCGCCTTCCTAACGAACAGCGGGGGCTTTTTGTTTGCCACTTCCCAACCTCCTCGCATTCTACAGGATGTTCTTTCTGGATCTTCTTTCTATGTGACTATATGATAATATAAGCTTTTTGCTCTGGACCATTTGATATTTTGGCGATTAAAAGAGAGACGTTTGTTGAGCTGGATGGTGGCGCATGAATGAGGGAGTTGCTCACCCTACGGAGACAGATGTCTGCAGTTACACTGGGCGGCACACTGATTTGCCGGTCGCCTTACCTCCAGAGGTTCCACTCCGTTCGGGAGTACCTGCTGTGATGGAGGGTCTGGGCCGCCGCCTCCTCGGCGGATGTGAGCGTACCTGGGGTCAACCTGACACCGAAGGCCCTCTCGAAACCCTGGGTCAGCGCACTCTTTAGGTTTTTCATGCCGACCTCGCGGCCCAGCTCATCCCTGAGTCTGGTGACGGGCTTCCACGTGCTGGTGCTCTTGTCCATCATCCTTCCCTTAATGGGGGCGAGGACCCTCGTCAACATGTCTAGGTCCGCGTCGACTAGGAGCGTCCCATGATGTAGTACGACGCCCCTCCTCCTCGCCTGGGCCGAGCCGGAGACCTTCCTCCCATGGATGAAGATGTCGCTCAGGGGCCTGAAATCGGCGGTCAGTCCCAGCCCCTCCAGCCCCTTGATCAAGCCGGAGCATAGGACCCTGTGGGACCCCGCGATGTCCACGTTTCTCACAAGCCGGTGGTCGGCGTCCAAGACCACCGTGTAGTTCAGGTTGCCCAGGTCGTGGTAGACCGCGCCGCCGCCGGTGAGCCTCCTAACCACCTGAACGCCCCCCCTCCTACACAGTTCAAGGTCAACCTCAGCCTCAGCACTCTGGGTGTAGCCGATCACGACCGCCCGGCCGTTCCTCCAGAACCTCACAGTCGGCGGAACCGCCCTCTCCACCCTGGCCTGAAGGATGGCCTCATCCATGGCCAAGTTAACCGCGGCGTCACGAGTACTCTCCGAGTCCAGCAGCCTCCACGACTCCAAACAGACAACTCTCCAAAATGAAATCTAACGGTTACAGTAAAGAAGATTTGCCCACAGGATCTTCTAATATAGCGCTAAGATTTGCCATTGCGCGGCGTGCTAGGGCAGCAGTAGGCCGTATGGGGCCTCTAGGAGGGTTTTAACCTTCTGTAGGAACCTTGCCGCGATGAGGCCGTCGACGACCCTGTGGTCCGCCGACAGTGTGACGTTCATCATCTTCCGGATCTCAATCCTGCCATCGACGACGGCCGGCTTCTCCCTAATCGTCCCGACGGCGAGGATCGCGGTCTCCGGGGGATTGATTATCGCTGTGAAGGAGTCCACGTTGAACGCGCCCAGGTTGGAGATGGTGAACGTTCCACCGACGAACTCGTCCTCTCGGAGCCTCTTCTCCCTCGCCTTGGTGATCAGCCTGCTCGCCTCGGAGGCTATCTGGACGAGGTCCATCCTGTTGGCCCTCCTGAGGACCGGGACGATCAGCCCCTCGTCCAGGCCGACGGCGATCCCGATGTTGACGTCCCTCAACAGCCTGATGTTCTCCCCGTCATATGTGGCGTTGAGCTGGGGGAACTCCTCCAATGCCGTGGCCACCGCCTTGATCAGCAGGTCTGTTATGGATAGGCGGACGCCCGCCCTGGCCTCGACCGCGGGGATGAGGCTCTCCCTCATCTTGGCCGCCTCGGTCATGTCGACCTCGGTGCTGATGTAGAAGTGTGGAATACGCGCCTTGCTATCAGTCATCTTCCTGGCTATTACGCGGCGCATGCTCGACATGGGAACCGTCTGAAACTCCGGGATGGCCCCGGTTACAGCCTCCACGGCGGTCGGGGCGGCCGGAACGGCGGGTGCGCTGGCAAGATACCTTAAGACGTCATCCTTCGTGATCCTCCCTCCCGGACCGGTGCCCCTCACCCTGGTCAGGTCGACGCCCTTCTCCTCGGCTATCTTCCTGGCCACGGGTGAAGCCCTGGCTCTAGCGGCGGCTTCGGCCTTGGGCTTCTCCTCCACCTCTTGCGCCTCCGTCGCTGCGGGCGGGGTTTTCACTGTGGCCTCTTCGGGTAGGGTTTCGCCCTCCTCGGCGATGTAGGCTATCGTCTTTGTTATCGGTACGACCTCGCCCTCCTGGGCCAGGATCTTCCTCAGGATTCCGTGTCCCCTGGCCTCGACCTCCAGCGTCGTCTTGTCTGTTTCTATCTCTAGGAGGGGCTCTCCCCTCTCTACCCTCTCCCCCTCCTTCTTCAGCCACTTGGCGATCTTCCCCCTCCCCATCGTCTCGCCGAGCTTGGGCATGATAACCTCGACAACCGTTGTGAGAATCCCTCCACGATCAAATTATGTTCCTGACTGCCTCAATAATCTTTTCCCTGCTCGGCACCGCGGCCTCCTCGAGCACCGGGCTCATCGGGATCGGGACATCGGCTCCCCCCACCCGCGTTATCGGCGCGTCCAAGTGGTCGAAGGCCCTCTCCGTGATCTGGGCCGCGATCTCCGCCCCGACACCGCAGGTCTTGTAGCCCTCATACACTATGACCGCCCTGTTGGTTTTCTTGACCGAGTTGACTATCGTCTCGATGTCGAGGGGCTTCAGGGTGCGCGGGTCGATCACCTCTGCCTCGATCCCCTCCTTCGACAATTCCTCGGCCGCCTCCAGGGCGAAGAGCGCCATCCTCGAATAGGCCACTATGGTGACGTCAGTGCCCGCCCTCTTTACGTCCGCGGACCCCAGGGGAACCGTGTACTCTCCCTCAGGCACCTCGCCCTCCGTGTTGTAGAGCATCTTATGCTCGATGAACACGACGGGGTTGTCATCCCTTATGCAGGCTTTCAACAGCCCCTTAGCGTCGAAGGGTGTTGAGGGCATGACGACGAAGATGCCCGGCGAGTGGACGTACCAGGCTTCCAGGCTCCCGGAGTGGTGGGCCGCTATACCCCTGCCGACTCCCCCCTGGGTCCTGTAGACAACCGGGACCGTGGATTTGCCGCCGAACATATACCTGTTCTTCGCGGCTATGTTGACGATCTCATCCATCGCGATCGTGGAGAAATCTATGTACATGATCTCCGCCACGGGGCGCAGACCGGTCATCGCCGCCCCAGCGGCCGCACCGGCTATGGCCGCCTCGGAGATCGGGGTGTCCCTGACGCGTTCAAGCCCGAACTCCTCGTGTAGGCCCTTCGTGACCCCGTAGGCTCCCCCGTATATGGCCACGTCCTCGCCCATTACGAAGACCCTCTCATCCCGCCGCATCTCCTCTCGGAGGGCCTCGTTGAGTGCTTGGCAGTATGTTATCCTCCGCGTCTTGACCCCCATCCGTTTGGCCGTGGACAAGTCCTTGATCGACGTCTTGGGGTCCCTGTAGATCTCGGTGTAGACGTCATCGTAAAGGGACTCAACCGGCGGATAGGGGCTGTTGAGCGCGAACTCCTCGGCCTCCCTGATCTCCCCGGCCACCCGGTCCTCAAGCTCCTTCACCCCCTCGGGTGTGAGTATACCCCCCTCTATCAGCCTCTCCTCGAACCTCTCGATCGGGTCCCGCTTCCTCCAGAGCCTTTCCTCCTCCCTGGGACGGTAGACCCTGGGGTCGCTCCTTGAGTGGCCGTAATATCTATACGTCTTGCACTCGACGAGGGTTGGGCCCTCGCCTCCCCTCGCCCTCTCTGCCGCCTTGCCTACGACCTCCTTCAGGTTGAGCACCTCCATGCCGTCGGCTATGACCCCCGGGATGTTGTAGCCCTTGGCCCTCTCGGCGATGTCCTCGAAGGGGAAGGCCCTCTCCACCGAGACAGACATACCGTAGAGGTTGTTCTCGCAGAGGTAGACGACCGGGAGCCTCCAGGTGGCCGCCATATTCAGCGACTCATGGAACGCGCCCGTGTTTACCGCGCCGTCTCCAAAGAAGCAGAGCACCACCTGATCGGTCTTCCTCAACTTTATCGACAGGCCCGCCCCCGTGGCAACGGGTATATTCGACCCGACTATGCCCGTGGCCCCGAGGTTTCCGGTTCTCACATCGGCGATGTGCATCGACCCGCCCCTCCCCCTGCAGTAGCCCGTGGCCTTCCCGCACAGCTCAGCCAGCATCAGCTTCAGGTCCCCGCCCCTCGCTATGCAGTGACCGTGGCCCCTGTGCGTGCTCGTTATGTAGTCGTCCCCTCGGATGGCCGCGCACGCCCCGACCGCGACCGCCTCCTCGCCGGCGTAGAGGTGTGAGGCCCCCTTGACTATGTCCCGGCTCAGGAGGTCCATGACCTTCTCCTCGAAGTACCTTATCCTGAGCATCTTCTCGAGGTATCCAACCAGCTCCTCAGACCTGCCCTTTTCGATCATTGACTGACACTGTCCTTACTGCCGTAACCTTATGCGACACTATCGAGCCAACATTTAAATGTTAAGCCAACTTGTCTTCTGCCAGAAATAGACCCCTGAGTCTATTTTGATGAAGGGATGATGAAGAGTGGCTGAATCGAGTTCATGTGATGTCGCGGTCATCGGCGCCGGTGTGGGGGGCTATGTAACCGCGATCCGGGCGTCCCAACTCGGGATGAGCGTGACAATCGTCGAGAGGGGGCAGGTCGGTGGGACATGCCTCAACCGGGGGTGCATACCCACCAAGGCGCTACTCGCCAGCACGAGCCTGCTAGAGAAGATCAGGCGGCCTGAGGACTTCGGGATCATCGTCAAGGATGTCTCGGTCGACTTCGAGAGGATGATGGCCAGGAAGGAAGCCATAGTCGGTCGCCTGACCGAAGGGGTGAGGCACCTCCTGAGGAAGAACGGGGTTCGGCTGGTCGAAGGGCGGGGGGCGATAACGTCCCGCAGCCAAGTCCACGTCAAGGGGGCCGATGGGACAAAGGAGCATATCAAAGCCGGAAGCATCGTAATAGCGTCCGGGTCCGAGCCCAGGGAGCTGCCTAACATCCGAGCAGACGGGGAGCGAGTGATCACGACAGATGAGGCGTTGAGGCTGGGTGG
>CAZPMB010000083.1:0-9077 GCA_964587735.1 uncultured Candidatus Bathyarchaeia archaeon | reverse complement strand
AGGGCGACCCTCAATGCACGAATGTCTGCGTCGAGGCCAAGTACGACGCCATCTACGTCGTCGAAGAGGAACAGAGCGTCCAGAGGAAGCTGTTCGCAAGGAACCCGGTCGAGGTGGCGAAGGACATCGCCGTCAACCTTTTCGGCGAGAAGGGCGAGGAGGTTCTCTAGGTGCCGAGGGGATACGCTGGTAAATACCTCGACGTCGACCTGACGAAGGGGAAGATCAGAGACACGACATTCGACGAGGCCACCCTCGAGGCGTTCTTCGGCGGCCGAGGACTCGCAGCCAAGATCCTTTGGGACAGGCTCGGCAAGAAGTGGGCGAAGGTCGACCCCCTCGGACCAGAGAACGTCTTCACAGCCCTCACGGGCCCCCTGACCGCAATCTACCCAGGCTCACGCATCTGCTGCTCGGGGAAGTCCCCTTCGAGCAATGGCACCGTGGGGGCGACGGCGAGCACGGAGTTCGCATCCGAGCTGAAGATGGCCGGATACGACGGAGTCATCGTTACGGGGAAGGCGAGCAGCCCGGTCTATATACTGGTCACCGACGAGGGAGGCGAGATCAGGGACGCTGACTGTCTATGGGGGAAGACGGGTGAGGAGACGATCAAGATGCTCAACGCCGAGGTAACGGAAGAACTCCATAAACGTAAGCCTAGCATCGGCCTCTGGCGTGAGCCGGGCATGATCTACATCGGGCCAGCCGGTGAGAACCGGGTGAGGAACGCGGCCGTCATGTCAAAGATCTGCCACGCTGCTGGTTACGGCGGCTATGGCGCCGTGATGGGCTCCAAGAACCTAAAGGCGATCGTCGCCAAGGGCCGCGGCCCCTTACCCCAAGTAGCCGCCCCCGAGACGGTGAGGCTTCTCTGGCGAGAGGTCCACAACTATCTCATCACAAGGGACAGGTTCCGCCGGTGGGGCACCGGCTACGCAGGTTACTCAGTCGGCTTCGACACGAGCTCCGAGCCTGTCCGAAACTGGCAGGACGAGTGGCACGACGAGCGAAGCTTTGGCGGACCCATGTTCGACTACAGGTTCTGGGTGAAGCGCTACTGGGCCGACTTCAACTGCACGACAAGCTGCATGAAGGTGAGCTGCATCAAGACGGGCCGTTGGAAGGGGGACATCACCGACATGCCGGACTACGAGCTCGAAGCCTATTGTGGAACCAACCTGGGGATTTTCAACGCTGAGGACAACATCCACATGAGCGCAGTCATCGACAACCTCGGGCACTCGGGGATAAATGGCCCTAACACGATGGCCTTCGCAGCCGAGCTCTACCAACGTGGGATCCTATCGCGAGATGACCTCGGATTCGAGTTGAGGTGGGGCGACGCCGAAGCCTTCACGAAGTTGGCCTGGCTCATAGCCAGGAGGGAGAAGATCGGGGACATTCTAGCAGAGGGGACCTACAGGGCCGCGCTGAAGATCTCAGAGGTAAAGGGCGTGGACGTGATGCCCTACGCCGTCCACGTGAAGGGGATCGAGATCGGCGCCCACGGTACTAGAAGCGGGAGGGACATGAACCCCGTAGGGTACGCGGCCTCGCCACAGGGCGGCGACCACACCTCGAGCGTGAAGGAGGGGTACGACGACATGCGTTGGGGCCCCTTCGGCGACTCCGCCGTCGTCTGCGGCTTCTGCTTCTACGACAAGCTCATCTGGGATTACGCTAGGGCGGTAACGGGCTGGGATATCACAAAGCATCGCTGGTGCACAGAGCATGGCCAGAGGATCATAACCCTCCAACAGGCTCTGCTCCTCTTAGGCGGACCCGATGTCTTCTGGGATCCAGACAGGGACTTCGACAATCCGCCTCGGTACTACGAGCCCCTCCCCACCGGCCCTTACAAGGGGGTTACCACTGACAGGAAGGTCGTCGAGGAGATGAAGCAGAGCTATTATACAACACTCGGATGGGATGAGCGTGGAATCCCCACGGAAGAGACACTCGAGAGACTTGGGCTTACAGACGTGGATCGACAAATTAAAGCTCTAAGAAAATAGAAATATATTCACGCGCGCGGAACCGAAAACAGCCAAGGCTCCAAACCCCACTTCATTAGTGCGAGAAATGAAGTAGTGCGCATAAGATTTCATGGCTGTTCCAAATTTCTAGTAGCTGCGTCTGCCATTCGATGCTTCTCTTCAGCCTTTTTTTCTCTCGATCATCGAACGTAAAAGCCTCTTGAAGCCTGCTAGAATAGAGGATATTGAATTCCCAGAAGCGGCTTGTTCGAGAGGTCAGATCGAGAATGCCTTCCAACCCGAAGCCGGCCTTATTTCCCTCGTTTACGTATTCATCTAAGGTGCCTATCCGTGTTAGCCAGTATCTGTCAAATGGTACGCGTACGCGCTCGCTATCCGTGAAGCAGTCTGCGATAAACACGTGTCCTCCTCTCCGAACTCTTTGAGCCAGATGGCTAAACCATGATCTACGATCGAGGTAGCATGAGCTCTCGATGGCGATCACCGAGTCGTAGACTTGATCCCCGGGTATCGAGTAGGCATCTCCCAAGATGGGCTTAATCTTGTCACTGACGCCCGCGATGTCGGCGAAATGAGAGATCCATCGTATGTGCCCGGGCACATTTGTGAGCGCATGAACGTGTGCCCCGTACTCCTGGACTAGGAAAATGGAGCTTCCTCCTAGACCGGAGCCCACGTCTAAGACCATCCCGCCAAGATTCCTCTCGGCTTCCCAGAACCGAGCTGCCTCGATGAGTAACTTCTCCTGGGATTGGATTAATTGCAGCCTGAGACCCTCGACGTCGAGCGCCGCCACCATGTTGGGGTCTACCAACCCTGTGTGGAAGTGCACTCTCGGGCCAGGTCCGTACTTCCTTAATATAGACTCCGTCTTCTGCTCGTACCAAGCTATTACATCTCGCTTTTTATTAGCCAGATTTGACTTACCTCCTCATTGAAAGCTGTTAAATAACTCCTAAATCTATTAATATTTAATATTAATAGCAAAGGGTCTCTCTATTTCCGTGAATTGTGAAAAGCTTTAATTGTCCAAATATAAATAAAGCACTCCCTAACATCTTGCAACGAAATAACACACTCCTCAACATAGGTCCAATGGAGTGGATTTCGAGAGCCAATGCACATTTTTAAGGATTAGAATTATATACAGATATTCGAATTAGTTGTTTCAGGGTTCAATCGGGTGTCATGAAGGATTCCTGATGAGGCCCCACTGCGCCGAAGTACGGCGCAGTACACATAATAAGAAGGATGGGTGAAAATAAGAAAATGGCAAATGCAACAAAGAAGTACATTGTCCGTTGGACATGGGACAAGAAGGATACTGATAAAGGTATACAGAAATATGAAGGAATGGAAACATTAAAACGAGCTGATGATAAGATTAAAGATATCTCTAAAAGAAAATATCCGACATCACATGGCTCATCCCATGGTGAGTCACCAAAATGGTTTACAATATTCGAGGCCACCGATGAACAACTGAAAAATTGGTTGGATCACTATCAACCAGAATTGAAGGTTATAGAGATTAAACCACTTATGAGCGCAGATGAATTCATTGAAAAGTACCGGAAAGGCGAAATACCGTTGACATACTGGTATTCATAGGAATGATATTCCCCCTTTTTATCTAGCGTTCATCATCAACTGCACGTAGCCATGTTGGCATAGGGCCGAATATCTCTACACTTTGCGTTACCTTTCTCGCGCGGTTGGTATAACATTAAAATCTGCGCCATATATCAGATATCCGCGCTCGTATGGCTGACCTATTTAAACGTTGAAAGGAGAATAAAGCCAGTTCTTGATAGAATCGAATAGGAGCTCTATCAAATAAAGGAGCGCGTATGCATCCAACATATTTGGCAACAGGATTCACGGGGGGCAACCGAAGCTGACTATGCCAAAGCCAGAATCAGCACACAAACATTGTAGACTGGCCGCTAAATTTTATACATGAATCGCTGTAATTCTTCATAGTGAATGGTAAATGAATTTAAAAATCCATCCACGCCTGGTTACTCTCAAGTTGATGAATAAGACTTCGGAGTTGAAAACTGTAGTTCAAAAACACGTAAACGTCCTATATTTTCGAAGCTCCAGATGGTGATGCTGAAAATTGATCCCCTTCCTACAAATCTCGATGGAGGTCTTTCCACGCGACATTACATTATATAACATTGTATTCGATGTTTTAGCTCTATTGGGCATAGCCGCTGCCGCGCTCTATTATTTTTTCATATCCCAGATCACCGTCGGGACAAGAAAGGCACAGCTGTTCATGCAGTTGTATTCTCGATTTCACGACCAGGACTTTATGAGGCGGAATATTGACATCATGAATCTCGAATGGGAGGGGTTCGAAGATTACTGGAAAAAGTATGGCATGGTCACGAACCCTCAGGCCACATCCGAACATTATTCGGTTGGAAATTTCTATGAGGGAATTGGCCTCATGGTAAAGAGAAAATTAATAGACTTGGAAATGGTAAACGACCTGATGGGCGGGCTCGTAACTCGTTACTGGGAGAAGATGGGACCTGTAATTGAGAAGCAGAGGGAATTGTTCAATTGGCCAGGGGCGTACGAGTGGACCGAGTACTTATACAAACAGATACAATCATATCCACCCAAAAGCATGTCTCCTAAATAGAAGAACCAGCCTGGTGCCATTTTATATTAATATTCCATATTCTCCTCAAGGCTCTCCCCACACGCGATGGTCGTCGAGGAGACGAAGCAAAGCGATACCAGAACCTGTACTGGACTAGTGGGGCATCCCGACGGGAGACGCTAGATAAGTTCAGCCTCAGCGACATGGACTAGCAACTAGAAGCCGAGGAAGTAGACGCCTTCTTTTTGTCCTGCCGATATCACTGACCGTTCAGCTGATTGCGATTAAAGTTATCGTCCGCGTCTTATGCGACCTATTTATAGTCCTCAGCCGCGAGGTCATCACGCAGGCTCGAAAAGGTAATTTCGACCGGAGAATTTAGATTCCCTTTCCACATGGGCTCAAGCATTGAGATGTCTTACGTATCTCTTTATCTTCGCCCTCATCTATGGTTATGCGATGAGGATCATTGTCAGAGTTTTCGGTGAACTGGCTCAAATTTTCGGTAAAAGGCACAACCTTGAGCTAGGCGAAGGCTCCACCGTAGGCGCACTAACGAAGGAATTAGCCGATAAAGTGGGGCAGAAGAGGCAGGGCTACTTGGCTGAGTACAGGGTGGATGGAGGCGAACTAGCCATCCTGGTTAACGGAAAAAACATCGACCTCCTTGACAGCGTCGGAACGATCCTCAGAGAGGGTGATGATGTAGTTATCCTCATCCCCACGATGGGTGGCTGATTCGAGCCTGGGGCTCAAGACATATTACGATACAGAATCTGCGCTGGTTTTGATAGCTATATTCGGCTTCACCTTTACGACGTAATACTGGCAGAGTGATGACAGGCAACCTATTTATCCGCTTATTCTATTTTTTACGGATGCCTTGGTGGTTAAATGGGTAACTCTCTTTGGATTGTTAGGGATTATGACCGCTGTACTGGCTGCCGTCGGTGCGAGATAGCGTGCAGCCTCCACCACGAGGGGTGGATCTGGCCCGAGGCGTCCCGCGTCCGCGTCTTCATGCCCTTCCCGGGCGTCGAGGTTCCTCACCTCTGCGCCCAGTGCGACGACTACCCCTGCGTCAAGTCGTGCCCGGTCAACGCTCTATCGATAGACGAGGACATAACGGCGGTCTTTGTCGACAGGGAGAAGTGCACAAGCTGCGGTGCCTGCATAAGGGCCTGCCCAGGCAAAGTGCCCTTCCTCCACCCAGGTGACAGGAAGGCTGTCATCTGCGACCTGTGCGGCGGTGACCCCGAGTGTGTAAAGGTATGCCAAGAGGCTATGTACGATGCTATCAGGCTCGTGCGCGAGGAGATGAGCTCGAACAGGAAGCTGTTCGCCAGGGATCCCATTAACGTAGCGAGGGATGTGGCCGTCAAGCTCTTCGGAGAGAAGGGCGAGGAGGTGATCTAGATGACGGGCGGGTACACTGGCAAGTACCTCGATGTCGACCTCGCGAGGGAGTCTTTCAAAGATGCAACATTCGACAAAGCGACCCTTGAGGCTTACTTCGGTGGAAGAGGACTCGCCGCCAAGATCCTGTGGGACAGGATAGGCGAGATATGGCCAAAGGTGGACCCTCTTGGACCTGAGAACATCTTTTTGGCCCTGACAGGTCCCATGACGGGCCTATACCCAGGCGGGCGCGTCTGCTTTTCCGGCAAGTCGCCGGTCAGCAATGGCATGGTCGGCTCGACTGCCAGCTCGGAGTTCGCCCACGAACTCAAGACGGCGGGCTACGACGGCATAATCGTGACGGGCAAGGCCAGCAGCCCGGTCTACCTCCTAGTGACGAACGAAGGAGCCGAGATCAGGGATGCGAGCCACCTCTGGAGCAAGCTCGGTGAGGAGACGATCAAGATCCTCAACAGGGAGGTCACAGCCGAGCTCACGAGTAGGCAGCCTAACGTCGGCCTCTGGAGGGAGCCAGGGATTATATATATTGGCCCAGCCGGCGAGAACTTGGTCAGGAACGCAGCTGTAATGTCCAAGCTCTGCCATGCAGGCGGGTATGGCGGATACGGTTCGGCCATGGGGTCGAAGAATCTCAAGGCCATCGTTGCAAAGGGGTGGGGGCCCCTACCAAAGGCGGACTCGCCCGAAGCTGTGAAGCTCCTCTGGCGCGAAGCCCACAGAGACCTGATCAGTCGAGATGAGTTTCGTCGTCATGGAACTGGGTATGGCGGCTGGTCGACTGGTGCGACGATGAGCTCCGAACCTGTGCGGAACTGGCAGGACGAGTGGCATGACGAGCGGGGCTTCGGCGGGCCAATGTTCGAGACCCGTTTCTGGGTGAAAAAGTACTGGGCGGACTTCAACTGCACGACGAGCTGCATGAAGCTTAGCTGCGTGAAGACGGGCCGCTGGAAGGGCGACATCACAGACAATCCGGACTACGAGCTTCAGGCCTACTGTGGAGCGAACTTCGGCATCTTCAACCCTGCGGACAACATCCACATGAGCACTCTATTAGACAACCTCGGCCATTCGGGCATCGGCGGAGGAAATGTGATGGCCTTCGCCGCTGAGCTCTACCAAAGGGGAATACTGACAAAGAATGACCTGGGCTTCGATCTGAAGTGGGGCGACGTAGAGGCCTTCGACAAGCTCGCGTGGACCGTAGCTAGGCGAGAGGGCATAGGGGACATCCTCGCAGAGGGAACCTACAGGGCGGCACTGAAGATATCAGATATGAAGGGTGTGAACGTTTTGCCCTACGCCGTGCATGCAAAGGGAATAGAGATCGGAGCCCACGGGACGAGGAGCGACGCCGACTTTCTGGCCCACGACATCAGCTACGCAGTCAACGTACAGGGCGGGGATCACACTAACGCTGCTTCAGATGGCTACAGGGAGCTCTCGGGCTCCGTATTCGCCGACTCCGCCGTGTTCTGCAACTTCTGTCGAACGCCGCAGCCCCTTATCTTTGACTTCGCAAAAGCGGTCACCGGCTTCCACATAACTCAGGAGAGCTGGAGGAGGGTGAACGGCCCCAGGATAGTCACGATTCAGAGGACGCTGCTCCTCCTAGGTGGCCCCGACTTCTTCTGGGAGCCCCTAGTGGACGACGATAACCCGCCTAGGTTCTACGAGCCACTGCCATCCGGCCCCTATAAGGGCAGGACCACGAGCAGGGAGCTGGTAGAGAAGAAGCGTAGAGCCTACTTCGACACCCTCGGTTGGGATGAGCGGGGCATCCCGACGAAGGAGACACTTGACAAGCTGGGCCTCAGCGATGTTGATGCTCAGCTGAAGAGGCTGAGGAAGTAAGCCTACCAGCCTGCACTTTTAATCTAACTGCCCATTTTATTCCAGTTGATGATGATGAGGATAACCATACGCTTCTTCGGCGACCTCATACCACTGCTAGGCCGAGTCCAGTCACTCGAACTCAAAGAAGGCACAAAGGTGGGAGCTCTGTCAGGTATGATAACTCAGAAAGCTGGAGGTAGGGTGCAGGAAAGCCTCCGGGATCACAGGTTTGAGGGGAGCGAGCTTGTCATCCTTATCAACGGGAGAAATATTGCCACACTAGATGGCCCTGAGACCGCGCTAATGGACGGAGACATCGTAGCGTTTATTCCTCCCTTCGCAGGTGGCTGAACCCATCGGGCCTGTACTAAGATTTTAAGCTCGAAAATATGTAGATCCCGGTTGGTGATCTTAGCATAGAGAATACGGCGACTGGGCCGGTTCCTCATTTGGGTTATTCAGAACTGTCTGTGATATTCAGGGGCGACGGAGAGCCCAAGACTATTCGAGGAATGCTACAGAAACTGACTGAGTTCGACGAAGAGGTCGGGATCGAAGTCGACAACTACTCCCTAGGGGGAACGGTCGAGCGGCTCGAGAAGATGTTTGCCGAGAAGTTGGGCAAGGAGGCGGCTGTATTCATGCCAACTGGCACCTTGGCGAACCACGTCGCGATCAGGAAGCACTGCGTCCTGAGGCCGAGGGCCGTCGTCCAGGAGCAGAGTCACATATACAACGACTGCGGCGACTGCGTCGCTCAGCTCAGCGGCGTCAACCTCGTCCCCTTGGCCAAAGGCCGCCCGTATTTCACACTCGAAGAGCTCAAAGAAGAATTCACCCGATCTGAGGCCGGCAGGGTGTCGAACCCGATTGGCGCGGTCATAATCGAGAGCCCCGTGAGGCGCCAGGCAGGGCAGGTCGTACCCTTCGAAGAGATGAGGAAGATAACCGAATTCTCGAGGGGGAAGGGCGTTTTGACACACCTAGATGGGGCGCGCCTCTACATGATGTCCTCGGCGACGGGTGTTCAACCTCGACAATACACCACCCTGTTCGACACGGCGTACGTCTCGCTCTACAAATACTTCGGCGCTCCCTTCGGGGCGATTCTGGCGGGAAGATCAGAATTCATAGGCGATCTCTGCCATGTCAGACGGATGTTCGGGGGCGGCCTATCCTCAGTATGCCTCGCGGCGGCACTCGCC
>CAZPMB010000082.1:0-9460 GCA_964587735.1 uncultured Candidatus Bathyarchaeia archaeon | reverse complement strand
ATATCGGCGGTCGTTTCATTTTTCAGCAGGAACTTCCTGACAGGGGGGTACCTCGTCGGCTGGGACTCCGTGTCCCACATCTTCAAGACGTGGTTCACGATGGAGTGCCTCGCAGGGAGGTCCGCCTTCGACTGGTGCGAGTACTGGTACACCGGAAGCCCCATCATGCCGATGTACGGGCCCCTTTTCTACGTTCTCTCCGGCCTCCTCGGGGCAAGCCTCGGAACCGACGCGCTGACAGCGTCGAAATGGGTGGTCTTCCTCTCCTTCCCGATCAGCTCTCTGTCTTTCTACCATTTCTCAAAGAGGGATCACACGGACATTGCCTCGATCGCGGGGGCGATAGTCTACGGGCTCATACCCTGGCATTTCACATACATGACCATCTTGGGCAATCCAACTTACTGCCTCTGCTACGTCTTCCTCCCGCCACTGTTCAAATTCCTCGAGGGAAGAACCCACGTACACCTCGTCCTGGCCTCCGTAAGCCTCAGCCTGATAACGCTCTCTCACCAGGGCACGGGCTTCCTAGTGGCATATGTCCTGATCTGGTACTCTCTTTTCTCCGGAATCATGAACAAGAGCATCCGCAGATCCTTTCTTAAGCTCTCAATAGTCGGCGTGATTACGGCTGGCCTAATGTGTTTCTTTTGGATTCCCTACGTCTACTATGGTAGAATGACAAGCTCGTTCAACGTACCATTTGCACCAACACACGAATCCATTAATCAACTCTTCCAAGAAGATCATTTCATGTACATAGGAACCACAATGTTGATAATCGCTCTTATATCCACACTCGGCACAGCATTATCAAAGAGCAAAAAGGGAATTATTCAGGCTCTTATGACAGGACTCTTTTTATTGCTCACCTTTTATTACAACGACCCGAGAATAAAAATAATATACCCCTTTTATAACATCATAGGCCCCGGCTACAGGTTCAACATACTGAGTTCATTCACAATTTCAATGCTCATATGCGAATTCATCAAAAACACACCGAACATTCTATCCAACATTAAATCATTTGATATCGAAAAAAAGAACAAAATCATGTTTTTAATTACAGCATTTTCGATAATAACATTAGCCGCATCCATAACCACCATATCGCCCCTATCAAAATTTGAAAACCAACCGATACCTTCCTCGCATACCCTCATATACTCCACCCTATCCGAACAGCAGGGAGAGGGCAGAGTATGGTGGGTTCCTCGGGGCGCCCTCCAGGCCTCAATCCCGATGTTCACGGGCATGGCCACGCCGGACGGCTGGTACGACCAGGCAGCGTCCCCGGAGGTCTATTCGCTGATACACGACCTCGCAGACATTCAGATGTACGAGAACCCAAAGTATTTTTTAGGAAAGCTGAAAGAACTTTCGGTGCGCTACCTCATCGTCCCAAAAGGTTCGCTTTATGAATCCATCAATAATCTGAAAAATGTTCAACTACTAACTGAAAACTCTGATTTAGCACTTTTTATTGTGGAAAATATCGATCCATTACAAATAACATCAATTCCACCCCTAGGAAAAACTGTAAGGTATATGGGTATCTTTTTTTCCTCATTATTTGTAATACTCCTAGTGATTTCCCGAAAAAAAATCCACAATGTATGGAGCATAAAATCCCTAACCTCACAATAACCATATGCAACATAATACATATTTACAATCCATAATTTCCAAAATAAGAACACATGAGACAATTCTTTGATGAAGGTTAAATCTCAAGTTACATATTTCAACAAGCTGTCTGAAAATATCAAACATCGGATAGATTACTTTAGGGTAATACCCGATGGTAATTCCATATCCGATAGGGTACGCCTTTTTCTATGCGCTTTCATGCTTCAAATGCCAATTGGGTTTCGTCTGAGGGTATCTAGCTTCCAAAAATTATTACATGTCATTTTTCGAGGGACCATCCTTAAGCGTCTAGGGTACCTTTTTTCCATTAATGCCCTAGATGACATCGATCTTCATACAAACAGATATTTTGAGAAGGAAATTGTAAACTGGTTCACTGTCCCTGACAACGGTGTTTTTTTGGATATTGGCGCTAACATTGGGCGATATACTGTAATCATGGGGAAGAGGGTGGGTCATGATGGCAGAGTCTTGTCTTTCGAACCTTGCTCCGAGACTTATTCAACCCTCGTGAAGAACATCCATCTGAATGGCCTAGAAAACGTAGAATCCTATCCCATCGCTTTATGGAACAGAGATGGAGTTCACACATTTTATACCAAAATACACGCCGGTGGCAACAGCCTCATTGAGGACAAGGATGCTATCGATAAAAATATAGTAACGACAAGGACCCTCGATGGACTATTATGTAACTTGAAAGTGAATAAAATTGATTTAATAAAAATAGACGTTGAAGGTTCTGAAAAGGAAGTCTTGGAAGGGATGAGAAAAACTCTGCAGCTATTTACACCTCGTTTAATTATAGAGATACAAAAGGGAAATGAATTATGGGTTAACGAATTTCTCAACAGTATAGGATATGGGGAGCAGAGCAAACAAGGAATTAACTACCTTTATGAAAAAATTAGAAATTAAACGGCAAAAGGGATATAACATAACTCACTATAATAGATAAACGTGTCATCGGGGTCCATAGCTAAAAAAAAATTGTCACCCCATTCAAAATTTTACTTTCAAATATCAAAACGCCGCGTGCCGATTCGCCGATAAACGTTCATAATTTAAAATATTTTATTGGGAGCGCTTTTAAGAAGCCCTCATTGATGAAGGGCGAAGTAGCCTGTATCATGTGCACCTGGAATGAGGAGCAGATGGCCCCCTTGGCGATTGAATCCTCAAAGGATTTTGTTAAGAGGTACATAGTGATAGACAAAGATGGGAGCACTGCTCCAGTTATAGAAGAGTGTAGGAAAAAATGGAATCTGGACATGGACATTTTCGTAAAGCCTAAGATGACTCTTAGAGAGTCCAGGGCTTACGCGGCGAGGGGTGTAGAGGAGCCTTGGATCCTCATTCAGGATGGAGACGAGGTTTTTCACACCGATGGCCCCAACTCCATATCCACCCTGAGGCGCTTCATGGTCAGACCTAATGTCGTGCTGTGCTCCCCCATGGCCACCCTCAGCTGCGATTTTCGCCATACCGACCCCAAGGAACCGATTCAAGATCCCCATAAGTTCCTATACCACAACAATGGAACCCTCAGAGCGCCGGATAAAAGACAAGATCTCCCCATAATGGATGGTTGGGAGATTTTTCTGAATAGAGTGTATAAATTTAATTGCAGGATCAAATCCCCACGCCGGATGTTCCTCAGGCAATATTGGGATGAATGGTGTAAAGATACGGACGCATATTTGGAGTATCCTACGCTGGAGGAGTATGTGGCCAAAAAACTGGCTATAGATATCGAAAGCGAATCTGATGATTGGTATAGGAAATTCGTGGCAACTCTAATTCCTTATGACGAAAAAAAGTGGGGTTATTATCCTAAAATATTAAGAAGATACCTCGCGCGCTGATATCCCTGACCACTCCGAAACAGCTTCTTGCTATCTCTGAAAGCATGGGACATTCGAGACATTGCATCGAATTCGCAGAAAATTCGGGGAACAAACAGGAAACGCTGGTTATAGTTGCGCTAAAATCGGATCAATATTTCATGGTTTTTAAAGATATGAAGTGAAATCTAATATTGTTAGATAACATCTCTCTTTTTGGTGCCGGCCCGTTGCCCAGGGCGAAGAAGGGGGTGGTACAGATAAGGTTCGAGATACTAGAGTACCTGTACTATAACCCTGAGCCCCAGCCGAAAACCCACGTCTGGAGGAAGGCGACCACCCTCAGCTACGACGACTTCCTGAAGCACCTCGCAAACCTCAGGGACAGGGGGCTGGTCACCGAGGACGAGGGTGGCAACTCTTGCATCTCGAAAGAGGGGAGGGAGGTCTTCGACAAGCTCAGGAGGGTCCTGCCCTCCATCCTCTAGGATTCACCAATGGTGAGCAGCATTTATGAGGCCTTTAGGAGAAGAGAGCGGTGATCGAAGTGGATGAGGAAAAGGAGCCGAGGCTCCCGCTGCGCACGCTTCACGACTTCCTGCTGGAGATAGATCAGGAGTGGAGCAAGTTCAGGACGGGCTCGCTCGTGAGCATCCTGACCTCGATTATACTCTTCGTCATTTTTTTCCCCCGATTCTTCCTTGTGACCCTCAAGAGGGGCGGGCTCTTCGACATACTTTTCGCCTTCTCCATCATAGTCATCCTATTCTACAACGGATATCTTTCATATGGTCAACACAAGTTCTATCGTAGATGGGAGAAGAGAATGGGACTACTATTGCACCTTGAAGAAGAGATACTAGGAGAGTAATACAGACCATAGAGATTCACCTGTGGTGAATATGTGAGGTGAGAAAGTGATATTTAAAAGATGGTCATATTATCCTGACGGTGAAAAACGTGGAAAAGAAAAAGATGATCGTGGCTCTGACCATCGCGATCATGGCCCTCGGAACCCTCCTGTTCATACCCACTGCGCTGGCTGAGGAAGAGCTTGTCGAGCCCGAGACCAACGGCAAGACACGCTCCTGGCGACCTTTCCTTAAACTGAGGCTTTTAATCTACATATTGAAGAACGGGACCCCTACAGAGCTCGTGGGTGAGGTCGTGGCGCTCGACGGTCACATCCTCGTCCTGTCGATCGACGATAGCCTAACGAACGTGAACATCCCAGGGAAATGGATCGTCGACGGAGAGACGATGACCGCCAAGGAGCTTTTCGACGGTGAACCCATCGGCCCAGGGGACGTCGTGACCATAAACTCCCTGAAGATCGAGATAGTCGGAGAAACCCACAAGGTGACCAGCTACTTCGCGTACAGGATAGAGGCCGAAGGGACCACGGCCTCGGCGGTCCTGCCCTTCAACATAGAGGGGTAAAACAGACAATACGCGAAACCCACCTCCCATTTTTTCTATCAGCTCAAGAATAGAACTCGACATTAAATGCGCATAGAAATACTAGGACCGTTAGGATCTTCGCTTTCTTTATTTTTCAGATAATCTTTCAAGCATGACACAACGAGATGGGGGAGTCCCTCCCTGTTCTCTTTAGATACATTGAATAGCTTCCCCCATCTGCCATAGGCGCCGACATAGTCGCGGTGAAGCACAGAGACCATCGGCTTGGGGCCCCGGATGACCTCCTCCACCTTCCGCTCGAAGGGCTTGGAGAAGAGCTCCATCCGGCCGATCTCGTCGATGCAGACAACGTCGCAGCTCTCCACGGCGTGGCAGAGAGCAGGCAGTGCCACGGACTCGAATCCCGACACGTCGACGCCGTATCTCCCGACCCTAAAATTCGACGGCGTGTCAACTCCTGCGAGCATCCCCCTGCGGCCCGTGGCGAGATCTACGACGCTGAACCCCTCTCTTCGTCCCCGGCCCCTGATCTCCGGCGTTGCAACCCCGCCGACGGTGAAGCCCAATCCTCGCAGAAGTTCGACACTCCTCATGAATGCGGTTGATTTGCCCGAGCCCGGCGGCCCTGTCAAGAAGATTTTCATCTCGGTCACGCCACATCCTCCCGCATTCAATAGTCTCGATGGGCCTTTATCTGAACCAATGTCTCGTATAAATCAAGGCAAATGCAGACATGTGAGAATTTCTATCGTTCTTTAAAAGAACATACGATGATAAGACGATTTGGTTTGGAAAAGGGTCATGCGACTATCGTGGCAGTTCTTTGGCATCGAGTAAAGATTTTTCTCCTTTCAGGTGATGGTGAACCACGATGGTGAAATCTTCCCCGGATAACGTTGTTGGCCTCATCTTCGAAGCCCTGAGGGCTCTGAAGCTCGAGCCGAGGTTGATTCCCCACGGGATGATCGAGGAGCTGAGGGGGGGAGTCCAATGCTTTGAGTTGAAGAAGGGGGAGGGCGTGGATGCGGCGATCCTCCTCTCAAGGGTCGACATCGCGGCATTGCCGATAAAACCGGAGGATTATCTGTATAAGGTTGACTACGCTGTTCGCGGAACAATAAGGGGAGTGCTGCCCAACAGGATCCTTTCGAGGACCGTCCTCAGGACGGAGGGCCTTCTCAGGAAGAGGGTCGTGGACATTAGTTGGGAAACCCCCGTGGAGGAACGAGAGGGCCTCCAAATATATCGAAGCCTAGGAGAAGGGGGCATACCGCCGAGCAGAGGAGAGCTCTGGGAGGGCGGACCTCACCAGATGTTGACTGAGCAACTGAACGGAGACCATGATCTGGCTGGTGACATCAAAGCCTTTCCATGGGGAGATTTCAAGGCCTCACCCATCTTCTCTGTCTTCAGCGATAGATGGGGGGAGTCCATAAGGATCCAGGGAGATCCCTGGCTGAAAAATCATGAACTCCCCTTATTATACGTCTCCAAGGCGTATCTCAACATAGTTAACAGGGTAGTTGGACACGTAAAAGAGGTGAGGAAGAGGTTCGGCGGGTTAACCTTCTAGTCCGAGCGTTCTGGAATGATCCAGCCATTCGCCGACTCCATTGGTCTATTGGACGACAGGTTTTTCTCCGTCCCTGCTCACACTAAACTCAGACTTGGAGCCTCGCCGTCTTGTCTACCCCTTCTCGGCCATCGTGGGCCAGTCAGAGCTGAAGCTGGCCCTCCTCCTGAACGCCGTCAACATCACGATCGGGGGGCTGCTCATCCGCGGCCACAAGGGGACCGGGAAGAGCAGCGCCGTCAGGGCGTTGGCGGACGTACTGCCCGATGTGACCGTGGTGAAGGGCTGCCCGTTCAACTGCAGTCCGATGGACCCGACTAACATGTGCCCCGAATGCCTAGACAGGTATCAGAGGGGTGAGATCCTCGAAGCAGAGACGAGGAGGATGAAGATCGTCTCCCTCCCCATAGGTGCCACGGAGGACAGGGTCATCGGAAGCCTCGACATAGAGAAGGCCATCAGCCGGGGAGTCCGTGCCCTTCAGCCGGGCCTCCTCGCGGAGGCTAACCAGAACATACTCTACATCGACGAGGTCAACCTCCTACCCGACCACATAACGGACAGCATCCTCGACGCGGCTGCTTCTGGGTGGAACACCGTTGAGAGGGAGGGAATCTCCGTCTCCCACCCATCCAGGTTCATCCTCATAGGGACAATGAACCCAGAGGAGGGGGAACTCAGGCCCCAGCTCGCTGACAGGTTCTCCCTCCACATATCCGTGGAGGGGATATACGACGAGGGTCAAAGGGTCGAGATCATCCGGAGGAACCTAGAGTTCGGCGAGGACCCGGTGGGGTTCGAAAAGAGATGGGGCGAGGAGCAAGACGGGCTAAGGAAGAGGATCGCCAGCACGAGAGGCATCGTCAACGCCGTCGAGGTCAATGAAACCATCATGAGGGCCGTGGCATCCGCATGCATAAGGCTCCACGTCGACGGTCACAGGCCCGACATATCAACGATAAGGGGGTCGAAGGCCCTCGCCGCCCTTGAGGGGAGGAAAATGGTCACAGCAGATGACATCATGAGGGTCGCCATCATGGCGGTCGGATACAGGACCAGGGGATTCGGCTTCGAGGCGCCCGCCAAGCCAGAGGAGATCAGGGAGGCCTTCGCAGAGGCCTTGAGGCTGGCTCTCGGCAGAGGGGCATGAGAGTAGGTCCAAACATGGAGCCCGTCAGAGATTCAGAGTGGAACCCAAAAACATGGTACCCCTTCACCGCCATCATCGGGCAAGAGACAGTAAAGAGCGCCCTCATTCTCAACTCCGTAGACCCGACCATCGGAGGCGTCCTCATCTCGGGGCCGAAGGGCTCGGGCAAGTCCCTCATCGTCAAGGCCTTCTCCCAGATCCTGCCGGACATCGAATACGTCTCCGACTGTCCCTTCAGGTGCAGTCCCTCTGACCCCACGAACATGTGTCCCGCATGTCTCGCCAGGTTCGAGGCGGGTGAGGAGCCCCCCCTTGCTAGGGCACCGATGAAGATCGTCCAGGTTCCCCTGAGCGTCACGGACGACATGCTCGTGGGCAGCATCGACCTCGACAGGGCCGTGGAGGAGGGGGTGAAGTCCCTGCGCCCTGGCCTCCTCGCGGAGGCCAACCAGAACATACTCTACATCGACGAGGTCAACCTCCTACCCGACCACATAACGGACAGCATCCTCGACGCGGCTGCTTCTGGGTGGAACACCGTTGAGAGGGAGGGAATCTCCGTGCAGCACCCTTCCCGATTCATCCTCGTCGGCACGATGAACCCCGAGGAAGGCGAGCTCAGGCCCCAGATCCTGGACCGCTTCGGGATATACGCCGAGACGGAGAACATAGAAGACCCGGAGCTGAGGTGCCTCGTCATACACAGGAACGAGGAGGCCCTCTCAGACCCCTCCAGCTTCGTGTCGGCGTACAGAGACGGAGTTGAGGAGCTTCGCTCAAGAATCCAAGCCGCCAGAAGGCTCCTGCCCAAAGTGGGGGCCCCCCAGGAAGTACTCTCGACAGTCGCAAAGACATGCTCGACTCTGAGGGTTGATGGCTTCAGACCGGACATAGTCTCCGTCAAAGTCGCCAAGGCCCTCGCCGCCTTCCACGGCAGGGAGGCCGTTACCCCCGAGGATGTCGAGGTCTCAGTCAAGCTGGCCCTTGGCCACAGGACGAGGAGATCGGGTCTGACCCCGCCGCCGACAACCGCGGAGATCCGCAGGGCCCTCGGAAGGGCGAAGAGCCCCTTTAAGCTCCGATTTGGGCTTTCGGCGCCCAAGCTGAGGGGGGTTCTAATGCTGCCGATCGGGTTATTCGATCGACTGCTGAGGGAGGCCTTTAAAAGTGTCGTATTCGGGACCGTTCTCTTTTTACTATTGGTTTTCTCCATTGCTTACACCATCGAAGCCCTGCGGATCACTGTGATTCCAAACCCACCTACCCCTTTGACCATCGTGCTCGAGGTTTTCGCAGGCGGAGCCATCTCCTTCCTCCTGAACAGACTATCTGGGCGTAGGAGGCGTGAGGAGGTGGCAGTCAGCATGGTGGACCTGTCTAGGATGACGATCGAGGCTGAGGGCAAGCTGTCAACTCAAGACAGAGCCACCGGAGAGCTAGGAGGCGGTCCATCCGCCAGGGTAAAATACGGGAAGGAGAGCGAATCGACCCCTGACTATGGCTCAAAGATCTTGGGCTCGATTGAAAGTCTCCAGAAGAGAGCTGAAGGCTTTAAAATAACACAGCATGGGAGGGCCGTCAGAGGCGAAGGATACATGGGCGGGAGGAGGACAAAGGCAATGTCTTCCTCATCGAGGGGGAGGTACGCGTGGTACCAGACCCCAAAGGGCAAGCCCCGGGATATCGCCCTCGTTCCGACGCTCAGGGCCGCGGCCCTCCATCAGCCGCGGGGAATTGAACGGACCCCGCATACGATCATCAAGCCCGAGGACATAAGGGTAAAGGTCAAGGAGTACCACGCCCCGTTCTCGATCATCC
>CAZPMB010000081.1:0-9710 GCA_964587735.1 uncultured Candidatus Bathyarchaeia archaeon | reverse complement strand
CTCTACGTGTATTATAGGAGATTCACATGAAAAGGGCAACCCTGCAGAAAATATCTCCGACCATTATCTGCTCATGGAAATCGTGATGAGCTGCTCGGTGTTAACCAGCTCGACGATATCCCCTTTGTAAATGTAGAAGACAAGGTTTAGATTTGGCACCCTTACAACGCTGCACTCATATTTTACGCCTTCAATGTCGATAATTTTTGGCTCCCTGTCGGTGATCAACTCAATCGATTTGCATTGCAGGTTCTGAGGGGTGTAGGCGTTTACTGTGTACGTTTTCCCGGACACAAACTTGAAGGACTTGAAAAGGAGGTCCCAATGGCCAAGCATGAGATAGTCGAGGAGAACCACTTGCTCGGGGAGCTCAAGAGGCTTCTCAATTTTACTATCTTCCGTAAAAAAAGTCGCGTTTACCCTCCCCCCCTCGAAGAGGCATCTTATGTACTGGTGCTCGTCACCGATGGATGCGTTCAGCTTGTATTCGACGGGGGTGAGATCATCAAGGAATGTGTAGATGGTCTCTAGCTCGATTGTCTTTCCTCCCTGTGCAACGGAGGTCTTTGAACGGGTCCGATACACCGCCTTTCCACCTGGCAGCCCCTTCGATTCGACCCAGAAAACATATGACCCGACCCTCTCATCGTCCTTGAAGTAGTCGTACTTCCTCTCTACGCCTATGGGCAGGGAGGGGAGGGGCCCAAGCTCCAAATCTGCGGGCGGGAACTGGCCTGCGGTCCAGAGTTCAAACAGAACCACTCCTCCGATTATAGCGAGGGACAACGCGATAACCCAGATGTTCCTCATTGACCCTCAATTTAGAAACGCCCAACGACCTTTAAACATCACTTCTAGATGCCGACATTCCCCTCAGATTCCGTGCGCCATAAGGGGTTCCAGTAAAGTTCAACAATATCATGAGCATTTCAAGGAGAATAAGAAAATGGCATGCCCTCAGAATCCTACCAAATAGACATTTTGTGGCTTAAAACCACCGAACGACGTGCATCCTGTAGGGGTTTCACTCCCTCAAGTAACTGTTCACGGTCTTGTGAAGGTTATCCATGGCAATGTTGATGTTGCTTCTTATATCTTCCAAGTTGCGCCTGCGTTCTTCGAGAAGCCTCCTCCTATTCTTCAACGCCTCCTTTACATTCTCTGGACTGGGGCTCCCCAGGGACCTGCGTCTTTGTAGACAGCTCTCGGGGTCTGTCGATTGTTTTAGGGCCGCCTTGTTAATCTTTACGTCCTTTCCTAGGATCTCTATGGCTTTTTCCTCGAGACAGGCGGACGTTACGTCGGAGATGTCCTCCCCTTTCTCTGAGAGCTCCCTCACCAAAGAGGCAACGAGCTTGTAGGACTCCCGGAAGGATATGCCGGCCTCCATCACCAAAGCCTCGGCGAGCTCGACGGCGACCACGAGGCTCCCCCTCAACCGCTCCCTCATCCTCGCCTTGTTCACCCCAAGGGTCGAGACGATCCCGGTCATGACCTCGAGGCTGGTCCTCGTTGTCTCTAGACACCTCCAAAGGGGGATCTTTGTCTGCTGCAGGTCTTGATGGTAGCCGCTGTTTACACCCTTCACCATCGAGAACAGCTCGCCGAGGCAGCCGTAGACCTCGGCGGCCTTCCCCCTCACCAGCTCTAGCGTTGATGGGTTCTTCTTCTGGGGCATGATGCTGCTGGATGAGGCGTACTCGTCGGCGAGCTCCACGTACCCGAACTCGACAGTCGACCACTCAAGGAGGTCGGCTGCTGCTCTCCCCAGGTTCCCAAACATGATCGAGCAAACCGCGGCGACCTCAACGGCCCAGTCCCTTCCGCCAGTCGCGTCGATGGAGTTCTCGACGAGGCCGTCGAAGCCGAGGAGCTCCGTCGTCCTCCGCCTGTCTATCGGTATGCTGGTGCCCCCGATCGGCCCCGCACCTAGGGGATTGAGGTTGACGCGGCTGTAGCACTCCATTATTCGCTGGGAGTCCCGGAGGAGGGCGTCCGCGTAGGACACGAGGTAGTGGGCGAAGGTTCCCACCTGGGCGTGCTGGCCGTGGGTGAAGAGCATCATCAGGGTCTCGGTGTTCTCCCCCGCTCTGGTCAACAGGGCGTCCACGAGGTCGAGAAGCTGGCCAGCTATGGCGAGGAGATCCAACCTGACCCTGAGGCGCATGTCGACGGCCACCTGGTCGTTTCTGCTGCGGCCGGTGTGGATCATGCCGCCGACCTCGATGCCTACCATCTCTATTACCCTCGACTCGACATACTCGTGGACATCCTCGTACTCTGCGCCGATCTCGACCTCTCCCGCTCGCCAGCTGATCCTCACCCCTTCCAGGGCTGAGAGGATCTGCCTCAGGGCCCCCCCAGGGATGATTCCACGCTCGTGGAGCATGATGTCATGGGCCTCCGTGCCGTCGACGTCTTCCTCGATCATTCGGAGGTCCTCTGCTACAGATGTGTGGAACCGGGCTGTCCTGTCGTCAAATTCCCTTGAAAGCCTTGACCTGAAAAGGCCGCTCATCTCTTCATCAGCGCCTACCTTCAAATGCGGTGCGTTTAAATATCTATCGACCCCGGCGCAAATTTTCATGAGCCCATTTGTCAGAAATATGGGTTTATCGCTTAATGAGAATTACCCAGAGAAACACAATAAAATGATATGGGTGAAGACCCGATAAATAAAATCGGGAGTATTTTTGGAATACGATTTGATCATCCACGGCGGGCTCGTTGCAGATGGATCTGGGCGCCCTGCGTTCAGAGCAGACGTGGGGATAAGTAAGGGGAGAATAACCGGGCTCGGAAAAATCGGGATGGCCGAGAGGAAAGAGCTATTGGAGGCATCAGGCCGGGTCGTCGCACCTGGGTTCATCGACGTGCACAGCCACTCTGATTTCGTCCTCGTCGTAAACCCCAGGGCCGAGAGCAAGGTGAGGCAGGGGGTGACCACGGAGGTCATCGGCAACTGCGGTGGGTCTGCAGCACCGATGACGGGCCTTGCCAAAGGAACGGGGACGAACAGGCAGAGCCAATATGGGATCGACATCGACTGGGAGTCCTTTGACGGCTATCTCAGGAAGCTCGATGAGGGCATCGCGGTAAACGTCGCCTCGCTCGTCGGTCACGGAACCGTCAGGCAGTGCGTCATGGACTTAGAGGACAGGGCCCCAACCGCTAATGAGCTGGATGAGATGAAGGCGCTCGTGGACGGGGCAATGAAGGAGGGCGCGTTCGGGCTCTCATCCGGCCTCGTCTACCCGCCTGGGAGGTACGCCGAAACGGATGAGCTGGTGGAGCTTTGCCGCGTCGTCGCGGCGTACGGCGGGCTGTACGCCTCCCACATAAGGGGGGAGAGGGAGACCATGATCGAGGCCATCAGGGAGGCGATCGAGATAGGTGAAAGGGCGGGGATCGCCGTGCAGGTCTCCCACCATCCGCCGAAGATAGGGGCATGGGGCAAATCCGCCGAGACCCTGGCGATGATGGACGAGGCGGGGACCAGGGGCGTAGATGTCACCTGCGACATGCATCCGTATGTCGGTGGGAGTACGGGGCTCATCGCCCTGCTTCCACCTTGGGCCCAGGCAGGAGGCCCAGAAAGGGTATTGGAGCGTTTGAGGAAGCCCGGGGAGAGGGACAGGATGAGGAGGGACATGATTGAGGAGAAGGTCCCTGGACCCGGGCCCTGTGGCCTCGTTAAGAGGGGGATGTGGGACATGATAGTTGTCTCGTCGTACCCGGAGGAATGGCCCATAGGCCGGAGTCTGGCCGACATCGCCAACGAGATGAAGGTGGACCCCTTCGAGGCGTACTTCGACCTTCTTGCCGAGTCCGGCACCGAAGGGAACGTCATCGGCTTCTACTACAACGAGGAGGACATTAGGAACGTCCTGAGCCACCCCAGGAGCATGATCGGCTCCGATGGATACGCCCTCGCCCCCTACGGCGCGCTCGGTGGAGGGCGCAACCACCCGAGGAGCTATGGGACGTTCCCTATGGTCTTCAGGAAGTACGTGAGGGGCGTTTCCAGGCCAGAGCTTGGTTATGATGAGGCCGCGATGGTTCTGTCCCTAGAGGAGGCTGTGAAGAAGATGACCTTGCTGCCTGCCAAGAAGCTCAAGCTAGATGGCAGGGGGGTCATCAGGGTCGACTGCTGGGCGGACATCGTCGTCTTTGATCCAAAGACGATTGCGGACACAGCAACGTACTTTGACCCGTATCGATACCCTTTGGGTGTAGATTACGTCCTTGTTAATGGGGTTGTGGTGGTCAAGAATGGCGAACACACGGGGGCTTTACCGGGCAGGGCCCTGAGATCCAGATCCAAGCTCCGCTAATCCCCCTCGCCCTTTATCCTCTCGTTCTGGTAGATGCCCCTGTAGCCCTCCTCGATCCCTTTCGTCCTATAGAACACTAGTTGGACGACTCGCGCATTCCTTTTCAGCCTAATGCCGCGGGGATTATGAACCACCAGGAGCGAGCTGCTTCTCCCATGATAACCCGGATCCCAGACCGCCGTCTCGACCGCAGCGCCATTCCTCAGCACCGTTGAGCGCGTTCTCGCTATGGCGACGAGGTCGAGGGGCATCTTCACCACCTCGTTGTAGACGATGACATAGCACCCAGGGCGTAGGAGATGCCAATCATCCTCATCGGGCTGCAGCGGCGTGTTCGATGCGATCGTCCTCTCCCTGTTATAGAAATCAACGCTCCCAAAGCCGGCGTATTCGTGTACCTCTCCTAATGAAAGATCGAAGCCGCAGGGCTGAATCTGGGTTTCCAAGTCGATATAGCCGGTAACGAGCTGTTGCTCGTCGATGAGCCGTCTTATTTCTGAGGAGTTCAGCATTCGATGACCTCACGTTCAGGAGGATTGATTCACTCTCGCCAAAGGCGGTTAATAAATTAATAGTGGGCCACAGGGCTTTTCTTGCCTTAATGAAAGGGGGTTTCTCAGGTGCCCTTCACCGGGACGGTTGGGACGAACTCGACGCTGGGCCTCCTCGGCCTTGTCTCCATCTTGTAGAGGCTCATCAGGGAGTAGACCTCCCTTGGGAGCTCCCTGTTGACGCATCCGCCCAGGAGCTTGCAGGCCTCCTCAGCCGTGATTGGGAAGTCGTGGGTGTACTTGCCACTTACAAGCTCATCCACGATCCTCTCCGTCTCCTCAGGCGTGTGGATGTCGCTCACCAGCCTCCTCACGATGTCCTTCATCTGGGAGATCGCCTTCTTCGACTCCTCGGCGAGGTACAGGGTCCTGTCGTCGAGCTCGTCGGTCTTCTTAGTCCCCACGACCTTGATTATGGACGACGCCGCATACGCCCCCTGCTGGTCCCCTATCTGCGGGTCGACCGGGCCCAAGACCGCATGCGGATCCATCATTACCTCGTCTGCTGCGAGGGCAATTAGGGTTCCCCCGCTCATGGCGTATGGGGCACCAAGACTGTCTTCTTTCCGGGGTGGGCGTCTAAGGCAAACGCGATCTGGGTCGCGGCGAGCGCGATCCCACCGGGAGTGTGGATTATCAGGTCTATCGGCGTTTCTGGGGGAGTCAGCCTTATCGCCCTGAGGACCTCCTCGCTGTCGTCTATGTCGATAAATCTGGCAAGGGGGATGCCGAAGAGGGCGAGGGTCTCCTGCCTGTGGATGATAGTTATCACGTTCGACCCTCTCTTGCGCCCCAGGGTAACCAGCTCTCTCCTGCGAGCTCGGTCTAGAGCCTGCTGCTGAAGCCTAGGAATCAGTAGGGTCAAGATGATGAATATGATCCAGATGTTGCTCAGAATGGCGTCCAGACCTTCCATATCGCTTCAATTAGATCCCTAATAAAGTGTCTAAAAACATTACGTGCTCTAAGGTTAAGCTTGGCGAAGCAGGCTTCAAATAGATATTCTTTACGCGAACAAAGGCTCCATTGGCCAATTGAGAGGATCGTAAATAAGTGTTATTGAACTATTTTTGTAACTTTTATCAAGAACCAGTGTTCCAGATTAATTTTTGTTAAATAGTCGCCGAGCCTATCCGATTTATATCTATCCGAGGCGTATGAGATGGGGATCAAACAGGAAAAGGTAGACCCCATGGCAAGTACCTCGCCGGACGAGTTTCAACTGGAGATCGTCTGTTGCCCCAACTGTAAGAGTAAGGTCCCGAAGTCCATTTACTGCCTAAAATGCGGCTACCCTCTGTACACCCTGAAGTCAGAACACGCCGAGGACATAACCATCGAAGTCGCCCCAGAACCCTTTAAGCTTGAACCTTCGACGGAGGACGCTGAAGAAGATCGCTCTATCCCAGCACCAGAGGTAATTATCACCCCCACGGTCGTGGCGGCAGACGAAGAAGAGTTCATCGAACAGGAAGAAGGGTACGTTTCCGAGGTCATGAAACAGGCTAATGTCGAAGAACACGATCGACCAGTGCTCGTGAAAAGGCTGTTTGAGGAAGAGCCCGATTTGGAAGAGGACGAGGACGTTTCCATAGACGTGGATCTGGGGGTCGAGGAGATCGAGGAGGACGTCACCTTTGAGGACGAGTTTGAGGAGGTTGAACCAGAGATGACGCCCCTAACTGAAGGATTTAAAGAGGATGAGGGGGAGACCATTGTAGATGAAGTCTCTGAGAGGGAGGTAGGGGAACTGGAGACAGATTTTCCGACGGGTAGCTCGATGAAAGGTTTGACTAAGGAACTGATGAACGGCATGTCCCTGAAGCTCTGGTCGATAAACCTGCTGCTGGAGGGTCGGGTCAACGAGGACCACTTCAACAGGCTCTTCGACAACTACCAGACGAGATTGGAGCAGTCCACGAGACGCCGAAACGAGATGTTGGAGAGGGCCAGAGACCTCGGGGCGATCGAGACGGCGTTGAACGAGGCGAGGGTAAGCCTCGGGGAGTTGGAGATAAGGAAATCTATAGGGGACCTTAGAGAGGGGGAGTATGAGGCGAAGGCCCCCGCATACAATTGGGACATCCTTCACTACGAAGAGGAGCTCTCGAAGAGGAAAAAGGAGATAACCCTCCTGGAGGATCTGACCCACGCCGTTCCATCCGAGGAAATTACCAACATGAAAGAGATGGCTGAGAAGGCTGACAGAGCGTTGGAGGACCTAAAGAACTCTGGGAAAATAAGCTCCGAAACCGCCTCAAGGATCAAGGCAACTTTGGACGAGACAAGGGCCTTCCTAAAAAATACCAATTAAATTTTTTATCATCTACAGATCCTTATTTTTCCAATCCCATTGTAACTCCGCAGATCAAACTCAGTTAAAAGATGATACATTCATTTGAAAACATTATCCGTAGGCGAGAATTATATTTGTCATCAACATTAAAAAAATGCAAAATTTAATAGATAGATCCCCAATCCATAACCGTATTTAGGAGCTCGATACTGCGTCGATAAATGTGGTTTAAACTTGTGTTGGCAGAGCTGTTACCGTGGGGCGCCTACAAAAAAAATAGAGGTTTCCAAGCCGAAGAAGGGTAAAGGTTCCAAAGACGCAAAATTTAATCAGATAAATGAGATTCTGGAGATGTTAGACCCCCTCGAGGCGTACCCGGAAATCAGGGGTTCGCTGGGTAGATATGCCCACCTGCTCTTTTGAATTTACGCGTTAGTTACGGACACACTCATTCGAACACGTGAAGTCTATATCGCAATGAATGCCGGATTCCCGTCTATATACTTGGATTAATCTGAAGCCTCGCTCATTTGCTAGCGCGACAGCAACACGATGTGGATGCGTTGGAGACTTGGAAAGATGGCTTGTTGAGCATTCACAAGTAAATAAGGGCTCCCCTGTATCCTAGCCCAGGCTCCGCCGTTCTCTCCCATACGGGCAGGCTCGCTGGCAGGTCGTGCACATCACCCAGGTGTTCTCGGTTAGATTTGGGCAGTGTTCGTCCCAAATCGCCCTAAATTCGGCTGATCTTCTCTGCTCCCAGGTCATTCCAAGCAGGCACTTGTCTGGATCCAGTTTGTAGGGGGCGATGGCGCCAACAGGACACGCCTTGACGCATTTTTCGCAAATGCCGCAGAGATCCTTCTCGAAGGGTTTATTCGGGGTCAGCTCCGCGTCTGTCAGAATGCTCCTGAGCCTCATCCATGGGCCGTACTCGGGGTTGATTATGAGAGTGTTTTTCCCGAAGTTCCCGAACCCAGCAAGCTGAGCCATCCTCTTCTTCGACAGGTGGTCGGGATCGAGGACCGCTCGGTATCCCCTCCTCTCCAGGAACCTTATGAGCCTGCGCGTGTAGGACTCGCCCCTCCACTCCTCGGGGTACTCGTTGTGGTCCCTGACCTTGACCACGGCCTCGAATATGTCGTCCCACACCCTGGCGCCGAGGATTATGAGGCTCCTCGCCTCCTCAAGGTAGTCCGAGGTCTTCTTCGTGTAGCACATGTAGTCCCTGTGACCTATCCAGTGGCTAGGGACGGCATCCAGGTCAGCGGCCGCCACTATCCCCACCAAGTCGAAGCCGTATCGATTCGCCCTCGATTTCACCTCCGCTGTCAGGCTTACAGCCTCATTCGAAAACCGATCATCGCCCATATTTTCCCTCTATATCAAACAGGGCTCATAAAAGGTTGGTGAGCGAAACGCTTTCCTATCGCCTCGCTGAACAGAGAAAGCAGCTATATTGTACTCGAGTTATGTGAAATCTGGGATAGTTCATATCGATATGGCGGGCTCGGTGGGATTTGAACCCACGATCATCAGCTCCGCAGGCTGACGTCTTATCCTGGCTGGACCACGAGCCCATCTACACCTTCAATCCCACGGATAAATAAGTTTAGCATCGGGCCACGTACTCGATCTTAAAATCGAGAAGGAGGTGAAACAGGAAGAGAAGGGTTCTCAGGTCACGTGACCCTGGCCCCGTTTGGGATTTCACGGTCCACGGTGAGGAGCGACAACCCCTCCCCCTTCTCGGCCGCCAAAAGCATACCGTAAGACCACTGGCCGAAGATCTTCGCGGGTTTAAGGTTCATGAGCACGGCGATGACCTTACCCCTAAGCTCCTCCTCCTTGTACCAGTCGACAAGGCCAGTGACGATCTGACGCGTCTCATCCCCAATATCCACCTGCATTCTGTAAAGCTTGTCCGAACCAGAAACCCGCTCCACCTCTGTAACGGTTCCGATCCTGATGTCAAGCCTCTTGAACTCCTTGAACGAGACCTCCTCGCTCAAACCAGACCACGCACCAGATTTCCACCTATGAAATATTAAAATGAAATGATCGGAGACGGTTGAAGATATTAATAAAAATCGTCAGATACTGGATTACTGTAGAAACCAGGTTTTCACCTGTCACCCGCTTTCGCTGAAATCAGGTAGTCTTCTCGATCGGATTTATGTTATAGAGTTTTTCTTTTTTTATCAAATATTCAATGCTCTGTGTATAACTCTCTAAACGCTGCACAATATTATCGAGCTTTTTTTCATGCTCTATAAGTATATCAATAATAAAATCCAGAGCATCCAATTTGTTTTCAATACTCATTAGCTCCACCTTTTAATTAACCATATATATCTAACAAACTTATAAAGAATTTGGCTTAATATATAAATTTTTATAAATAAAAATGATATTATGATAAATACACATAAATTATAATAATAAAAATCGTTTTAAAGTATAAACAAATATTAACGATTGATTAAGTTCATTCTTATTATCTAATTTTGGCATTTATTAATATATAAT
>CAZPMB010000080.1:0-9762 GCA_964587735.1 uncultured Candidatus Bathyarchaeia archaeon | reverse complement strand
TGGACAGGCTTCCGGAATGGATGGATGTGCTTGAGATGAAGAGCGCGAGGTACACCACCGAGGTGCGCAAACCCGAGGACAAGTACAGAGTGGGCGCCTCCGCTCATGTAATTGAGAAGCGCTGGGAGTACGAACTGGACATCTTGGAGAGCCTCGAAAAAGAGAAGATCACGGCTCGCTCGAGAGGAAAGTACATAATCACATTCACATTTATCTTGAAACCCGTTGAGGAGAAAACTAGACTCACGGCAAAGGGTGACTTCGTTATGCCTTGGGGGGTTCTCGGCAAGGCACTCGACAAATTGTTTCACGGACAGCTGGAGAAGCAGCTCCAGACAGCTTTAGAGAAGCTGAAAGGCATCCTGGAGAAATAGATGATCACGGGAAAAGCGACCCGCTGAAAAACTCAGGCCCTGCTTCAAGTCATTTTTTTCGTTTCATCAACCGGGTAGAGCAAGGCAACAACCGTTAAATGTTGAATAAGAGATGATGGAAATTAATAGTAAATGGGAGACGATGATTGTGTCATTGGAAGAGAATAAGGCTGTTGTTTGCCGCATGTTTGAGGCATTCAACAGGCAGGACCTAGACCAGCTGGACGAGCTGATAGCGCCAGACTATGTCGACCACCCGCGTCGGTTCCGGAGCCTGAAAAGCTACAAAAAACACCTGGCCGCGTGGTTCAAGGCAATCCCAGACTCCCACGAGACGATTGAGGACATCATCGCCGAAGGGGACAAGGTCTGGGCCCGCTTGAAGGGCACCGGGACGAACAGGGGCGAGTACCGCGGACTAGCCCCCACGGGCAAGAAGGTGAAGTGGGAGGCCGTAAGCATCTGGCGCATAGCCGACGGCAAGGTGGTGGAGATGTGGGCGGTCGGCGACATGCTGGACTTCCTGAAACAGCTTGGCGGCATAGAGTACACGGAAAAGGCAAAGAAACTCTTCCCATAAGACGTTTCGCAACCGCTTTGAACGCGCTCGGTCAGAGGGTACCTTCAGGGATTTCATCAGTTTTCAGCATCGATACATGAACATATATCCTAGTTTCATCCAGGCTTGAATTGATGTCTGATTCGGAAGACATCTGGCTGAACAGCGGAGGCTGCAGGCTAAAAGCAGGATTGTTCAAACCGAGAGCAGCCGCAGACAGAAGGCTTCCTGGCCTGGTTTATTGCTGCGGCTTTCCAGGGAGCGACAAAAGCAGCTGGAAGATAGCCGAAGCCTTCTCCGGAGGCGGCTACGCCTCCGTCTGGTTCGACTACAGGGGGGTCAGGGAGAGCGAGGGGGAGCTCGACTTCGTGTCCCAGGTCGACGACCTTGAGGCGGCCGTTGATTACCTGCAATCCAGAGAGGAGGTGGGCGACAAGATCGCGGTGGTCGGGCACTGCTACGGGGGCAGGGTGGCCATCAGGGCCGCGGCCGATGACCAGAGGATCAAGGCCGTAGCAGTATGGGACACGGTGGGAGATATTCGGGATCAGGTAGAGACGCTGGGCTTTCGCATCAGCTGGAGGCTCTACGTCGCCCTCTGGGCCCGTGGCGTCCACGGGACCCGGGGAATGTACGAAAAGGCGAAGGAGGCGGCCTACAAACTCAATCCGATGGACCACGTGCAAAGGATATCCCCCAGGCCGCTGCTGATCGTCCACCGCAGAAAAGACCCGAATGCCCCCGTCGCCCACGCCTACGAGCTAGAGAGGCACGCGGGGCAGCCGAAGACGCTCATCGTCGCCGAGGGATGGACCCACTCAGACTCGGACTCTTTCTTCTCCTCGGGAGAGAGAAACGATGGAGCGATCAGGCTGACCCTCGATTGGTTGAGAAAGAACATGTGATCAGCCTGTCATGCTTCGTTTGAAACCTCATTATGCCGCACAAGGCCCTGGCGTATGACCTCGACACGGCCATGAGACGACGAACATTCGGGTCTTCATGAGATGAGGTAAGGGAGTTCGAGGATGATCGCGCTGCGGGGGCAGTCCTCAACGCAGGCTCCGCAGTACCAGCACTCGTCGTATTTCATTATCGGCCTGCCCTTCTCGAGCCTCAGGATGTCCATGGGGCACGCCCGGACGCACCGCCCGCAGCCGTCGCATTTCCCAGGATCGACCTTGATGGGCATCATATTTCACCTCCTTTGCGAGACGGGCCTGGTGGTCATCGTCATCTCCCCATTCTTCTGATCCCTGCGGATGATGATGTGCCTCAGCCAGTTCCTGTCGTCCCGCATCGGAAAGTCGACTCGGTAGTGGGCGAGACCCCACCGGCTCTCCCTCCGCTCAAGGGAAGCCCTCGCAGACATCTCGGCGCAGTCGATGATGCAGTGGAGCTCCACGACCCTCATGAGGCCGTGGAGGTCCTCGGCCCCAACCCGCGTCAGGCCCCCCCTAAATCTGGCGATCCAGCTCAGAGCCGTCTCGAGCTTTCTCTCGCTCTTCGGCGGGGCGATGTAGTCGTTCACCATCCTCCTGAGCTTGTATTCGAAAGCGGTCGGGCTGATGCCATCGGTCAAGGATAGGTGGCCTAGAAGCCTCCTCCTCTCATCTCGGACCGTCTCGTCCGACGCCTCTGGAGCATGTCGGGTTGAGGCGTGTCTTGCGGCGTTTTCGCCGGCTATCGATCCGAAGACGAAGGCTCCCGTCAGGTACTGCCAGGGAACCGCCGCGACATCGCCCACCGCGTACAAGCCCTTCAGGGAGGTCTCGGCCATGGCGTTGATGACTACGCCTGTGAGCCCGTGGCCGCCGCAGAGATAGGGCTCCGTGATCTGGAGCTCCACCGGCTCCCTGCGGAAGTCGATCCCCCTCCCCCTGAAGAAGCCCCTCCTGGTGGGGCGCTCCGAGCCGAACATTACGGCCTCGATCTCCCCGATCTTCCCCTCTGGCAGGTGCGTCATGTCGAGGTAGACGGGCGACCTGTCGGCCCTGACCTCCTCGTAGATTGATCTCATGCTCACCATCTCCCGCTCGCCGAGCCTCCCGCCGACATCTGCGCCAAGGGCGTTCACGACCCTGGCACCCCGAACCTGGGCGACGTATAGGGAGGGGCCGTTGTAGTCCTTGATCAGGGGGAGGAGCTGGTGGTACTCGAAGCCTGTGAGGTCGGCCCCGGCGCGGTAGGCCATCGAGTAGCCGTCGCCGGCGTTCCCGGGGAACTCGTAGGTGCCGTAAAGGTAGCCGCTCCTCGGCAGCCCGAATCGGCCCGCGCACCCCGTCGCGAGGATCGTCGCCTTTGAGGGGCACACTAGAAGGTCCCCTGAGCGGACGTCGAAGCCGACGGCGCCCTCGACGGCTCCACCACCGACGAGAAGGCTGGTCGCCATCGCCCTCTCCAGGACCTCAACCCCACGCGCCTCCACCTGATGAGCCAAGACCTTCTTCAGGTCCGGCGCGTCCATCTCGACGAGGAACTCCCCCCTCGGGTGGACCCTATGAACCCTGTACTGGCCCTTGTCGTCGCGTGGGAACCTCACGCCCCACCCCTCCAGCTCCCTGAGGACCTCGAAGCTCCTCTCCGCCTCGACCCGGCAGAGGTCGGCGTCGAGGACCCCCTCGCAGGCTACGGTCATGGACTCGACGTACTCCTCGGGCGTTGACACGCCAGGCACGGCGACAACGTTGAGGGCGTCCATCCCCATGGCGATGGCCCCGCTCCGCTCTACGCACCCCTTCTCCATCACCACGACCCTGAGCCCAGGGTCCGCCTCCTTCGCCTTTATGGCGGCCATGCAGCCGGCGCTACCCCCGCCGACGACTAGCACGTCCGACTCGACGACCCTCTCAGGGAAGTTGTAAGCGTCCATTATCGAACCCCCGGTTCGTGAAAACTACCCGCGCAAATACTCCTCACATCCATATATAATACTAAAATGCCGATGGAATTCCTGGAATCCTGCGCCAGTGGCTTCAAAGCAACGTGCTGCCCGTGCCCGCGGGAAACAACAGCCTCCTAGAAGCACGAGCATTAATAATGGTCAATTCTAAAATATTGAACGCACGCAGTGCTGGCGCCCACCTTGGAAGACGCATCTTTGAATGAGACGATAGGCCTGCTTTCGGAGCTCATCCGGAACAGGTGCGTGAACCCTCCCGGAGGCGAGATGAGGTCGATAGCGACCGTTCAGAGGGTGCTGGGGGAGCACAACATAGAGAGCCTCGTCTTCGAGTCGGCCCCCAATCGGGGAAACCTGGTCGCGAGGATCCAGGGATCCGGCAACGGACCCAGGCTTATGTTCGGCCCCGCCCACGTCGATGTGGTTCCGGTGGAGAGCCCCGACTCCTGGCAGGAGGACCCGTTCTCCGGCGCCGTCAGGGAGGGGTGCGTGTGGGGGCGCGGGGCCCTGGACATGCTCTTCATCGTCGCGGCCCAGGCGCAGGCGTTCATCAGGCTCCACGAGGAGGGCTTCCGGCCGAGGGGGGACCTGATCCTGCTGGTGGTCTCGGACGAGGAGGCTGGGGGGGCGTACGGGGCCGGGTGGATGGTGAAGAACCACCCGGAGCTCGTCAAGGCGGATTACGCGATCACTGAGGCGGGCGGGATATCCATCGCCCCGGGCAAGGTGTTCTTCATGGCCGGGGAGAAGGGCGTGGCGGCGAAACGCGTGTCCTTCAAGGGGAAGGCCGGCCACGGATCCATGCCGCTCATAGGCGAGAATGCGATAGTGAAGATGAGCAAGGCGGTCACCCGCATCTCAAGCTACGATCCCCCCATAACGACAAAATACCTCAGAGGCGTTGCGGATGGGCTGGGCCTGGGGCTCATCCAACGCCTGATGCTAACGAGCCCGCGGCTCCTGCCCTTCACCCTGAACAGGCTGAAGAGCCGGTCGCCGGTGATGGCGATGATGTTACACGGTCTCAGCAGGATGACGATATCACCCAACATAGCTCGTGGGGGAGTGAAGGTGAACGTCATACCGGAAAAGGCCTACGTCGATCTGGACATAAGGACCCTGCCGGAACAGGACAACGAGTACGTGATCTCCCATCTGAAGAGGGCGCTCGGGCCGCTGGCCGAGGAGGCCGAAATCGAGGACCTACCGAGCGCCGAGGGGGGCTTCAAGTCATTCGGCAACGCCAGTCCTCCCCACTCGGACTTCGTGCTCGCCATGGAGAGAGCCGTCAGGAAGGAGATGCCGAACGCGACTCTTATCCCCCTGATAATGCCAGGGGCCTCAGACTGCAGATTCCTGCGCGGGCAGGGCGCTGAGGCCTACGGATTCTCGCTCTTCGATCCAGGGACGCCAGCGAGCCATCTGGCCGACCTCGCACACGGAGCCAACGAGAGAATAAGCATCAAAACGCTGGATCTGACCCAGAAGGTTTACTACCACCTCGCAAAGGACTTTCTGAAATAAACGCAGTGGAAAGCCTTCTTTTTATTGAAAACGCTCTATGTTCAGTTATCTCCGGCTTAAATGAATAAAAAATTGGTTTAAGGAGACCGCCCTCAAGGCGTCGCCTGTATGTTGAACGGCAGCACGGCGCTGGCCGTCGTGTCGCCCTGCTTTATCTTGTAGGCGTAGAGGAAGGTCACAGAGTGGTCCCTCCCAGACACCGCGTATTTCAGGAGGCTTATCGTCAGCGTCTTATCGTACTGCAGCGGGCCGCCCTCCTCGAAGAGCTCCCCGGCGTCCATGACCTCCTTGCCGACGATCCACCTCTTGGGCACGACGACGTTCACGTAGTCCCCGTTAGCCTGCACGACCAGTATCTGGCCGTCGAGGGCGACGGCCTTCCCCGTCAGCGACCCGAGGGTCGCGTTTCTGAGCATCGGCCACCATAGACGGTTCTTAAGCCCCCACCAGCGGTTCCATTTGAGCTTCGGCCAGTTCTCAGGAACCTCCTCAGGAACCTCCTCCTCGGCATAGCTGTAGCTCTTCCGGGCGAGAGCCTGGGGAGCCCAGATGAGGCATCCCAAGGCGAGCAGAGAAACAATGAGCGCGGCCGTGTACTTCGTCTTCTTCTCCATCTGTCCCGCACCTGAGGTAAAGGTAACTGAGGACAATCATAAGGAACCCCGTGGAACAGGGATTTCAAAACAGGAATAGCCGTTCCTATTAGTGATACAGATCAGCGAGGGCGACAGAGCGCCGCCTAAGCATAATCATAATAGATGCGTCGCCAGCCTCACGCAACCCAAAACTTCAATTCAACCAAAAAGCACTTCTTAACCATGCCGACGGAGAGAAAGATGCCCGACTGGGTTTACACGGGCACCAGGCCGAAGACCGACAGGGAGTACTTCGAGAACCTCGCCAGATGCGTCTTCCAGGCTGGCCTGAGCTGGCAGCTGATGGCCAACAAGTGGCCGGGCTTCCGGAAGGCGTTCGACGGCTTCGATATAGGCAAGGTCGCTGCATACGGCGCCAAGGACATAAAGAGGCTCATCGAAGACCCGGGCATAGTACGCAACAGGAACAAGATCGTCGCCACGATCCAGAACGCCGTGGAGTTCGAGAGCATCGCCAGGGAGCACGGGAGCTTCCAGAGGTGGCTCGAGTCCATCGACAGGTCCAACAACTACGACAAGGTCGTCAAGAGCCTCAGGTCCAGGCTCAAGAGAGTCGGACCGGGAACTGCCCATATATTCCTCTGGAGCGTCGGGGAGAAGATCAAGTACGACCCCACCGTCCACTCTAGGGAGCCAACGAAGATAGTCTAGACGACCATACAGACAGCGAGTGGAAGGATATCGACGTAGGTTCCAACCAGGTAAATTCGGGGAGACGCCGAGAGGGATGAAGCCCACGATTACCGCGGCTTCAACCACATGCAGCTTGGCCGCCGAACCACAAAATGAGAAGATGGAGAGCCCCTGGATCAGGGGCCGCCCTTGCGCTTGAACTGCGTCAGGATCACGACGGCGGTAGAGTGGGAGCACTTCCCCCTGCCCTGGAACCCGGGGCAGCTGCAGCTCACCCTGCCATTCCTCGAGACCGCCACGCTGTACGTCCCGTGGTCCCCGACGACGTTGTAGTGCACTTCGTCCAGGCGCTCGACCCTCCCCGCCTCGATAAGCTTCATCGCCTTCTCGACCATCGCCTCGATGGGCATGGGCCACCAAGAATCTTCACTGAACCCGAGTAAATAGTTGTATCGTTTGCTCCAGGTGTAGAACGACGACCCCAAACCATACTTTAAGGTAAAACAGCCTTCCATGGGCCGTTTTCAACGGCAAAAACCTTGAAAGAGCCGGAGGCACCTCCATATGAGACCCGTATGACGCGCGTCCTATGCTCCGGAAGCCTCATGTGCGACATCATCGCAGCCGGCCTGCCCCGCCTCGGGGGGCCGGGCGAACTCGTCTACGCCCCGAAGGGGATAGGCGTCCACGTTGGCGGGCACTCGGCCAACATGGCCATCGACCTCGCCCAGCTGGGGCAGAAAGGGGTGGCGGTGGCGGGCTGCGTAGGCGAAGACGTGCTCGGGGCCTTCATCGAGTCGGAGCTCAGGGGGCGCGGCCTCGAGGCTTACGTCGAGCGATCCAGGGAATCGCACACGGCGAAGAACCTGGCCATCGTCGTAGTCGGCGAGGACAGGAGGTTCTACGCAGAGCTGGCGGCGAACACCATGCTCTCGCCTGAGCACGTCCTCATGGCCCTCGAGGAGACCCGCCCGGGGGTCTTCTACCAGGGGACGGTCGGCGGGCTGAGGCACGTCGATAGGAGGCTCGATGAGGTGCTCGAGAGGGCCGGCCGGCTCGGCTGCATGACCTTCGTCGACGCCGTGATGCCCCAGGATGAGGGATGGGGCAAGCTCTTGGGCTCCCTGCGCCTCATCGACATCCTCCACTGCAACGACCTCGAGAGCAGGGCACTGACGGGCGAGGGCGACCCCTCCGCCGCCTCCGAGTCCCTCCTCGACCGGGGCGTCGGCCTCAGCCTGATAACGATGGGTGAGAGGGGGGTCATGGCGGCCGTGGGGGGGCTCCGGATCGCGCTTCCCCCATTCACAGTGGAGGCCATCGACCCCACGGGGGCCGGGGACGCCTTCTGCGCGGGCATCGTCCACGCCATACTCCAAGCGGGTCTGAGGAGAGAGGACCTCGCCCACGTAAACCCTGAAACCCTCAGGTACGTCCTGCTCGAGGGGGCGGCAGCGGGGGCTGCGTGCGTCACGGCGGTGGGAGCCACGAAGGCTGTGACCAGGGAAGCGGTCGACGGGCTGATCCGGGATCAGGCCGACTCCGTCTGGGCGGGGGCTTCGGTGAGGGCCCCTCGATATCGCTGCTGCCCGGCATAGCCCAACCATCCGAGTACGCGGAGCCTTACACGTGCTAAGGTCGTCTAGCCCTCAAAAATCGTGTGAAATCTAGCTTGAACACGCCGAAGGTGCCTAAATCAACCGGTTCAAGGCAGTATCCCTCGAATCCTAGTCGCTGAGGGAGAACGGCTGAGTTTGGCAATCCAATGGCATGATGCGTTTGGATTACGCGTTTTCCACGCCGTATTAATAATATTTAAAAATTTCAAAACTCGCCTAATTTTTTTTCGAAGTTCAGCGGTCAAGCGATTTATCATAATTGGCGTCCTAATGAAATCACAGAGAAATAGCCTTTTTCTCTCTACATGGTCTATGATAATTTGATATTAATGATCGTTCCCTATTTTTAATTAATAAAATATAAATAATTTTAGTTTTATTCTTTTAAAAGATAAACTGCGAGTTCCGGGAAGATGATCTACAAAAAGAAGGAATATTTAAAGGTAAATACCCAATACGACAATAATTCTATAGGAATAAGCCTAAACGGCAAATGTTACAGGATCGAATACCCTGAAAAGGTCTGGCGCCCCCTCGACGACAAGATCAAGGAGTCCATAGTCGACCACATCGCCTTCCTCTCGACGAACTTCCTCCCCCTCGCCCTCGACAAGAAGGGCGTAGTGTACAACACCCGGCTCCCAATGTTCGACTGCTTCTCCTTCAAGAACATGATGCTGGACATGCCGTCGAACGCCGTTCTTGACGGAGTGAAAACCGTCGACTACCTGAAGAGATACCTCAACCTGGACTTCGTGTTCGATCCGGGGGAGCCCGTCGTGTGGAGCAAGCGCTTCTCGCCGCGGAAGAGGGCGATCATATCCTTCACATCGGGGAAGGACAGCCTCCTAACGCTGGCCATGTGCAGGGAGCTCGACCTGGAGCCCATCCTGATAAACGTCGTCGAGCCCTCAAACACGTTCGAGGGCATGCACAAGGCCGAGATAATGAGGGGGCTGAACAGGGAGTTCGGCGTCGAGTGCCACATGATCCCCCACGAGGTCGGCCTCTTCAACGACGCGAGGTCCATGGGGGCGAGGGAGACGACGCTCGGATGGGGGAGCAGGCTCATGTACTATCTCTTCCTATACCTCCCGTTCATCATCCACCACAGGGCGAGGTACCTATTCTACGGGAACGAGTACAGCTGCGACAAGGAGGAGATCAACGAGGAGGGCTACCGGGCCAACTACTGCTACGACCAGAGCAGTCAATGGACGATGCAGATGGACACCATCCTTCGTACCCTGACCTGCGATTCGGCTAGGGTCGGGAGCCTGGTCGGCCCCCTGAACGAGATAGCCGTTATCAAGTGCCTCCACAGCGGCTTCCCGGAGCTCGCCAAGTACCAGATGTCCTGCTTCTGCGACGACCCCGCGGTCAGCGAGTACAGGTGGTGCTGCAACTGCTCCAAGTGCGCCAGGAACTACGCCTTCATCCAGGCCGTGGACGGCGACGTCAAGGGCGTCGGTTTCTGGCGGGACATGTTCAGCGA
>CAZPMB010000079.1:5062-9845 GCA_964587735.1 uncultured Candidatus Bathyarchaeia archaeon | reverse complement strand
CTGAACTTTATCTCGTCTCTCGGGTCGAGCCTCCCCTTTATAATCTCCATTCTTTTAGACATTTTCAATTGGGTAAAGCAAACGCAAACGATATTATAGGTTTTTCCTTACAATAATATATAACTGAAAATACACGGATGGCTCAAAAACCAGTCCTGTTATCATCACTGCTTTTCAGACACTTCGGGAAAACCCCACACATGCGCAGGCAGTAGACTAGATTCGACTTACAATTCGGGGGATCTGAATAAGCTCTTGGGAGATAGCTATTTAGAACCGTAGCTATAAAAACCTAAACTTCAGGGAAGACCTCTTTGAGCTTTCTGGTGATCTTCTCGACCATGTGCCGTTCGAACTGCTCCCTATCCATCTTCGGATAGTAGACCCTGTGGTACCCGCCCTTTCCAGTCTTCTCCTCGTAGCTGAGGACACCATCCTCGACCATGTCGTCCAGGAAGAAGATCACCGACGCCCTCGACTTGCTATCTGGATGACCCTGAAGAAACCTGTGGGCATCACCCGAGCTCACCCCGACCCTCTCGCCGCTGTTCAGCTCCCAGATACGCTCAAGCAAAAAAGCCTGATAAGGCTTGAACAGGGTCAGAAGACCCTCTCCCGACGTGTCGAATATCATACCTTACCATGAAGGTAAATTGATTTTTAAAAATTACTGATTCGTTAACTCGGGCCGCGTCTAACCTACAACTTCCACTCTTTGACGACACGATTAATGGTTGTTTTGCGTGAAGTAGGTCTTTTATCCACACACTGCACTGCAATGCACCACCTCCATTAGGTTCGGAGAGATAAAGAAAACCATGATCTTGAAGAACATTCATCAACATTCCGAGCTTAAATATTACTAGTATTACCGATATTATTGATATGATGGATGAGGGTGTTGCCAGCGGGTCAGGTGGGATGGTAAGGACGAGCGTCACGATCCCCGAGTCCATGAAGGAGCAGATGAAGAGAGTCGACGTCAACTGGAGCGCGGTCGTGAGGGAGGCGATCGCTCGGAAGCTCGAGGAGGAGCGCGAGAAGGATGTCGTCGAGGCGTTTCTTATAAACGAGAAGCTCAGGAGGAAAGCTCCCGAGGGCTGGGAAAGCGCGAAGGTGATCAAGGCTTGGAGAAGAAGAAGGTCGTAGCGGACGCCTCAGCGATCGTCAAGTGGTTCGTGGAAGAGGACTCCTCGGACGCAGCCAGACGCATGAGGGATTCCTTCGTAACCGGGAAGTTAGCTATCTCGATACCGAGCCTGCTTTTCTATGAAGCCTTAAACGCCTTGTGGCAGAGCGGGCTATATAGAGAGGAGGAACTGGTTCTCCTAGCGAGATCGCTGTCAAAATACGGTTTCGACGTGCACGAACCCCGAGGAAAAATCTATGAACAAAGCGCCACACTGAGTTCTAGGCAAGACATCTCCATCTACGACGCAACCTATGTTTCTCTGGCCCTTCAACTTAGGGCAACCCTCTTCACCGCCGACTCAGAGCTTATCGAAAAATTCCCAGAAGCCACCAAACATATCGGCTCCTTCGAGCTCTCTGAGTCCTAATCATCCGAAAATTGTTTGCGCCTGCGCAAGCATCGGCATGGCTAGCTTCTTCTCTTCGTATTTCAATCGCTGGCAGTAGTAAAAGGGATCTTATTCACATTTTCTCATTGAGTGATATTAGCCGACCCTTTCGATGATGTACAGGAAGTTGACATAATCCACGAATCCGCCAAATGAGAACCTCGATTTGACATTGGGGATCACGGATACTATCCCTCCCTCGATCTTGTTCAGGTAGTCCTCGAGCCTCGCCTGATCTCTGCTCATCCTGATCTCGAACCGATGGACTCTATACCTCTTCTCCAATCCAGACACCGCTTGCTATGAGGGTTAAAGGAGGATAAAATAACTACATACCCTGATGCTTTTACCCTGCATCAAAGAGGAATATCCGTTAGTGAACCACTCAAAGACGTTCATTGCTAAAAAGTGTGTCTCATAATGCGCTCATAAGCAGCTGCAGTGCAGACAACAAGGCAGGCACCTTAAGGAAAATAGGTGTAGAATTATGATCCTCAGATCATGTCACCTTCAGAACCTTATCTCCCCCTCCCTTTATGAGCGTGTGAATGCTCCTCGGCGAGAGCTCGATCCTGAAGTTAACAGACCGGACAAGCATGACCGCCCTCTTCGACGACTCATCGATGTCAGCCTCGGCCTCCACGAGGTTCACCCGCTCGAGTTCGGCCACCCTCTGCTGAGTGGTCGTGTACGGGATCCCCAACTCCTCAGATATCTGGGTGATGTTCAGGGGACCGTTGAGAAGCGCGCTGACGATCTCGAGAGAGTGCCTCTTTGAAAGGACCTTTAAATGGTCTCTTATTTTTTCCATGGATTAACACCTCAATCCTGATAGACTATACCCAATATTTTGAAATCAAGAAAACCAATATTTAAGTGTCAGCATTTTATAATCATTAAATGTCTCAAAAATGGGTTAAAATAATACCCTAAACCGGATTCATGACCATTATTCCGATAATATGATATTAAAAAATAAAATCTTACATTTGGAAAAATCGAAAATGAAGCGAATATAGTATCTACATGTGAGGTTAACCCTGATTATGCATGTAGCTACGTGATGAAGGGTGAGTTGAAGAAATATAGGTAAAAAACGCGACAGATATTGGTATGAAAAAGGATGCGACGCCTAGAAGGCGTATAACTGATGGTGGAAGTGGGGTCGAAGCCGCGGGCGCCGGGCTCCCGAGGAACGGCAGGGCCGCCCAGCACCAGGCGCTTCCAAAGGCTCTTGAGTGGGCCGCCCAGACGGCAACTAGGGACGACGGCCGACGCGGCGAGGCCCCACCCACACGCCCACCAGATTAGAGCTTTCGGCATCGAGCCGTAAAGAAAGCAGAGCGCTCCTAACCGAGTACCCTCATTACCTCCTCGTCCGAGGCGCCCCTGCCGATCTCGATCCTCTCGTCCAGGGGCTTTAGGTGGGCCATGTTCACCCTCCTACGCCTGACGCCCGTGAGCTCCTGCGGCCCCGTCACGAGGACGTAGTTCCTGTCGACTACATCGACGATGACGCACCGGCTACCGGCCTCCCTCCCCCTGAGCTTCACGCAGACCCTGCCGATATCCATGGAGGACAACCCATCACCTGCCCGAGCAGTATTCCTCCACCACCCTTTTAAGGATTCGCGCAGTCCCGTCCGGGTCGAAGAGGTCGGTGTTCAGGACTACGTCGTAGATCGAGAGGTCGTCTATGTCGATGCCGTAGTAAACCCTGAACCGATCCCTCTCGCTCTCTGCCCTCGCCTCGGTCTCCCTCCTCGCGTCCTCAGGGCTCACGCCCTCCCTCTCCGCTATCCTCCTCACCCTAGCCTCGAAGGAGGTCGTTAGGAAGATCCTCAGGTCGGGCTCAACGCACATCCAGCCGGAGAGGGTCGCGTCGACGACGACTCCACCCTTCCTGGACTCTTCCCTCGCCCTCTCGTCTATCAGTTTGTCGAGCTCCGGTTCAGACTCGGTGAGCCTCGACATCTCCTCTAGCGTCAGCCCCCTCTCCTCCGCCATCTGCCTGAAGATCGTGCCCGAGGACACATACCTTAAGCCGAAGGCATCGGCAAGCCTCTTCGCATGGGTCGAACGCCCCGAGCCGTGGAGCCCGCTGACGGCTATGACGAGGGCCCGTCCGCGATCCTTTCCCCCTGGCTCGGTCATGGCTGAAGCTCTACGCCCCGATCTCCCTTGGCTCGATCTCGAACGTGAACCCCAAGACCCTCTGTAGGACGATGCTGGTCGCGATGGAGGTTAAAAAGTACCAGCTGAACATGCTGAGCTCTGTCCCAACAAACGGGGCGTCAAAGGGCATCTTCGCAATGACCGTACTGCCGAAGAACCTTTGGAGTATCGGCCAGAGGATTAAAAGGGGGATCATGAAGATCAGGGTGGTCTTCATCCTGCCCCCGGACATCTTCAGCTGGGCCTGCGAGAGCTCCTGCTGCTTCTTCTGGGCCTTCGCGATGACCCGCTGGTTCCCGCTCCTCATAGCGGCCATCAGCTCCTTCTGGACGTGGTGGGACTCCTCCATCATCCTCCTGTACTCGGCGAGGTTCATCGTCCTCCTGCTGGCCAGGCTCATCACGAGGTTGATGGCGGCCGATATCACCAGGATGACAAAGGTGGCCAGGGGAGGCTCCTGGAGGTAGCTGAGGTCCAAGGCAACCAGGCTTGAGAGCAGGTCAATCATCTGGATCCCTTTAAGCCCTCCTTTATCCCCCGGGCATAAAAAGGATGTCCTTATCAGGGGGAGGCGGAGCCCTTGGAGCGCCAGCTCAGGCACATGGTCTTCGGGTGGGCCGCCCTCGGCTCATCTAGCCGCCCGACCGTCGTGTTGTGGGGGGCACTCAGGACCTCCTCGGGCTTTGAGTAGGCGAGTCCGGAGATCTCCTTCACGGCGTCTATGAACTCGTCCAGCGCCTCCAGAGGCTCGGTCTCCGTCGGCTCGATCATGAGCGCCTCCGGCACTATTAGGGGGAAGTAGGTCGTCGGGGCGTGGAGACCGTAGTCCAGAAGCTTCTTCGAGACGTTCAGTGCCCTGACCCCAGTCTCCTCTGCCATCTTCGTGGCGCTCAATACGGCCTCGTGCATCCTCGGCTTCCCCACCCCATACGGGAGGGATAGCCCCCTCACACCCTTCAGCTTCTGCGCGATATAGTTCGAGTTGAGGACGGCCAACTCGGATGCCTCCTTGAGCCCCCTACCGCCCA
>CAZPMB010000079.1:0-4962 GCA_964587735.1 uncultured Candidatus Bathyarchaeia archaeon | reverse complement strand
TAGTTCGAGTTGAGGACGGCCAACTCGGATGCCTCCTTGAGCCCCCTACCGCCCAGCGTCAGCATGTAGGCGTACGCCTTCAGCATCGGCCCAACGTTCCCGTGGTACCCATGGACCCTCCCGATGGTCTTCGGCTTGTCCCAGCTTAGCCTGTAGACGCCATCGGCCTCCTCGACGGTGGGGACAGGCAGGAAGTCTGCGAGATACGACTTCACGCCGACCGGGCCGGAGCCAGGCCCGCCTCCGCCGTGGGGGGTAGAGAACGTCTTGTGGAGGTTGACGTGGACGATGTCGAAGCCCATGTCCCCTGGCCTGCACTTGCCCATGATGGCGTTCAGGTTCGCGCCGTCGTAGTACATAAGGCCGCCGACTTTGTGGACTATTTTCGCGATCTCCGCTATGTTCCTGTCGAAGATGCCCAGGGTGTTCGGGTTGGTGAGCATCAGCCCCGCCGTCCTCGGACCCGCCACGCTCTTCAGCGCCTCCAGGTCTACGCCGCCGTCCTCGTCGGATAGAACCTCCACGGTCTTGAAGCCCCCCATTATCGCGCTGGCGGGGTTTGTCCCGTGGGCGGAGTCGGGGATTATTATCTCCGTCCTAGATTCGAGCTCCCCCCTGTCCGCGTGGTAGGCCCTGATGATCAGGATGCCCGTGTACTCGCCGTGCGCCCCGGCCGCCGGCTGAAGGCTCGCGTCGTCCATTCCCGTGACCTCTAAGTACCCCATCTTCAGCCTGTACAGGATTTCGAGGATGCCCTGGACGGAGGCCTCGTCCTGGTCGGGGTGGATCCCGGTGACCTTGGGGTGGCCGGCGATGACCTCGTTGACTACCGGGCTGTACTTCATCGTGCAGCTTCCGAGGGGGTAGAAGACCCCGGAGCTGACACCGTAGTTCGTCTGGGAGAGGTGGATGTAGTGGCGGAGAACCTCGATCTCGGAGACCTCCGGCAGCTCGGGAAGCTTGGATCTGAGCATCCCCGCAGGAACGAGGTTGGAGACGTCATCGACGGCGTCCCTGAGCTCGGGCTCGATGGGTGGTACGGTGAACCCAACCCTGTCCTCGCTCCCAAGCTCGAAGATGACGGGCTCATGCCAGTCCGCCTGCCTGAAACGCCTCATGCTCATCCCTCTAGCGCCTCCTCTAGGGCTGATACGAGCCGATCGATATCCTTCTTTGTGTGCATCTCCGTAACGCAGTACAGGGCAGCCTCCCCGAGGTCGGGGAACTCCTTCACGAGGGACTTCCCTCCGTGCAGGTTCTGGTCGAGCAGCGCCCCGTGGACCTCCCCGACCGTCTTGTGGCTGAACCTGATGGTGAACTCCTTGAAGTGGAAGCTGCCGAACAGGGGAGCCCTCACCCCCGACAGCTCGCCTATGCGTCTCATCGCGTAGCGGGCTCGGCTGGCCACGACCTCGCTCAGCTCCCTTATTCCCTGTGGGCCCAGGAGGGAGAGGTAGACGGCGCCGGCGACGGCGCAGAGGGCCTGGTTCGAGCAGATATTGGACGTGGCCTTCTCCCTCCTGATGTGCTGCTCCCTGGTCTGGAGGGTCATCACGAAGCCTCGCCTGGATCCCTCAAGGGTCTGCGTCATCCCTATGAGCCTGCCCGGCATCTGCCTCGCCATCCTCGGCTCGTTCCTGCAGGCGAATATACCGAGTAATGGCCCACCGTAATTCATGTGGTTCCCCAGGGGCTGCCCCTCCCCGATCACGATGTCGGCCTCGTACTCGCCCGGCGGCTTGATTAGGCCGAGGGAGATGGGGTCGACACCGACGATGAAGAGGGCCTCCGCGTCGTGGGCCACCTCGGCTATCGCCTCCACCCCCTCCTCGACGAAGCCGAGGTAGGATGGGTTCTCAATGTAGACGGCCGCGGTCTCCTTGTCCACCTTCTCCTTCAGGTCCTCGAGGTCAAGCTGCCCCGTGATCTTGTCGTAGTCCACCTGATTGACGCCGATGCCAGGGGGCTCGGCATATGCTTTGAGCACCGCCAGCCTGCTCGGGCTCATCAAGCTGGGAACGACGATGGAGCTCTTCCCCGTCAGCCTGCTCGCCATGAGGGCCGCCTCGCCGAGGGCCGTGGCCCAGTCATACATGGAGGAGTTGGCGACATCCATGCCCAGGAGCTCGCAGATGAGGCTCTGGTACTCGAATATGGACTGCAGCATCCCCTGAGTTATCTCAGGCTGGTAGGGGGTATAGCTCGTCAGGAACTCAGCGCGATGCACAATCTCGTCGACGACGACCGGAACGTAGTGGGGCCAGACTCCTCCTCCGAGGAAAGGAGGGCACCTTAGGCCCCAGTTCCTCTCCAGCGCGCCAGAGATCTCCTCCCTGAGTTCGGCCTCGGTCTTTGGCCCAGGGATCTCGAGGTCTCTGTCGAACGTAAGCTTGTCTGGGATGTCGGAGTAGAGTTCGTCGATGGATTTGATACCGATCTCCTCCATCATCTTCTCCTTTGTGTCCGGTACACTGTTAGGCAGGTAAGGGTGGGGTTTGTTCAATCACCATCCCTCCAAATCAAATATGCATCATCTCTTGCGTTCCCTTTTAATAACATTAGCTTTCCTGTAGGATATTCTGTGGCCCGCCCCACGTTTTAAATTTGAGATGTGCTTCTTTAACCTGTACGGTGTCCAGAATGAGACGCACCACGGCACTCCTGTTAATCATCTTGACCTTAGCATTTTCCGTCGTAACTACTCATATGGAAATCGTTGAATCTTCGAGTTCAGACGAACTTCTGATCGATGCCTTTAGAGAAGTAGGAATAGAGAACGCTGGGATCGTCTTCGTCAATGACACCTTCACCCTGAGGGCATATCCGGGCAGAGAAGTCGTTGTCACCGAGTTCTGGACCGGTTTCCACAGGTTTTTCATCAGCGAGCGACAATCCTTTGAAATGTGGCATGGCTCCAATTGGGTTGATGTGTCTTATGGTAAAGAATCGGAGGGCAATTTCAGCAGATACAGGTTAACACTTCCGACGGCAGTCACACTCGGAGAAGGCTCTGAGCTTAAAATTAGAGCCTCCTACCTTTTCGTCAACAGGGTAAGCGTAAAAGGAAGCCTTTACGAGGCCCGTTTGCCCGTGTATCCAGCCCTCACACAAAACATCTCCTCGTTCAGGATGCACGTTGTGCTGCCGATGGGCGCGAAGCTCGGTAAAGTCTCATCCCCCCTAAGCTTCACGAATTCCACACAGGGAGGTGCCTGGGTAATAGATCACGAGTCTCAAGGGGTGGGGGCCTTTGGAAACATAAACGCGACGATCTCCTACACCCCATCATCTGAAGATAAGTATATCCTCAACTGTAGGAAGATGAATCGGCACATAATCATCAGCCATAGTGGCCTCAGGGTTGAGGACAGTTATACCCTGTTGAACACAGGCGCCAGCATATCTGTCTTCAACCTCAGGCTTCCGCCCGATGCCTCGAACGTGAATGCCAGGGACGGAATCGGGCTCTTGAATGTGAGAACTAGTGAACCCGAAAATGAAACGAGATACATCGATGCGTATGTAACGCCGAGGTCAACTTTCAAGCTATATTACATTTGGAGCTTCACCATCACATATTCCATGCCCAAGGAGGGGTACGTCTCAGATGAGGGGGGGAAGTCCACCCTGACCTACCCTGTAAATGGTTTCCCCCAATTCATCCGAGACCTTTCGGTATCGGTGACCTTGCCCGAGGGCGGGCGCTTCATAGCCTCCAACCCTGAGCCAACTTCCACACAGCAGATCGACTCAAAGACGCAGATCTCCGTTGATTTCGGGGCGCGTCTCCCCTCAGAGCGCCCGGAGATAGTCGTGGAGCTGGTTCAGTCGCCCTTCGCGCCCTTCATCAGACCGATCGCCTTGGTGCTCATCGCGGCGGGTGTCATCGGATCTGTACACTTCCTGAGGGGGCGTAGGCGCGTTGTCGAGGCGAAGGTTAAACCGGTCGTGGTTGAGAGACCGATGCTGGCGGGTTTCCTAGAACAGCACAGGGAGAGGGTCTCCCTCCTACAAGAGCTTGAGAGCCTTAGACAGGAACTCGAAGATGGGAAGATAGGCCGCGACAGGTTCGATCAGCGCTCTGCCGAGATCAACCGCCGGCGGAACGAGCTGGCGAGGTCCCTCAAGCAGCTAGGGATCGACCTCGAGGCCGAAGACCCCAGCCTAGGGGAGCAGTTCGCGGAGATAAGGAGGGCCGAGGAAGAGCTCGATAGGGTGAACGCCGACCTGAGGAACCTCGACGTGAGGCTGAGAGCGAGGCGCATCTCCAAGAGAGACTACGATCGACGCAAAGGGGACCGCCTCAAGAGGAGGAGCCTGGCCATAAAGAGGATCGAGCAGGCCTTGGCCTCCCTTGGCAGGGAGAGATGAGCGGCGCACCTTAACGCTTTAATAAGGATGGCGGTAATATCAGAGGATTCCGAAGAGGTGATTGAAGACATGCCCGTTACCCTTGACAAAAAAACATGCACGGCCTGCCAGACGTGCGTGAACACCTGCCCGATGGGGGTCTTCGAGTTTGATGGCAAGAGGGTCGCTGTGGCGAACGAAGACCAGTGCATCCAGTGCAGAGCATGCGAGGCGGCATGCCCATCTGGAGCGATCGTGGTAGAGGAATAGGAAAAAATCAGATCCAGACGGCTTTCTTCCCTATTTCCTCCACACATCATTTTCTCGGACTACTCCAATGAAGTCGGTAACACAACTGTTCGCTCAAGGGCCAATTGTAAAGCATCTTTTAGCCTGAACCTGACGCGGTAGTTTTTATCCTATTCCAATCGAATTATTGGCTGATGGAATCCGTAATCGACAACCTGGAAGATCTTCGCAAACTAGACAAGGGGAGGATGCTAAAAGCCCTACGGGAATTCCCTGAATACTGCAGACAGGCGGTCGAGATAGTCAACACCACTCCTCTGGGAGACCTCGTTGACATGGCCTTCGAGGCGGTCGTCTTCATAG
>CAZPMB010000078.1:0-9877 GCA_964587735.1 uncultured Candidatus Bathyarchaeia archaeon | reverse complement strand
GGTAGGCAGTACTTGCAGCCGTCGTAGCCGTCCTTCAGCGCCTCCATGAGGACGTAGTACCCGACCTTGTTCTTCTCCCAGATCTCGTCCACCCACTGGCAGTCGGCCCTGTGGACCTCGAGGGAGAGCGGATCCCTGTTGGCCACGAACTTCGGGACGGGTATCACGGTCCTCGTCATCTCCTTGAAGGTTATGCTGGCTCCCACTATCGCCTCGTCCTCGTCGGTGGTGAGCCTGTCTATGTCAACCTGGAGGGTCAGCGCTGCCCCTGGTACTGACTCGGTTATCAGCGCAGGCGACAGGGGTATGGCCGGGAATTTGCCCTTGATGAGGTTCTCGATCTGGTCTATGATCCAGTTCAATGCGGCGTCAGGGAGGCTCCAGCCGAGGTTGATCGTGACATCGACGCTCTCGACCTTCGCCATCAGCCTGTTCTCGTCGTCCAGGTAGACGGTTGCCTCCGCGCTGTCGATGTTGACGTGGAGGTTGTTGATGACAAATGTGGCGAGGGTGACGGTGTAAGTGTTCTCGGAGAGGGTTATGTCGTCTTCCCAAGGGGTCCAGCTGTCGGGGATGATGCCGCTCGTGTCGAGCTCGACTGTCACCTTGACCTTGAGCTGCACCTTCGCTGTCACGTTGATGACCAGGGGGCAGTTCGATATCACCACCCTGTTCCCGCTCTTGAGGTCGAAGCTGGGCTTACCGAAGCTGACCGAGGCGCTGTAGTCGATCCAGGAATCCTCCACCGCCACGTCGCTCTCCAAGAACCCGGCTGAGGCTATTGCTGTTGTGAGGTCGATCCCTATGTCCGCGAGGGTGTCGAGGACATCGTCGAGGACCGGCACGTCGTACCTGCCGGAGGCGCTGGCGCTCTTCGGGTGGGTCGTCCTGGCCCACCAGAAGTCGAAGATTCTGTGCATCGCCGCCTCTGAAAAGCCGCCGCAGAAGTCCAGCCCCCCGCTGAAGTCTGTGACCTGGGCTATGCTGCCGCCCGTATAACCCAGGAAGTTTATACAGACGGCCATCACGCTCTGGTTCAATATCTTCAGATTCCCGAGGCCAATGGTGAGTTTGTTCGATGGGGGCATTTCGGGAAGCTCGAGGGAGTAGAGGATCGGGGTGACCTCTATCTTCTCAATCTCGTCAAGGATCCCGGACGTGATGGCGGCCCGGATGACCCTGTTGAACGCGTTGATGACCTCGTCCTCGAGCTCGTACTCGTCGTCTATCTCCACCTCCTCTATGTTGGCTTCCTTGAGGTCTATCGTCAGCTTCCTAGTAGCCTGGTCGTAAGTCGGTGATGCCTCGACCGAAGCCCTCGCATCGAACTCAAGCCTCAGCCCGCCTAAGACCCTGAGGACCACCTCGGCCTTCACCAGGAGCCTCACCTTGTTCCCAACGAAGGCGTCCACCGTCGGCGGCTCCTTCAGGCGGAGCTCGTAGTCCACCCTCGCGTAGGCCCCCAACCCTGGTGGGATTTCAGTGAAGTTGTAGGAACCCTCCACAACGGCCGGTATCAGCGTCGTGTAGTAGGCCGCGGCGATAGCCCTGTTTACCAGATTTTCGTTTACTTCAGCTACGAAATCGTAACCTGCGGTCTTCATATAAGCCGTATCGATATGGGCCGAAGATCAGTACAAATTTGGTTTTACCATTAATGCGCTGTTTTAAGCAAAATGACCTCTTCGGAAAACTATAATTTATAAGTTTAATGAACGCCTCATTGGCGTTGTGGTGTTTATCAATCAAAAAGCAGCCAGAAAAACCCATTATTTTCTTTTTTTAAGTATTTTATATCTAATTCTCCCTTTAAATTTTGAATTGTTTCGTAAAATAAAAAGAAAATTAAAATAAATATAAAATATTGGTTATTTTTTTGTTAGTATAAACAATTGAGCACCATTATGTCAGAAGCCATTTAAAGTAATGTAGATCGGAAAATATCCCTTAATTCATGTCCGAGGGTTTCTTTTTTAACCCCTTCCATTTCGCATCTGTTTCACTGAACTCTCTCCGAAGGATCTCCTCCAGGTCTAGCGTCCCGTACCTCTTCATGAGCTCCCCGTCCGGGAGCGCCTCGAGCTCCAGCTTTCTCCATCTCCCGAGCCCGACGACCTCGTTGAACTCCGCCCAGCTCACCCCCATCCTCCCCAGCTTGGAGACGTCCCTGGACTCCCTCAGCTCCCTCAGGGACTCGGCCATAGCCTTCGTCGCGGAGTAAAGGCAGACCATGGGCACCGATAAGTACTTCACGCCGCGCTCCTCGAGGTCGTCTATCTCGAACGGGGGCGTTTTGCCTCCGGGGATTATATTGAAGGCCATGGGGGCAGGCACTCTATCGACTAGGGTCTCGACCTCCTCTAGGGATTGGGGGGCCTCAACGTAGACGTAATCGGCCCCAGCATCGGCGTACGCCTTCCCCCTCTCCATGACGTCCTCCAGCCCACTGACGGACCTTGCATCGGTCCTAGCGCCCACAACAAGACTCGGGTCCTCCTCGTCTCTCGCCTTAAGCGCGAGCCTCACCTTCCCGACCATCTCTGCCTCGGAGATCAGCTGCTTTCCGGCCATGTGCCCGCACCTCTTCGGCCAGGCCTGATCCTCAAGCCTGACCCCGGCAGCGCCCACCCTCGCGAAGTTCTTCACGGCCCAGTAGGCGTTCAGGGCGTTCCCATAGCCTGTGTCGATATCGACGTCGACGGGCAGGGAGATGGTGTTCACGATCGTCCTTGCCCTCTCCAGCATCTCCGAGAAACCGAGGAGCCCAATATCGGGCTGGCCGATCAGCGAGGCCGCGATCCCGTAACCGGTGGTGCCGACGACCTCGAAGCCCGCCCTCTCGACAAGTATGGCTGAGAGCGCGTCGTAGGCGCACGGCCTGAATATCATCCCCGACCTCTCGAAGAGGCCCCTGAATACCTTCGACCTCGACATTGAGCCTTCACATCGTCAGGGGGCCGCAGGCTATTTATGGATTGATTCTCTTGCCTGGCGGAACGAAGAACTCAGCACGTCATATGCCCTGGAGACAATACTGCGCATTATTTGTGTGTCTCTGAAGTCTGTGAGGCACATCTCCCAGCCCAGAAGGTAGTAATCCCGATAGCTTTCAGAGACTTCTTGGAAATCGTGCTCCTCCAGCCTCTCGCAGATCCTCGTCCTGTTCCACATTCAGGCCTCCTCGGGGTCCTCTTCGACCTGGGTCAGTAGCCTCACCGGAGTCGGCGACACAAGCCAGACTAGCCTCCTGATCAGGTACCAGTACTCGAGGCCGGTCTTGTCCATCGCGCTCATCGGGAGGGATCTTAGGACGCCCTCGAGCTCCACGAGTTTTTCGAGGTCCATTACCCTAATCCTCTCCTTTAACGGCGTCTTCCTCAGCTGGGGTTCCCCCAGCATCACATTGATGTGGTCCGACTCAAGTGGGAGCAGAAAGTTCGGATCCTCGGCGACCTCGTTCAGCACCACTATCTGGGTTCTGGGGATGTGCAGTGGGTCAGGGTTCCGCTCTAGGAAGAGCTCCTCATACTCGCTCGAAACCCAGAGAGCCCCTTCCATCGCCTTCTCCCGTGAGCCGAACAGGGGCTCATCTCCCCTGACCTTTATGTGGATGTCCACGTCGCTGAGGAGCGGGACGTAGTCAATCGGGGTGCTCCACTCCTTGACCCCGGAGCCCTTAGCGTACGCGTATTCTATCTTGCCGCTGAACCTAGTCTCAAAAAGCGTCTTCCATATCTCTATACAAGAGAATACCTCACGCCTCGCCTTTTCCAGGGGATGATGGCCTCTCATTTAGGACCAAGAAGAAAATGATGGCAGAATATTTATCCCGATGCATCTCGTTCAAGTCTTTATCAGCGCTCGATAAAAAAAGATTAAAAAAAGGATTGAATCGGTTATTTTTTCTTCCGAACTTTGAACGTGACTAGGCTGTAGTCGTCTGGGCAGTTGTATGTGAACTCCTCTGAATCCTGCCACGGGATCTTTCCGCCCATGCATATGGTCATTAGGGTCGGGAAGAGGTCGTGGTAGCACCATCCGCAGATCCCGCCGGTCTTGTGGGTGTTGATCTCGAAGACATCTCCAACCTTGTGGCCCGCGCTGCAGCTCTTCTTTATGGACTCGACCTTTGCGATGTAAACGGGCTCCTTCCAACTCATGGAACGCACCGATCGTAATATCGTGGGCTACGATAAAAAAATTCCACCCGATTTATATGGCTCAACTAAGAGTATGTTCTATTTCCTAATCCATACAGGATGAAACACATCGTCAGGCTGTTTGTCCTCGACCTCCCCGATCCCGTATGGGCCGGAACCACCCCGCCTTCTCGAACTCCCCATGGTTAATCCTGAGGCTGACCTTCAGCGTATTGGGGATATAGTTAAACGAATGATGAGGCTCTTCTAGAATATCGGGGCGATGTCGATGGGATCCGGGCACTGCATATCGACGTAGACGACTGTGTCGTACGCCCTGTAGTCGACCCTGCGCCACGTGTACCTCGGCGGCGCGTCCTCGAAGGATTCGAACGCCCCCCTGTAGTACCTGAAGCCGAGGGGCGCGAGCTCGACGACGTGGACCTTGGGCCTCCTACCCATGATCTGGGCCATTCCAGAGGGTGGCTCCCCGGATCGGTTGATAAACTCGACCGATGATCGTGCATCAGGGAGGTGGGTGAAACTGGGTGGCCCTCGCTCCCGTTGTCACTCTTGCGCCACCACAACTCCGATTTTTGAGTCGAGATACTGTTTTAGCTGAGCGAAAGGACCTATCAGGTTGGCGGAGATGGCTCTCAAGGACATCGTCAATATGGCGGGAGAGGGCTTCGAGGGGAAGATGGGCTTGTCCGTGAAGCACCTGGGCACCGGGGAGGCGGCCTCTCTGAGGGGAGATGATCTCTTCCCCACGGCGAGCGTCTTCAAGGTCCCGATCATCGTCGAGCTCTACCGTGGGATAGAGGCCGGCGTACTGAGCATGGACGATAAGATCGTCCTCATGGAAAGGGATAAGGTACCGGGCTCGGGCATCCTGAAGGAGCTGGGCGAGGGGCTCGAGCTCTCCGTCGGAGACCTGACGGAGCTCATGATGATCCTCAGCGACAACACAGCAACGGACATGCTCGTCGAGAGGCTGGGGATGGAGAACATAAACGCGACCCTCCGAGGGCTCGGGCTCCAGAGGACGAGGGTGGTCGCCGACTGTAGGGACCTCCTCTTCGACCTCATCCACATGAACGACACCCCGGACGAGATGAAGACCATCGATGTCTACAGGGAGAGGTCCCGCGGGGCCGTGGCGAAAGGCTCGTGGTCCCTCGGCGTCGAGCGCAACAACGTGACAACCCCAGACGAGATGCTCAGGCTGTTGGAGATGATCGTCAACGGCGAGGCCGTGGGGAGGGAGAGCTGCGGAGCCATCCTCGAGACGATGGGCAGGTGCCAGACGGGCCAGTACATGATCGGCAAGTACCTACCGAGGGAGGCCGTTGACCTCGCCCACAAGACTGGGAGCCTCCCGGGCATCAGGAACGATGTCGGCGTGGCCACGGTCCGCGAGACCGGCGAAAAGTACATAATGTCGTGCTTCACGATGGGCGCCTCGGACATATACGCCGCCGAGGAGGCCGTCGCCAAGGCCTCGAAAGAGGCCTTTGACTACTTCACGAAGTGAAGACAGGGCTAAGTCGGGACTTTGAAAAGTGGTTTGTATGCTCCAAGCGTGGCGTGCTTCAGCCCAAGTGGGGGGATGAGCCGCCTCAGGTTTTTCGTTCCCTGTAGAGTATCTTCCCGGGCCTAGCCCCTGTATGCCTTGAGCCCTTGACCACCTGGACGCCGTTGATGATGACGTGCTCGATGCCCTCTGGGTACTGCCTCGGGTTGAGCTGGTCCCCCCTGTCGGTGACCTTGTTTGGGTCAAAGACGACTATGTCGGCGTATGCGCCGTCCCTGAGCACGCCCCTGTCCCTCAGCCTGAACTTCCTCGCCGGAAGGCTCGTGACCTTCCTGATCGCCTCCTCTAGGCTGAGAGTTCCGGTCTCCCTCACGGCCCTACGGAAGTACCTCGGGAAGCCGCCGAAGCTGTTCTCGTTGGGCATAGACCACGGCGGGTGCCTCGATATCCACTTGTCGTCGACGGCGAATGTGTCGATGCCGATCATCGCCTCAGGGTAGCTGTAGAACATGAGCTTCACCTTGTCGTCTTCCCCCTTCCTGACCGCCTTCGCCTCGGGATCGGCGGCGATAATATCGAACAGGGCGTCGAGCTGGTCGACCCCCAACTCCTCGGCGACCTGGGCTACGGTCTTGTCGAGGAAGCGCCTATCGCTGCAGACGGCGATTGCCCTCTGCCTCGCCCAGCCCTCCTCTATGTTGGGGTTGAGGCTGTACCACTTCCCGGACATCACGACCTCCTTTATCTCCTCCCTGAAGTCCTCCATCCTCAGGGCCTCTGCGAGCTGTTTGGGGCCGCCCGCCACCCTGAGCCAGGGGAGGAGGAGGCTGACGAGCCAGGGGGTCGTTGATATGCCCCCCGACAGGTGATGGGGTATCTCGTCGAAGCCCGCGTCGATCCCCTCGCCGCGGGCGTCGTCCACGATCTTCAGGGTCGCCCTAACCGAGGCCTCGGTCATTATCTCGCTTCCGCCGGGCCTCACGTCGTATAAGGAGCCGAGGTGGGAGATCTGGACGGGCATCTTCGCCCTGCGCCCTATGTCTATGGCCTCCAAGACCCCCTCCGTCTTGACCGGCGGGAACTCCCCCGGCCTCCTGGCCTTCCTGTGCCCCGTGCGGAGGCAGTGGCTCGTGTAGACGCCCCCGTGCCTTGCCGCGACCTTAGCGCCATCGAGTAGCTCATCGAAGCCCGCCCATATGTCTGGATCGTAGTCCCTGCCAACGCTAATCCCTATGCATCCGTCCTCCATCGCCCGCTCGACGTGCCCCCTCATCGCCCTCACCTCCTTCTTCGTGGCCTCGCGCTTGAAGTCGGGGCCCATCACGAGGTTCCTGACGTTTCCGTGGCCGACGAGCGGGGCGTAATTGGGGCTCAGGCCCTTCCCCTCGACCCTCTCTAAGAACTCGCCCATTGTGACCCAGTCTATCTCCCAGCCGTAGATCTCCTTGTGCCTGGGGTTAATCAGGTCCCTCGGGATTAGCCACTCCCTTTCGTACATCGTCGGCCTCAGGTCCGTGTAGAGGTCCGAGAGGAACCAGGGGAGGCCGATCTGATCTCCGAGGGGTCCGGGACTGTTGCCGCAGTTCCCCCCGATGAAGGTCGTGATCCCCTGGCGGACGAAGCCCTCCGCCTCGGGGTAGTATAGGATGCTCAGGTCGCCGTGGTTGTGGACGTCGATGAACCCAGGGGCCACGATGAGGCCCTTGATGTCTATGACCGTCTCGGCGTCCACCTTTAGCTCGCCCTCCACCTTACCGACGGCGGAGACCCGCTCGCCCTTCACGGCGACCGCGCCCCCATAGGCAGGGGAGCCTGTTCCATCGATGATGGATGCGTTCTTTATCAGCATGTCAACCTCTTCAGGCATCTCGATCGCAGGATAATTGGGCCGAGGCTCGCTTAACCTTTTACGGTCTCGGCCCCCGACTGAAAGGTATTTATCCCGTCGAGACCTCAAACCTCTGAACAAAATGCCGGTGAAAGTGACGCAGATCAGGGGCCGACAGTTCAAGGCCGAGTACGACGGCGTCGAGATCGTCTCCGGGAGGGTGAGGGAGGGTGGCCCATACGCCGGGATGAGCCCCGGGGCCCTGATGACCTCAGCCCTCGGCCTCTGCACCGGGATGCACGTCGCCGCCTACCTGGAGAGGGAGGGGATAGAGCACGGGGGCCTTGAGATCACGATAGGCAGCAAGCGCGACCGGGACCCCCCAAGGGCGGTTGAGTTCACCTTGAACATAGCATTGAGGGCCGAACTTGATGAGAGGCAGAGAAGTAGCCTCCTAGAGGAGGCCAACCGCTGCTATGTCGGCAATACGATGAGGGGCGGTCCCAAGATCAACGTCAACCTTGAGATGGAGTAAGAAAACTAGGGCATCAAAGGCTTCGGCCGATCTCCCTCGCCCTCTCGAGGAGGTCAGCCCTCTTCTCGACCGGTCTCCTACCGGTGCCCTCAGCCTTCAAGCCAGCGACAACCTCCATTCCCCAGTAGTGCTCCATCCTGACCCTCATCCAGTCCAGGACGTCATCGTACGCGTCGGCCTTGTCCCAGTCGTAGGTTATGACGTTGACGCACTTCACGCCGTTGGGGAAGCGCCTCCTGTACTCCTCGCCGTGGGTCCTGCTGTAGAAGTGGAGGCGGTCGATGAACGTCTTCATCGCGGAGCTGACGTGGTCGTAGTAGATGGGCGTCCCCAGCACGATAGCTCCCATCGACTCGATGTGCGGTCTAAGCCTGATAATGTCGTCATCCGGGTAGACGAGCCTCCGGCCCTCGGCCTCTATGGGGCCGATGTCCAGGTCGCCGAGGTAGAAGATCTCAGCTTCGTGGCCCGTCTCCCTGGCTCCCGACAGCACAGCCTCAACCAGCCTCGCCGTGTGCCCATCCCTCCGGGGGCTCCCGACGATACCTAACACCTTCATCTTGAACGCCTATCAAGAGGCGTTGTCAGGTTATCAAATTTTCTCGGGTCGCAACTGGCGATCGCAAGTGACATACAGAAGTTGAAGGAGAGATAGATCCGGATGATTTATGTCGTCGAAGGAGAAGCGGACGGCCCTTGAATGGGTCGAGCAGAACGAGAAGCTCATCGTCGACGCCCACAGGAGGATCTGGGAGTGGGCCGAGGTGGGCCTCCAGGAGATGAAGTCCGGGAAGCTCCTGGCGGACGCTCTCGATAAAGACGGCTTCAAGGTCAGTCGCGGAGTCGCGGGAATGCCCTCCGCCTTCGTGGCAACCTATGGCTCAGGTAGACCGGCCGTGGGCATAATGGGCGAGCTCGACGCCCTACCCGGGATATCGAACAAGCCCGTCCCCAAAAAGGAGCCCCTGGTTGAGGGAGGGGCCGGCCACGGCTGCGGCCACAACAGCTACGCCGCCACGGCCCTCGGGGGCGCAATGGCCGTGAAGGCGGCCATGGAGGAGCACGGGATCCATGGGACGGTCAAGTGCTTCGGCTGCCCCGCCGAGGAGACCCTCGTCGGCAAGGTGTTCATGGTGAGGGACGGATATTTCGACGGCCTCGACGCCTGCCTCGGCCACCACCCCGGCGCGATGAACACGGCAAGCCTGCGTAGCGGGAACGCGATGAACTCGGTCAAGTTCGAGTTTTTCGGGAAGGCGAGCCACGCTGCAGGTTCACCGGAGCAGGGGATAAGCGCCATGGACGCGGTGGAGCTGATGAACATCGGCGTCAACTACATGAGGGAGCACGTGGTCCAGGAGGCAAGGATCCACTACATCGTGGAGCACGGCGGCCAGCAGCCAAACGTCGTGCCGCCCTACGCGAAGACCTGGTACTACGTCAGGGCGCCGAGGCGCGACCTGGTCGACAAGTACTACGAGTGGATCCTCAGGATCGCGGACGGGGCAGACCAGATGGCGAGGACGACCCACAGGGTCCAGTTCCTCACCGGCGTCCACAACGGGATGCCCAACCGCCCCCTCGCCGAGCTGATCGTGGCGAACATGAGGGAGATTGGGGCCCCCACGTACACGAAGAAGGAGCTGGAGTTCGCGAGGATGCTGGGGGAGACGGTCCCCCACGAGGAGAAGGTGAGCATACTGAGGAAGCTGGCAGAGATCCTCCCGAGCGCCCTCGAGCTGGAGCACGTCGACCTGGACACAAATATATACGACCCGTTCGGCGAGGAGGTCAAGGGGGGAGGCGGCTCCTCCGATGTCGCCGACGTCGCCTGGAACACC
>CAZPMB010000077.1:0-9925 GCA_964587735.1 uncultured Candidatus Bathyarchaeia archaeon | reverse complement strand
GAAGTAGATGAATGTCAGGTTGGCCGAGTTGAGCACTATCTCGATCCCGAGGAGTATCCGGATCATGTTCCTCTTGACGGCGATGCAGTAGACGCCGGTGGAGAAGAGTGCGAATATAAGACCAAGAAAGACGGCCTCTTCCATTCCCCTATCTCCTCTCCTCCCTCAACATCGCAAGGCAGCACATGGCGGTCACGAAGAGCAGAAGCGCCTGCATCAGCAGGTCGAAGCCCCTGAACTCCCAGAGGAAGCCGCTCACGGCTGTGCCAATCCCTCCAAAAGGGCGTGTCGGGACAAGTTCGCCATGCCGGTATGAACTGACTGGAAACGGTTCGTTGGCTATCACAAGAAAAAATGTAAGGAACAGCAGGAGGCTGAGGGCAAAGCCCGCAACCGAGTAGGCTCTACTCATCCTCGACCCCCCTCGTGAGCATGATGACGGAGATGAACAGGACGATTACGGCTCCACCGTACACGAGCATCTGGAAGAGGGCCGCGTAGGGCGCTGCAAGGGTCCAGTACAGCCCGCCGAGGACTATGCACATCCCGCCGAATGAGAGCGCCGCGTAGAGAAGCCTTCGCAACTCGACGGTCAGAATCGCTAACCCGATAGCCGCCACGACAAGCCCAATTTGAACGATCTCGCTAGCCAACGTACACCATTCCAGAGGTTGATCTAATCACTGCAATCGTACTTGATATAAATAGTTTTTTCAATCCTCGAAAATTAGGCATATCACAAATCTTTTTATTCAAAGGATGGAGGAAGTGTAGAGGGAAATCGATTGTGGCAGAGCCTGACTGGGTTCGCGATAATCGCCGCAATCTCCATAATCATAGCGCTCGTATTCCTCGCCATCGGGAACGACGTCGCCGCAAAGGGCAAAGACACCCCGGGCAAATTCGCCCCGTACGCCTGCGGTGAGGACATCCCCGCCGAGAGCGTCATGGTCAACATCGAGTCTTTCTTCGTCTACGCGGTGTACTTCTTGATCTTCGACATTCTAGCTTTCGTGCTCGCGACGACCATCGCGAGACCGACGAACGTCCTCATACCGATTCTTTTCTCGGGGGCATCTCTCCTCTCGATCCTCGTGTTAAACCTGAGGAGGATGAGGTAGACGGGTCTACTGACGTGGGCTAGAACGAGGTCTCCATGGCTACTCCACTTCAACGCCGGGGCCTGCAACGCGTGCGACATAGAGGTCGTCGCTGCGCTCACGCCGCGTTTCGACCTTGAGCGTTTCGGGGCGCTGCTCAAGGGTAGTCCAAGGCACGCGGACGTGATGGTGGCGACAGGGTCCGTCTCCAGGCAGGTCTGCAATCGGTTAAAGCGGGTCTACGAACAGATGCCCGAGCCGAAGTTCGTCGTCGCGGTCGGCTCATGCGCGATCAGCGGCGGGGTTTTCCAGCAGTGCTACAATGTCATGGAGGGGCTCGACAAGGTGATACCCGTCAGCGCATACGTACCGGGCTGCCCCCCAAAGCCCGAGGCGATCCTTGACGGTGTCGTGAAACTTCTGAAGAGCGCAGGGTATTAGGAGGGTTCATTTTGTCGCTTATAGAGAACCACAAAAGGTTTGTTGATGGATTCACCAAATTTCTGGGCGCCGAGAACATTCTTGAATCGAAGATCCCCAGGGAAAGGAGGGTCTTCATCACGATAAAGAGGGAAAAGCTCAGGGACGCGGTGAAGTACCTGATGGACCACGAGGGGTTCAACCACATCACGACAATCACAGGGCTCGACGCCGGGGAGACGTTGGACGTCCTGTACCACCTGACGAAGAAGGATCTGAGCCTGACGCTCAGGGTCAAGGCGCCGATGGACGATCCCGCTGTCGACTCGATCTCTGACCTCATGAACGGGGCGTTCATGTACGAGCTGGAGGTCCACGACCTGATCGGCGTCGTGCCCAGGGGACACCCCAACCTGAAGCGCCTGATCCTCCCCGAGGATTGGCCCGAGGGCGTCCACCCGCTGCTGAAGAAGTGGAGCCTGGACAAGATAAAAGAGGAGATCAACGGGAAGGAGGGATAGAGCTGAGCGAGAGAGAGTTCATAATACCCGTGGGGCCCCAGCACCCGGCGCTTAAGGAGCCCGCGAACTTCACATTCAAGGTGGAAGGCGAGCTCGTCATCGACGTGGAGCCGAGGATAGGCTACAACCACCGAGGGATCGAGAAGGCGATGGAGAGCCGGACCTACATCCAGAACCTGTACATCGCCGAGAGGGTCTGTGGGATATGCTCGAACGCCCACCAGACGTGCTACACGCAGTGCGTCGAGGATGTCCTGAACATGGAGATCCCGGAGAGGGCAAAGTACATCAGGGTCTTGGTCGCCGAGCTCGAGAGGATCCACAGCCACTACCTGTGGCTCGGCGTCGCCGCACACGAGATCGGCTTCGACACCCTGTTCTACTACATCTGGCGCGACCGAGAGGTTGTAATGGACCTGCTTGAGGAGATAAGCGGCAACCGCGTCAACTACGCGATACCGACCATAGGAGGCGTCCGCAGGGACGTTCAGAAAGACAAGATCCCAGAGTACCTGAAAATGTTGGATGCGCTCGGGGAGCGGATAAAGTTCTTCAAGAACATATGCGCAACCGAGAAAACAGTGCTGGCCCGAGCGGACGGCGTGGGGTTCCTCTCCAAGGAGGACGCCATCAGGCTCAGCGCGGTCGGGCCAAACCTTAGGGCGAGCGGCGTCGCCAGCGACATCCGAGCCGATTCCCCCTACCTGGTCTACGACGAGATTCCTTGGAAAGTCATCTCCTACGATGGCGGGGACGTGCTGGCGAACGTCCTGGTCAGGGTTGATGAGACCGCCGAGAGCGTGAAGATCTGCAAACATTGTCTGGAGCACCTGCCGGATGGTCCCATCAGGGTGAAGTTCTCCCCCATGGGCAAGGTGCCGGAGGGTGAGGCCGTCAGCCTAGTCGAGGCTCCCAGAGGGGAGCTCGTCCACTACATACAGTCGAGAGGCGGCGACAAACCGTATCGCTACAAGATAAGGGCGCCGACGTTTGGCAACATCCCATCGGTATGTGAGAAGCTGAAGGGGGGGTACATAGCCGACATCCCCATCGTCCTGGCGGGCATCGACCCGTGCTTCAGCTGTACGGACAGGATGGTCTTCGTGGACGAGAGAAAGGGAAAAAGCTGGGAGATGACTGGAGAGCTTTTGAGACGATACGGGATAGAGTGGTACAAATGATACCGGGTATCCTCCTCAACCTGTTCCAAGTCTTCCTATTCCCCGGATTTCTTTTCATAATAAGCTACGCGCTCTTCTGTGAGTGGGTGAGCCGAAAATTCGTCGCCCGCCTCCAGAACCGCGTGGGACCGCTACACACGGGTTGGAAGGGGATGCTTCAGCCCCTCGCCGACTTCATCAAGCTGCTGGCGAAGGAGGACATAACGCCTGCGGCTGCAGACAAGCTGATCTTCGCACTTATGCCTGTCGCGATCCTTGCCCTTCCATTGGCAGCTATCTTCCTGATTCCGATCCAGTCACTGACGAACCTCTGGGGGTATACGCCGGTCGTCTCGTTCGAGGGCGACCTCATCCTTGTGCTTTTCCTCCTCTCCTTTGTCATCATCAGCATCTTCCTCGCCGGCTGGAGCTCGGCCAACAGGTTCGGCGCGGTGGGGGCTACTCGCTCTGCGCTCCAGATGCTGGCATACGAGATCCCGCTTGGAATAGCCATGATCGGGCCGGCGATCTTCGCCAGAAGCCTCAGTATAGGTAACATCGTTGAGTGGGAGGCCCAGGCCTTGCAGAATTTCCTGAGCGCCCCAGGGCTCGTCTCGATCCTCGTCGCTGCGATGTTCCTCGTGGGGCTCGGGATCTGCGTCGTTTGCCAGCTGGCGGAGCTGGAGCTCAGGCCGTTCGACATACCAGAGGCCGAGACAGAGATCGTCCACGGCTGGCAGGTAGAGTACAGCGGCAAGAAGCTCGGGCTGCTGTGGGTGGGGCACGACATAAAGATGGTGCTTGCGTCCGCGCTGCTCACATCCCTCTTCCTCGGAGGGCCCATCGGCCCGTGGCCGGTGCCACCTCTCGCCTGGTTCGCGCTGAAGACCCTGTTCTGCATCCTCGTCATCTCGAACGCGAGCGCCCTCTTCGCCAGGTTCCGCATCGACCAGATGCTCACGGGCTCTTGGAAGTACCTAGTGCCCCTCTCGATCCTCTACATAATGGCGGTTCAGCTCTTGGCTGGGGTGATGTAGAATGGCGATGGAGAGAGAACTGCTTAAGAGCGCAAGGCAGAAACCCTGCACCCTGATCTACCCATTCGAGAAGCTGCCTCCGACAAAGGGGCTGCGCGGAAAGCACATCTACGACGCAGGAAAGTGCATCGGCTGCGGCCTCTGCGCCCGAGTCTGCCCGGCTTTCGCAATCGAGCTCATCGGCGGGCAGGGGCCGAAGTGCGAAGGGCTGAAGGTCTACCTCGGGAGATGCCTCTTCTGCCAGCAGTGCGAGGAGGTCTGCCCCACTGGGGCGATCAAACTGACGCAGGAGTACGAGATGGCCGTCCTGAGCCAGGATGGATGCGTGATCGTCTTCGAGAGGAAACCCCCGGAGAAGCCGCAAGAGAAGCCCCCGGAGAAGCCTCCGGAGAAACCCACGGAGAAGCACACGGAGAAGAAAGAGTAGCTCTTCCTTCACCCTTTAATTAGGATACGCGTTCATTCCGAATTATCTACGTCAGACTCTTCACAGCTTTTCTGAGATATGGCCTCGTAGATGGTTGCGGCTATTTTGGTTGCAGCAGCCTTCAGCTCTCCGGTGATCGACGTGCCAAAGGCTATGCTGCGGGGCTGGATCCCGACAAGCGTCACCTTTGAGCCCAGAGTCCCCGTAAGGTAGTTCGCCAGAACGGTCAAAGGTAGCTTGTGCGTTGAGACGCAAACGTCGCATATCATCTGGGTGGGGATGATCCTCGCCTCGCCGGGCTCCTCGCCGATGTGCGCCGCGTCTATCATAAGTATGTGGGTCGGATTGAACTTCCGCAACACACCGGTGAAGCTCTCGGGAACGGTCTCCGTTTTCAGGAGCAACACGTCCCTCAGCTTGTACTCTTCGAGCCGCCCCACGATCTCAAGGCCGACGGCGTCATCGCCCCTGATCTGGCTCCCTATGCCGAGGACCGCGATTTTTTTCTCCTCACAATCCCCTAAGAATTCTCTCAGCTGCTCCTTAAACGACGCCATGGGATTCTACAAGAGTCCATTAAATAAAAAGGTACCCAGAATGGGAGACGATTCCACAAGACGCCTCTTCGTTGATGAATGATTTTAATCGTCTGATTCAACCCCATGACTCCATACCGTGCATCTAAAAAATTCGAACCGCAAGGGAGAAACTGGGTGAACCGTGCAAACCATCTACGGCTTTCATAGCCCTATGCAAATATTGATGTTGATGTTCGACATCTTTCATGATGAGTCCATGTTTCCTCTACGAACGGAGCAAAAAATCTTCGAGATAGGAGGGGTTAAGGTCGGCGGGATTCCGGGAAGAGACCCGACGGTACTGATCGGCACCATCTTCTATAGGAAGCAGGCTCTGGTCGAGGACGAGAAAAAGGGGGTCTTCGACAAGGGGCAGGCCGAGGAGCTGATACGCTGCCAGGAGGAGATGTCGGACATCACCGGGAACCCTTGCATGCTCGACGTCGAGGGCTCGACGACCACGGCCATCGAAAGGTACATAGAGTTTGCCTCGGAGGCCACCGATGCCCCTTTGATGGTTGGTGGACCCACGCCCGAGGTAAGGGAGGCCGGGCTTAGATACGTGGAAGAAAATGGCCTTACTACTAGGGTCGTCTACAACTCGATAATGCCGGGGTGCGGATCAGAGGAGCTGGCGAAGATCGGCGCCGCCGGCGTTGAGAGCGTGGTATTGCTCGGTTATTGCGTGGGCGACCTGACGCCCGCAGGCAGGGTCAAGACTCTAAAGGCTCTCCTAGAAGACGCCACGGCTCACGGGCTCGAGAAGCCCCTCCTCGACACCTTCGTGATGGACATTCCAAGCCTCGGGATGGCCCTCGAGGCCCTCAGGGAAGTGAAGACGGACCTAGGCCTCCCGGCTGGATGCGGCCCCCACAACGCCGTCGGCCTCTGGAAGGGTCTGCGGAAGAAGATGGGGCTGAGCTCAATCAGGCCGATAGTCGCATCTGTGAATGCCTTCGCAGCGGCCGCTGGGGCAGACTGGATCCTCTACGGCCCCATCGAGGCCGCGAGGGAGGTCTTCCCGGCGGTCGCCATGGTAAACACCGCCTATGCTTTCCCTAGGATGCAGGAGGGGGCAAGGCTGAGCAGGGGCCATCCGATCTTCAGGATCGCTTAGAGGGTATCTGAGGCCTCTGGGAATGTATGTTGGAGAAGAATGAAGATTTGCCGAATACACCGTACCTCTCAATCATGGACGATGCATGTAATTGGTTGAATTGGTTCTTTTTGGAGATAAAAAATTACATTTAATTGTAAAAAACAAGTGTAATTGTTTTATTCCCAGATGCGAAGCCATTCACGAAATCTTCTGAATGATCGATTTATTTGACCCAGTAGCTGCTTTTCGTTGATTTTCAGATCTTTTTGGACTTTGCGTATGAAATCTTCGCCGTAGAGTTTGAAGAGATCGGCGCTCATCATGAAAAGCTTCGCCTGATACCAGTGTATGTTCTCTACGCAAGATCCGATCATATCACGGTAATTTGAGCCCATCTCAGCAAGCTTTGTGTGCGTGACCCTGCCCTTTCCGCCCTCAAAAACCGATTTCATCAACGTCAACCATTTTTCGCAACTGTGTCCGTCTCTTCTTTGTAAGTAGGAATACATTATGTACTGGGGCAGAAACTCCCCGAGCCAAAACGCATCTAGTTTGAATGAGTATTTGAACTCTATCGGCTGGGGAAGAACGAGATTTTGGGCGAGGAACGGGTGTGCAAGTTCGTGGACCAGCGTGAATGAGAAAAGGTCCAGGGTGAAGATTTTCTCAACTGCCTCTCTCGTGGTACATGGTCCAGGGCCAGCTATAGAAACCAGTTCCTCCCTCAATTCGGTTGGAGCGCCGTCTGCGAGCAAGGTCAGCGGCTCAATCCAACTCTCTGGTGGCCCTACGCCGTAGTACACCCTGTTGTCGGGCATGAAAGGGTTCCCATAGGGCTGATTCGGCGAAACACGCTCCTCCCAGTCAGATTTATTCAAAACAAGGAGTTCGATCTCCGGTTTTTCATCGAAAAAACTCGCAATATAGCCGTACGCATCGTCAGCAACTTTTCCAAGGATTCTAGCTTCTCTTCCACAACCAGTTGAGTGGTAAATGTGTAGATTGTCCAATTTCATCAAGTCGAGATCCGCATTATAATCCTTGGAATACCTTTCAATCGGCATCTTGCGATTAATTGGAATTGCGCTCATTTTTTCTTTTCCATGAGATTTTCTTTTTCCTTTGGACTTCTCAAATTAGCGAACATCTAAAGTCGCGCAAGTCGAATTTTTTCCAAAAAAAATCATTACACAAGGAGTTTCTCGCGGAGCTTGACTGCCTCGTTCAAGTCATTCACGCCCTCTATTATCGTGACCCCGCTTTTGAGGATGCTTGCCCTCACCGGCCCCTCTGAGAACGTTGTGCCGAGAACGGCCTCCACGTCCAGCCTGTAGCCGAGCGCTCTCAGGCGACCGTTCAGCCCTTTCAAATCGATTCCGAGATCTTCGTCGGCGGCGAAGACGAAGGCTCGTCTTCCCTCCCTCCCGCAGATCTCCTGAACCGGCTCGTGTTTTATCTCCTGGGGATTAGAGGTTGGCTTGCTTCCGCAGACCGGGCAGGTGTCCACCCTTGCCAGCCTGATCTTCTCGAAGGAGAGGTCTTCGAGGTCGCAGAATATGAGGTAGTTGGCGAGGGCGGGTTGTTTCCCGAGGATCAATCTGACTACCTCAGAAACCTGGATGCTCGCCACGATGCTGATTACAGAGGGGTGCACGCCGACGACAGCGCAAGTGGGCAGGGCCTCGTCGTCCATGTTTCCCTGGAAGCACTCCAGACATGTCGTCTCCCCAGGAATTATAGTGGATACGTTTCCCATGTGGGTGATTGCCGCCCCATAGACAAGCGGTATCCCGAGCCTGACGCATGCGCGGTTGATTGAGTATCTGGGTGCCATCCGGTCCAGGCCGTCGACCACGACGTCCGCCCCTTTAACGATCCACTCTGCGTTCTTCGGGGTGATGGACAATGGCACGGGCTCGACCTCGACGAAGGGGTTCATGCGCTTCAGCCTCTCCGCGGCAGCCTCGACCTTGGGGTATCCGACCATGTCCATGCTGTAAAGGTGCTGTCTCTGGAGGTTCGACGCTTCAACGATGTCCCTGTCAACGATCCTGAGGCGCCCGACCCCCATTGAGACCAGCTGGACGGCGATCGTGCTCCCGAGGCCGCCCGCTCCCACGAGGCAGACGCTCGCATCCCTCAGCCTCCTCTGCCCGGATAGCCCAACCTCTTGCAGGGCTATCTGCCGGGAGTAGTAATCAAGCTCTCTGTTGGAGAACCCCTGCGCACTGGGTTTCACCATGGCACCTTCAACAGATATAGCCTAGTTTTTCTGCTCATTAAGTTGATCGGCCTCAGACTATCATCTATGCGTTTGGTTTCGTTCCGAGATTTTATTGAGCCTCAAGTCAAAGCACCTATCATCGACCACAAACAAGGTGCAGCCCATGAGTTGGCGGTTCTAAGTGCATTTAACCGCTTCATGAAATTCGTTGAAAACAACATGGGATAACCAACAATCTTCAACCTTTAATCATTAATACCAATTTTCTTTGCCCATTTAATCTAAATGACGTAAATATTTTCCTAATTAATAGATAATGGATTAATTTAATTTTTTTCCTTAAACGATTTTATTGTCTTACATTATTGGCTTATAAAATGTATTTTTGAACGACTAAATTTAAATATTCCAATTTTTATAATCTTATTAAAGAAAAAACGAACCCAGAAGAGATGTTATACGAAAAAGAGAACTATTTAGAGGTGAACACTAAATACAATAGTAATTCTATTGAGATCCAGTTGAACAAGAGAAACTACAGGGTAGAATTCCCTAAAAACATCTGGAATCCACTGGAGGAGCCCATAAAACAGTCGATTGCCGACCACATCGCCTTCCTTTCGACGAACTATCTCCCCCTCATCCTTGGGAAGAAGGGGGTCATATACAACACCCGCCTCCCGATGTTCGACTGTTTCTCATTCAAGAGCATGATGTTCGACATGCCCTCCAACGCAGTTCTCGACGGAGGGAAGATGGTGGATTACATAAAGAACTATTTCAACCTCGATTTCGTGTTCGCCTCCGACGAACCCGCCGTGTGGGCCAAGCCTTTCAGGGCCCGAGACACGGCCGTCATCTCCTTCACCTCAGGGAAGGAGAGCCTGCTCACGTTGGCGATGTGCATGCAGTTGGGCCTGGAGCCCATCCTCATCAACGTCGTAGAGCCCTCAAACACCTACGAGCACGGGCACAAGATCAAGATCCTCAAGGAGCTAAACAAGGAGTTCGGCATCAGGTACTACTCGATCCCCCAGGAGGCCGGCCTCTTCCACGACGCGAAGTGGATGGCCTCAAGGGACACTTCGATGGGGTGGGGGAACCAGCTCATGTACTATATGTTCATCTACCTGCCGTTCATCTTCCACCACGGGGCGAGGTACCTCTTCTACGGCAACGAGGCGAGCTGCGACATGGAGACCTTCAACTCGGAGGGCTTCCGATCCAACTTCTGCTACGACCAAAGCAGCCAATGGACGATCCAACAGGACATTATGATGCGCCTCCTCACGGGCGGTTCAACGAGGGTCGGGAGCCTGGTCGGCCCCCTGAACGAGATAGCCGTTATCAAGTGCCTCC
>CAZPMB010000076.1:1198-10230 GCA_964587735.1 uncultured Candidatus Bathyarchaeia archaeon | reverse complement strand
GGCCTCGCCCTCGCCGCCCTCCCCTCAGGGTCGTGGACCCACGGGTCGCTCTCGTTCGCCACCGTCACCTCGCATCCGAGCTCCGCCTCGAAGAAGCCGGCGGCGTCCTCCAGCAGGCTCGTCTCGTCCACGACGCCCATGCCTAGCCTCCTCCCCACCGCCTCCTCAGGCGTCCTCGTCACGTCCTCGACGACGCCCCGGGCGAAGGCCGAGACCTCCTTAGGCCTGGCCTTCAGCTCCTCGTCCCTGAACGACTCCCTGATCAATGCGCCGACCTCTAAGGTACCGGCCGCCGCCATCCCGAGGGCCCTCTCGTAGACCTTCCACTTCCAAACCGATGCCGTGTAGAAGTGGACCTTCGCCGGCTTGATCCCCGTCACCTGCACGATCTTCTGCACGTCCTCAACGCTCGCCCTGACGACGGACTCAAGCTCCTCGGCGTCGGGCCTCTCCAGCCCCTCGACAGGCGCCGGCCAGGGGGCGAACGCGACGAAGCCCCCGTTTCCCATCGCCTCCCAGATCTCCTCGCACAGGTGGGGCGTGAACGGGGCGAGCAGCCTGACCTGGGCGTCGATGACCGTCCTAAGGACGCGCTGGATCGCGCCCCTCCGGCCGCCTCTTCCCACCTGGGTCGCGACCCTGCGCCTGTACCAGTCCAGGTCCTGATTCAGGTTGTAGAGGGCGGCGTGGATCGTCTTCCTCACCTTCATCTCGGCCATCGCCTCGCCGGCCTCCCGGATGTAACCCTGCAGCCGGCTGAGCATCCACTGGTCGATCTCAGTGAGCTCGACGTCCTTCCCCACCGGGTACGAGACTGCCTCCATCGCCGCGGCGTAGAACCTCTCCAGCCCGTCGGCCATGGACCTGGCGAGCTCGGGGCTGAAGTCCGCGTCCTTCAGGGGCTCTGCGGTGATCATCAGCGCCAGCCTAAGCGGGTCCGCTCCGAAGCTGTCGATGGCGTTGGCGAGGGGGATGATGTTGTTCAGAGACTTGCTCATCTTCTGCCCCTCCATGAGGACGCTCCCGTTGACGACGATCCCCCTCGGCCAGTACTCCCTGGGCCAGACTGCGTCGTGGTTGAAGATCATGAAGGTGAGGTGGTTCGGGATCAGGTCCCTCCCGGAGTGCCGGGCGTCCAGGGGGTAGAAGTACGTGAACTCGCCTCGCATCTTCTCCAGCTCCTCGGCTGGGATCCCAGTGGCCTCTGACACCGCCTCCGGGGCGCCCTCACCCAGGAAGACGTAGTCCCAGAACCGCTCGCTCAGGGCATCGGGGTCCGGCCTCAGCCTGTGCAGGCTCCTCACGACCGTGTAGTAGGCCATGTAGATGGTGGAGTCCGACAGGGCCTCGATCGTCCAATCGGGGGCCCACGGCAGCCTCGTCCCCAGGCCAACGTTCCTCGCACACGCCTTCCTGTCGAGCCAGTCGATGACATGAGTGTACTCCTGCCTCAGCTCCCTGGGTATGATCTCCATCTCCCCCAAGTTCTCGTGGGCGAGGGCCTTCCAATCGGGGTCGCCGTAGTCTATGAACCACTGGTTCTCGAAGATCTTCACGACGACGTCGGAGCCGCACCTGCACCTGACCGGCTCTATGAGCTCGTACATCGTGGAGGCCTTCCCCTCAGCGACGAGGTCCTCCTTCACGGCCTCCTTGGCCCTCTCGACGGCCAGGCCGGCGTACACGCCTGTGTTCCCCCTCATCCTGCCGCCGTGGTACTCCTGGCTGTAGACCTCCTTCGTCGCCTTCCCGAGCTGGGGGTCATCCTGATCCGTTATCCCCATCCTCTGTACCATGTCGACGGCCGGGCACTCCCCCCCTCCCAGAAGCTCGATGATGGAGACGGGCCTCAGCCCGCCGACGTCGGAGGGCTTGACGCCGAGCCTCTCAAGCTCTTTCCTCGGCATCTTCTTCAGGTTCTCGAGGGCGACATAGTCGTATGGGGCGTGGGCAGGCACCGACATAACGACGCCCGTGGCGTTCTTCGGGTTGACGAAGCTCGCGGGCAGGACGGGTATCTCCCTATTTGTGGCCGGGTTGACGAGCCTGAAGCCCACCAGCTTGGATCCGGGGAACGCCTCCAGCACCTCCGCCTCGTGGCCCAGAAACCTGAGCTTCTCGACGGCCTCAGCGCTCACGACCCAGCTCTCGCCGTTGACCCTGGCCCTGACGTACTCGGCCTCCGGGTTCAGCCACATGTTCGTGACGCCGTAGACGGTCTCCGGCCTTAGGGTGGCCGCCGGGTAGACCTCTTCGCCCCTGGTGAACTTGATCGCGGTGAACTCCTCGATCTCGGGCTCGACGTCCCCGACGGTGTCGTGCTGTCCGACCGGGTTGCCGCAGTGGGGGCACCAGCCGACTGGGTGGCTCCCCTGGATGATGTAGCCCCTCTTCCTCAGCTTCTCGAACTGCCACTCGATGAACTTGCCGTAGTACCTGTCGATGGTGGTGAACTCCCTTCGCCAGTCGATGCTGAACCCCATCCGCCTCATCCCCGACTTGATCTCCTCGGCGAAGTAGGTGGCCATGCCGATGGGCGTCTCAAGCTCGTGAAGCCTTTCTTCGGGAACGTTGTAGAGCTTGAGGAATGTTTCTAGGAGCTCCGGGTCCCTCCCCTTCAGCCGCTCGACCATCGCGATGACAGGGGTGCCCGTGAAGTGCCACGCCATGGGGAACAGCACGTTGTGCCCCTGCATCCTCCGATATCTGGCGTGGACATCCGTAAGGGTGTAGGTCCGTCCGTGGCCAATGTGCTGAGGCGAGTTGGGGTAGGGGTAGGCGACGGTCAGGTAGTACTTCTTCCTCCTAGGGTCCGGGTTCGCCTCGAAAATCCCCGCCTCCGCCCACCTTCTCTGCCACTTCTCCTCGAGCTGCCCCCAGTCCACCATTTCAACCACCCTTTCCTTTATTCGGGTATGATTGGATGGCTCATAGAATAAAGGTTGTGAGTAAAAATTGTTGCGTGTGATCAGATTTTTCTGAAGCTTCCTTTTTCTTACCGAACACCCTCTCAAGGGTAAGGTTATAAAAACTGTCGACCCTTGCTCTCATGGCCGTTTATGATATTCCCCAGCTCTTTTGGAGCAGTCAGGTTCGGCTCAGCTGGGCTAATACAGCCCTCCGGATCGCCGCTCCCGAGGCCTTGAACTTCTCCGTGTCACATCCCCCGCGGTGGCCGAAGTGAAGCTGGCCTCCCCCCCTCCCCCCGGCGATCTCTGCCACCTTGGAGGTCAGACCGCCCGCGTGGATTCCCTTGGCAATCGCCGCCTCGCCCGCCTTCACCATGATCCTTCCGTCCTCCTCCGAGAGCATCACGATTACCGCGTCCTGCCTCATCTGGGCAATGGCGTTGCCGACCTCGATGAGGAACTCCGCGTCCCCCCTCTCCGAGTGCACGACCAGCCTGATGCCTTTCACATCTTCAGCCGTCGCAAGGAGGGATTCAGCCTTCTGCCTTGACGCGACATGCCTGAGGCTTTCGAGCTGGCGCCTCAGCCCTCTGAGGTTCTCGACGGTGTTCGACGCAGATTCCGCGACCTTGTTGAGGGGGGCTCCCAGCAGCTCCGCGACATCCAGCAGCTCCCTCTCCCTCTTCTGGACCTCGGCGAGGGCGTGGGGCCCGACGGAGAAAGCTATGCGCTCGACGCCGTCCTGTACCCTCTCTGTGCCGACGATCTTGACGAGCCCAGCCTCTGACGTGTTCCCGAGGTGGGTGCCGCCGCATGCCTCCACGTCCCAACCGCCCTCGACCTCTACCACCCTGATCTCCTTCCCTGGGACGACCCCGCCCTGGTAGAGCCTGAATCCGTACCTCGCCTCGGCCTCGTCCCTCTGCATCCACCTACATTTGACCGGCCTTCCCTCGGAGACAACCTGGTTCGCCAGGCGCTCGATCGCCTCCACCTCGTCCCTGGTAAGCCTCCTGTAGTGGCTTATGTCAATGCGGCTGACCTCCACGCCCTTCTGGGCCCCGGCCTGCCAGGCGTGGTCCCCGAGCACCCTGCGGGCCGCCCCAAGTATGAGGTGCGTGGCGGTGTGGCTCCTCATCAGGGCGAGTCGTCGGTCCCGGTCGATGGAGCCGTAGACGCGTTCGCCGATCCTCAGCCCCGATGCGCCTTCCACGTCGTGGACGATGACGCCCTCGATGGACTGGACGTTCCTTACAGGAAAACGCTTCGAACCCGCTTGCATGTAGCCGGTGTCCGAGATCTGGCCGCCCCCCTCTGCGTAGAAGGCTGTCCTGTCGAGGACGACGTACCTGCCGTCGATTACAGAGACGACGTCAGCATCGAACTCCTTCATGTACGGGTCCTCGTAGAACAGCGTCCTCGTCTTGCTCAGCCCCTTAACAATCTCCGCCTGGACGATCCCCTGATCACCCTCCTGTGGGGCCTCCGCCCTCATGTGCCTCCTAGCGACGAGGGAGTAGAAGTCTTCCGGGACGCTAACATTGACGCCGGTCTCGAGCGCGACGTCGTTCACGTCCTCGGGGGTGAGGCCGTGGGAGTCGTAGAACTCGACTAGCTGGTCCAAGGGAATGCCCTCCCTGCTTCGCCTGAGGTACCTCTTGACTAGGTCACCCCCCCTCTTCAACGTGTCCCTGTACTTCTCTTCTTCGACCTTGACCATCTCTAGGATCTCGTCCTCCATGGACTTCAGCTGGGGGAAGTCGCCCCCCCACAGCCCGATCTGCGCCTTGACCAGGTCCGGCATCCTGTCCTCGATGCCGATCTTACGGAGGAGCCTGTACGCCCGCCTGTAGAGGAGCCTTGCGAGGTAGCCCTCCCTCACGTTCGAGGGGACCACCCCCTCAGAAAGGATGAAGGTTAGGCTCTTAGTATGGTCCAAGATCGCGTACACGGTCTCCACGGGAGAGAGGAGCCTTTCGAGCTCCGACGGCTCGAGGCCGACGATTGAGGCGATCTTCCTCCTCTCGACTCCCCTATCCCCCCGTATGAGTCGGCTCGAGTACTTCGCCGTCTCCGCTAGGAGGCCTTCGTCGACGTCGAGCCCCGCCCAGCCAACCATCTCATCGAGGAGATGCCCGAATGTAGAGTGGAATGCGCTGGGTGAGCCACAGCTTAGCCAGGCCCACCGCTCTATGCCGTACCCCGTGTCCACGACCCTTATTGGCATCGGCTCGAGCTTTTCTCCGATCACCTTGTACATCATGAAGACTAGGGTCGATATCTCGAGGCCGCCCACGAGCCCCTCCAGGTCGAAGCCGGCGTTCCCCCCTCCGCTCCAGAGGCCCTCCTTGTACGTGACGGCCTTGGATGGCACTCCAAGGTCCCCGGTGATGAGCTCGTGGTGATACCTGACCGTCTGGTCCTTCCAGTAGATCTCGGGCTTTCCCTGGTAGTTGAATGCGTGGTGGCCGCCCATCTCGAAGAAGGTCAGATGGCGGCCGGCGGTATAGCCTGCGAGGTCTATGTCCTCGAGCCTGATGCACGGCTGACTGATGACGAGAGGGTTCGCCGGCGGCGGCAGTATGCCCTCGGTGACGTAGGGCTGGAAGTCTATTATGCTCGCTATGGTGATCATCAGGTCGTCACGCCAGCGGGCTACGACCGGGTACGGGTTTATTCGCTTGTGGCCGCGCTCCTCGAAGAAGGAGAGGAACTTCTCCCTCATCTCGGCCACGCCGTATGGCCTGTTGACCGGGGAGTCGCCTATGAATGTGTAGTCTACGCACGGAGCCTCTCCGCAGGCCTGGGACTTGGGGTCTTGGGTCCAGTAGTGGATGCCGCAGCTCGGGCAGAGCTTCCTGATGAATCCCTCTTCCTCAAAAAAGGGTAACCTGAACTCGTCTGGGGGGACCTGCATCTAAGTCAGACTCCTATGGGGGATGGATGTGGCAAGGGGAAAAAACTTTGGATCCTAACCGAAGAGAGCGCCGAGGCCCTGGAGGTCCTCTTCCTCCTTCTTCTCCTCTTTTGGCTTCTCCTCAGCCTTCTCCTCTTCTTCGGCGGTTGCAGCGGTGGGCGCGATCGTTGCGGCTGTGAGCATCGGCGTCTTGAGGGCCTCGTCGATGTCGACCTCTGCGAGGGCGGCTACGAGGGCCTTGATCCGAATGCTGTCTGGCTTGATGCCGGCTGCGCCGATTATGTTCTCGATCGCAGCCTCGTTTATCTCCTTACCGGCGCTGTGGAGCAGCATCGCGGCGTATATGTATTCCATACCTTTTACCTCCAACTAACAGGCGGATCTATCGAACCGTAAACTAAGGAGCCTACAACCAACTTTTATTCTTTCCTATCGTCGCCGTTGTGTCACGGCGAGGCGAAATGTTTTATCAACCCGTCGCGAAAAGAGTTAGGGATACCGAAATGGTCAGGAGGGTAAGCCGGAAGCCTGTCGACGAGCTCGATCCACTGGTCGACTCCGTCCTCGGACCCCACACGCCGCCCATAGCCAGCGTTAGGCCCGGGGAAGTGTTGGAGGTCGAGACCTGGGACGCGATGACAAAGGTGACAAATCCCGTTACGGGGCCCATCGAGGTGAGAGGCGCAGAGCCTGGGGACACTCTCATTGTGGAGAACATCGACATCGAGGTGCCGGAGCTTGGAACGACGGCCATAATTCCAGGGTTTGGTTCCCTGGAGGGCTGGCTGAGGCAGCTAGAGCCTAGGAGGAAGGTGAGCGATATCTGCGGAGGGAAGATCCACTACGTCACAGACCACGGGGAGACGATTGCGATAGAGGCCGATCCGTTCATCGGCACCATAGGGGTCTCACCGGAGAGCGAGGCCATCACCACTCTCTCACCCGGCCGCCACGGCGGGAACATGGACTGCCCAGACATCAAACCAGGTAACAGGCTCATGCTGCCCGTGTTCAGGCCTGGCGCCCTCTTCGGGCTCGGCGACGTCCACGCGGTCCAGGGGGACGGCGAGATCTGCGGGGTCGCTGTGGAGATACCGGCGGTGGTGAAGCTTAAGTTCGGCCTCGAGAAGGGGTGGGGCATCGGCTGGCCCAGGATCGAGTCCCCGGGGGAGATCATGACCGTCGGGAGCGCCCGACCCCTGGAGGACGCCGCCCGGATCGCCTTCAGGGAGCTTGTGGACTGGATGTCCTCCGACTACGGCTGGAAACGGGAGGACGCCTACATGTTCCTCAGCATAGCCGCAAGGGCCCGGATAGCTCAGATCGTGGACCCCCTCTACACGGTCGTGGCCAAGTTGGACAAGCGCTATTTGAAGAGGTGACGAGAAGATGTCTGGAACGAATGTTGTCTGCCCGAAGTGCGGCGGGAGGATGGTGCGAGGCGAGGTCAAGTACTTGATGGAGCGTTCAAGCGGCCAGCCCATGGTGCCCTTCGCGGACTTCTCCTTCAGGGGCCTCTCAAACCTCTCAGAGACAGTGACGAGCAGCTTCTTCTGGGAGGAGAAGACGGGAGAGAAGTCGGGATTAATCTTCAAGAAGGATGAAACGAAGCAGCTGGGGATCTCAGGCCTCAGATGCACCATTTGCAATTACATCGAGCTCTACGCCTCAGAGAAGTAGCTAGCGCCTAAGGATCCAGTAAAGCCATAGAACGCCGGCGGGGCAGACTCCAATCCTTAAACGCATCAAGTGTAGTAGACCGGGCCATTCGATGGGCGTGCTTCTCTGCCTCGGACCGATTTGAGGACGGCTGAGCTTGCGCACGCCTTTATGCACTTGCCGCATACCATGTCATCAAGCCCGAGAGATATTATATACCTTCGGCACTGTTCCCTGTAGTTCTCCAGGGCGTCCTTTTCTCTGAGGAAGGCGCAGGCATCTAGGCAGGAGCGGCAGTCCCCGCAGCCCTCATACGTTTCGGCTGTCCGCTCGATGGGCAGGGGCGTGGCGACCGAGGCCAGCCTTATCGCACAGCCGTACCGGGGGTTTACGATCAGCTCGTTCCTTCCCCTCCAGCCGATGCCCGCCTGCTCGGCCACAACCCTGTGGGAGACGGCCATTCCGTAGTATTCCTCAACATGACTGATTTCTCTGCCCCCGCCCCCGGTGGTGGCGGGTATCGGTATGCCTCCCGTTTCTCGGGCGAGCCTCTCGGCCGTCGCGTTGAGGGCCTCATTCAGCCCGGCGTACCACCGGGCGTAGATGTTCCAGATATCCCTATCGAATCCCCTCCCCCTCTTGACCGCGATGGTGTCGATAGCAAAATCGGGATAGGAGTAGGCGATGCCGATCACGGAGCCCCCCTCCATCAGCTCATCGAAATTAGAGCCGCACATTTCCCTCAGTCTCGACTGCTGAACCTCTAGGAGCTTCGAATGGACAGAGTCGAAGGCCGATACGCCCAGGACCCCCCTGAGCCCATGCCTCGAAGACTCCTCCTGGAAGACATTTAACACAGCTCTTAGGTTACCCTTCGCAGCCATTCCTATTCAGAAAAAGCACCGCTAATTAAAATATTAGAGCCTGCATCCAGGACTGATTTGTGTTAAATAAATCCTGTGGAATGTCAGTAAGAGGGATCGCATTGAGGAATCGCGTGAAGGAGAAGCTCAGGAGGGGAGAGGTCGCCGTGGGATCGTGGATGTCCATCCTGAACCCGACCGCGGCGCGCACAGTTGCGTCCTCTGGCATCGACTGGGTGCTCTTCGACACCGAGCACGGGCCCCCGAGCTTCGAGACAGTGGACGAGCTGGTGAGGGGCGTGAGCGGGGCGGGAGCCCTTCCCCTGGTCCGGGTCGTCTGGAACGACATCAACGCCATAAAGCAGGCCCTCGACACGGGCGCCTACGGCGTCATCGTCCCCTGGGTAAACTCTAAAGAGGAGGCCGAGAAAGCCGTCACATACTGCAGGTACCAGCCCGAAGGGTTGAGGGGCTGCGCGCCCGGCAGGGCGGCCTCCGCCTGGGGCTTGAGCACGGCCGAGTACCTCAAGATAGCGAACGACGAGGTCCTCGTTGTGGTACAGATCGAGACAAAGAAGGCTGTGGAGAACATCGAGGGTATCGTCTCCGTAGAGGGGGTGGACGCCACATTCATCGGCCCCTCGGACCTCTCGGCTTCCATGGGGCACAGAGGCGAGTACTTCC
>CAZPMB010000076.1:0-1098 GCA_964587735.1 uncultured Candidatus Bathyarchaeia archaeon | reverse complement strand
TTCATCGGCCCCTCGGACCTCTCGGCTTCCATGGGGCACAGAGGCGAGTACTTCCATCCGGAGGTAGTCGAGGCCATGGGTAGGGTCGTCGAGGCGTGCAGATCCTCGGGTGTGGCGCCGGGAATAGCCTTCGCAACCGGCGTCGATCATATTAACAGCCTCATCAGGAGCGGGTTCAGGTTCATCGGCGTGGGCTCTGACACGAGTTTCTTGGCAACCGGTTGCAAAGAGACTTTGGCGAAGATCAAGAGGTGAATCTCGGCGCTCCGGAGATCGGGAATCAAACCCTATTCCATAAGGATTTTTCACTTACCCTATGGGCTTATTTTTCTCACAGTTGATTACACTTTAACTAATCAAACAGGTTTAAAAAACACGCTTTGTAATGATCAGTGGTCGAGTTGGAATTCACAAGTCTGATCATTGTGGCGGCCCTGGTGGTCTTTCTGGGCCTAATCGGGGTCTACCTCGCGTACCTGTTCAACAGGTTGTATAGGTTCGGGAACGCCGCTGAGGCCAACCTGGGACAGATCAGGGTGGCCATGAAGAAGAGGCTTGACATGATCGAGCAGCTCCTCGGCGCCGTCAGGGGATACGTCCGCCACGAGCGGGAGGTCTTCGAGTCGGTGGCCAGCATGCGGGCCAAGGTGTTCGACGCGGGCACCTCAGGCCTCGGGGAGATCGACAAGGAGTCCCGCGGCATAACCGGGGGCATTCTGGCGGTGGCAGAGGCGTACCCCGAGTTGAAGGCTAATGAGACGGTGAAGAAGCTGATGGACGCCATAGTGAGTGTCGAGGACGAGATAGCAAGGCACAGGTACACGTACAACAACATAGTTCAGACGTTCAACACCATGGTGGACACCATTCCCTCCAACTTCGTCGCTAGCAGCGCGGGGCTGCGCAAGCTGGAGTACCTCCAGTTCGAGGAAGGGGCGGAGAAGAGACCGGAAGTCACGGGGATCTCCAGGAATTGAGCGAGCACAGGCAGATCCTGACGCTCATCGGCATCACCTTGATGATAGGTATTGCAGCCGTCGCCATCATCGAATACCTGCCCTCGACGCTGGGGGGAGGCGACGCCATAGTGGAGGAGTA
>CAZPMB010000075.1:0-10259 GCA_964587735.1 uncultured Candidatus Bathyarchaeia archaeon | reverse complement strand
CTGATCTTTCCCAGAAGGCTCTCGGCCTCAGGGGTCTCCAGCTTGATGGTGTAGAGGTAACGCCCTTTCCTGACCTTCAGCTTAGTTAGGTCGCCTAGTTTTTTAACGACGCATTTAGAAGCCCCCTCGGAAAGGGCGAGGAACTCTTCGGCTTCGAAGACCTCTATAGGCATCTATTCCACCTTCAGCTTCTCCTCAATTGAAAAGGGCGGGCGATAATATGTTTTTCGGATCATGCCTCCGCCTTCTCTGGCTCCCTGACCAGGATGAAGACCAGTAAAATGCTGAGGGTCATGATGGCGGCTTGGAGGAGCCAGGGGAGGAACGGGTTAGACTGGTATATGTAACCTCCCAGGAAGGAGCCTATTATGGATGGGATGAAGAGAAGGAACCCGTGCGCGTACCCTCCGCCGCTTATGCCCACGCCTATACCTTGGCCGAGGGTGGCCATGACTCGGCCCCTAACGTTCCTGGGGATCGTGTCGGCGAGGAGCACATTGGAGGCGATCCATAGGAATGCGTCGCTCACCACGAGGACGATGTATACAAGGAGGGCTTGGTTAAAGCTTCGGGCGAATGCGAAGGCCGCCACCGTGGGAATCGCCATGACTAGAGCGATTAGAATGCACCTCCTAGGTCCCAACCTGTCTACGAGGCTGCCGACAACCATGCTCACAGCGGTTCTTACTAATCCGCTTATCAGGAGGATGATCCCCCAGTCGTATGCCGAGAGGCCTTTCACCTCATTCGCCTGCACGATCCAGAACGGCTGCACTACGGCGTTTATGAGGGCGAGGAGGACGGCCATGACGGCGTACCCCCTCAGGTGCGAGAAGACCCAGTGCGTCGATGCGAAGATTTCGCTATAGGACTCCTTTAGTATCTTCGGGATGTCCCACCCGATACTATTGCCGTTCTCGATGGTCTCCTTGAGGTAACGGAACCTGATGAAGGCGACGAGGAAGGCCATGACGAAGCTGAGCGCGTAACCGAGGCGCATAGCCGGCCCGAGGGTGTAAACGGCTATGAGCCAACCGCCGATATACGGAATGAGTATGCGGACTGCCTCAGGTATGGCGATGGTGATGGACAGGATTTTACCCCTGGTGCCCACCGGTATGGAATCCGCCATGATCGCGTTGAGGGCCGGCATGTAGAAGAGGACGATCTGCTGGTAGGCGATTCCGAATGCGAGCCACTGCCAGCTTGGAGCAAATATGAAAATGAGGAAGCTTGAGGCATAGAGGAACGTTGAGAGCCCAACGAGTTTTGCCCTGCCCGATTTGTCTGCGATATACCCACCCACAGGGTATAGTAAAAATCCCGCAAGGCCCCCGATCGCGTTAACAAGGCCAATGATCGGCTTGCTCCCCCCGAGCTCCAATACGTATAGGGACTGGTAGGGGTACACGATGGAGTTGGACATGCTCCAGATGACGCGGCTGACCGTGAGAATGAGGATATTGCCCCTCATGAGGGACCGGATGGAACCCGGCTTCTGGACCACGCCTTTAGTCCTCTGAGGAATCCTGTATTACTCTTCCAGGGAAAATTTAAGCTTTATATGATGAAGAGAAAAGGAAATTGATTTCGGAACCCAAATGGCCCTGAAGGGGTCAAACCTTGAATTCGTCGCCCTCGTCTGGGGCCACGGCGTCCAGGTCGAGCACGTCTCTTGCAAACTGTGCGAGGGCATCGCAGTTCTCGGGCTCGCCGTGGAGGACGTAAACGTCTGGCTTCCCCTTCAGCCCCCTGAGGAAGTCTTCGAGCTGGCTTTTGCCGCAGTGGGACGAGAAGTCGAAGCGCCTGACCTGAGCCTTGACCTCCTGCTCGGCCTCGTTTATCTCGAAGCTTTTGGTCTCCAGAAGCTTTGCTCCGCTCGTCCCCGGTATCTGGTAGCTGACCAGGAAGATCGCATTTCTTTCGTCAAGGGCCAGCTTCTCCATATAGTACAGGGCAGAGCCTCCCTGTAGCATGCCCGAGGGGGCGACCATGACGTCTGCCCGCCTCAGGGCCTCGCGCCTGTCCCTCCACCCCTGGACCTCCTTTGTGTCGCTGATTACCTTCATCAGCGTCTTCGGGTTTCTCACATAGTCGGGGTAGTCAAGGGTGATCTGGTTCACGGCCCGGGCCATGCCGTCTATGACGGTGTTCGCCCTCAGCTTGTGGGCGTGGAGGACGCTGAGCATCTCCTGGCTCCTCCCGACCGCGAAGGCCGGCACGAGGACCTTGCCCCCTTTGCCGACGACCTCCTTAATGGACGCCACGAAGAGGGCCTCTATCTCGGTCCTGTCTTCGTGTTCGGTGGTAGCGTAGGTGCTCTCGATGATGACTGCGTCGAAGGGCTTCTGCGGTATCTTTGCCCCGTGGACGACCCGCGTGTCAAGGGTGTTGATGTCGCCGGTGTACAGTATCCGCTTTCCTCCGGTCTCAAGCTCCACCATGGAGCTGCCCTGGATGTGCCCGGCGTTCGTGAAGGCGAACTCGACGTCCCCGACGCGGACCCGTTCTCCGTAGCCGAGATCCTTCCTCTGCCTCAGCATCGCGTCGAACTCGATGTACTCGAAGGGGAGGAAGTACCCGCTCAGCTTGATCATGTCCTTCATGAGGACCTTTGTGATCTCCGTCGTCACAGGGGTGGCGAAGAGGGGCTTGGACTCTGAGAGATAAAACAGGGGGACGCCGCCGGAGTGGTCGAGGTGGGCATGTGTGAGAACTATTCCATCTATGTCCTTTGACCTGACATGGCCGGGGAACTCTGGCTTCTCGCCGACCTTGACGCCGTAGTCTAGAAGGAGGCGCGCCTCCCCTGACTCGAGGAGGACCGCGTTCCTGCCTACCTCATGGGTCCCCCCCATGAAACGAATCTTTACCATCTGTGACCTAACCTATCATTGTGTTCTCGAAACGAGGCCGCTTTTTTTACCCCAACAGGGTATTACGGAACTCGAATCCTTTCCCCGAGACTTGACGGTCCCTGGGGGGATAGACGTTAGATGTGTTCCTAGAACTTAACTATTTCCTAGTAAAATGCGGAGCGCCGAATCCTTCCCAATCCTGAGCTTTAAGATAAAAAATAGAGTGTTAGAAGGTTGAAAGATTAATCCTGGTTCTATAAAGGTCGACGAACCGGGCCTTGTATATGTTAGAGTTTTGCCTGGGCTCTACCGACGGCCTTTGCAAGGTTCACAGCTTGGGATCCTACCCTCGCTATCAGCTCAATGGCTGTCTCCGGGGTCACGTATTCTGCCGCTAGGGCTACCTTTCTGGCACTCTGGACTGCTAGAGAGAGAAGGGCCGATGTCGTCTCCTTGGTCGCGTACCCTGCCTTCATGGCTACCTGGAACGAGTCACTTCTGGCTTTCTCAAGTCGCCTACGGTATGTGCTTATGTCTAGAATGAGGCCCTCCCTCGGGATGACAACGCCCCTCTCATAGACTGCCTTGATGTCCAGACCCATCTCCGAGGCCCTTATCCCCAAGCGGGTGAGGAGGTCAGCGAGATCCCCAGAGATGATGTCCCCCCCCTTCGCGACCTGCGTGTCCTGGGTGACCCAGATGTTCCCAGCCTCGATGCGGGTCTTTACGCCCAAGGCCCCGAACTTGCTGATGATCGGCCCCGGCGAGAGGCCTGTGTTTCCGGCTGGTACGATGATGTTTCCCAGGGCGGCGTCTCCTCCCTTGGCGAAGATCCTTACCTTATTCCTGTGGAGGGTCATCGCCAGCTTGAAGGGGTTTCCGTTGGAAAAGATGTAGACGTTCTGGCCCTTTATCCTGTTGAGGAACTCGTCCGTCCCCTTAAGCCCTGCCTTCTCCATGGCGATGCGCATAAGGGTGTTCTTGACGCCCCTCACCGCGACCTGGTTCCTGAGCTGCCTCCTCAGGTCCTGGAGCATGCTGCTCCCAACCTTGTTCAGGTCGGCCGCGCCTATGATCGCGTATTCGCCCAGGAGCTTTACCGTGGAGTCCACGATCTCCTGTTTCTCCTCGGATACTCGCTGCATTTCGTCCACCTCAGATGAGCCTTACCGCCGGGCCCATGGTCAGCTTGACGTGGATGGACCTCACGTTGTTCATTCCACGCTTCAGAGAGGCCATCAAGCCTGAGAGGATCGCCTCTATGTTCCCAGCGATCTCCTCGTCCGACATGGACTCCTTACCCACTTTGCACTTGACGAACGGCCTCTCGCGGCTCCGCAGGATGACCACACGCCTCTCCCTCTCAAGCACGGCGTCGATTGGGGCCTGAGACGGGACGGGCATCGGCATCTTCCCCTTCGGCCCCAGGATGGGGCCGGCCACGCGGCCCACCGTGGGCATCAGGGGCGCCTCGGCCACGAAGATCTGGTAATCCTTTAGCCTCTTTTTAGCAGCCTTCTTGTCTGATGCGAGCTGGTTGAGCTCCTCGGGCTCTATCACGCTGTCGGCACCCGCCCTACGAGCCCTGAGGGCGAGGTCCCCCGAGGCGAAGACGAGGACCTTCTGCCCACCGACTCCGTTGGGCACCGACACCCTGAGGTCGATCCTGTTAGTGGGCTGCCTCATGTCGAGGTCCCTGAGGTTGATGGTGAGGTCCACAGACTGCTCGAAGCCCCTGCCCGGGGCCGCCTCCCTCGCCTTCGCGATGGTCTCCATGATCGTCTCCCTTGGGACCGACATGACTGATTCCCCTTGTCTTCACCCGGAACCTAATATAAAACTTTATGCGGCCTCCAAAAGCCTCGAGTCGTACCCGCCCGAGCCGATGAGGGCCTGAACCTCCCCGGCGGGCCGGCCGTCCACGGTGACACCCATGCTCTGGCAGCTTCCCAGGATCTCCCTAACGGCGGCCTTCAGGGACGCGGCGAAGAGGCCCTCCTTCTTCTTTCGGGCTATATCCACGAGCTGTTCGAAGGTGAGGTTGCCAACGGACGCGGTTTTCGGGGTCTGGGAACCCTTTGGGATGTGGAGGGCCTGGGTAATGAGGGCGTACGTGGAGAGCATCCCGACCTTGACCGTGAACGCCTTGGTGTCGGTGTCTATTGCGACGTCAACGGACACCTTGACGCCCTTGTACTCGGCCGTCTGCTCGTTGATCTTGTTCACGATCGCCATGATGTTGACGCCGAGCGGGCCGAGGGCGGGCCCTATGGGTGGGCCACCCGAGGCCTCGCCTCCGCTGACGATGAAGTTGAAAGTCTTTTCGACCATTCTAGGCTCCCTTCACTTCCCGCACGTAGTCGGCGTGGACCGTTATTGGAAGTGTGAACGCCGCCTCGAGTATCTCCACTGTGACCTCCTCTTTCGCAGGGTCCACCCTTACCACCTTGGCCTGCATCCCCTTGAAGGGGCCTGCGATCACGTCGACCACGGTCCCGACCTCAAGCCCCTCGAAAGCAGGCCTCGTCTCAAGGTAGTGGTCCACCTCCGATGGGTCGACCATGCCCTGCACCCGCTCCCGGGTGTGCCTCACCCCCCTGATTAGCTGGTCCACCGCGTGGGGTGCCGAGGACTCTACGATTATGTAGCCCCTTAGCTCCGTCGGGGCCAGGATTGCGGCTATGGGGAGCCCCTCCACCTTCGCCTTGTCAGCGAGCATTTGGACTACATTTCTCTCCTGACCCACTGTGACCTTTACGGCGTAGAGCGACGTTCTGGGCTTCTGCTCGGACACAGGACCACGTCCGGTGTATCCGTAAGAGGCTAGCACGAGGTTATTAACATTTCCCAGATCGATCCACGGTGGAAAAGGCCACCTCTTCAAACCGCAACCAAGAAAATGGCAGATACCTCGTCAAACTCCGTAACTTACCAGAAAGCCCCTATTACCCACGGATTTCGTTATCCTTGTATGACCCGAAGAGTTTCCTGAATATCTCCCGGATCTCGCCGGGCTCCTCAAAGGCGTATATCCCCTCCATGGTGGCGATCTTCCTGACGTTCTCAGCGTCCTCCTTTCGAACCCTCAGCTTGAGCCCCCCTCCGTCGGGGAGCTCTGTGATCGTCTTTCCCTCCTGAAAATCGGAGGGCATTATGTAAACTGGAACTGATGCCTTGAGGGCCTGGATGGCGCCGTTGGTGAGCATAGTGTCGGCTATTCCGTAGGCGAGCTTAGCCACCGTGTTCGAGGTGGCCGGGGCTATAAGCATGAACTCGAACTCCCCAAGCTGCAGCCGGCCGGCCAGAAAGGGCGTGTTGGCGTCCCTCTCAACCCAGACCCTTCCGAAGCTCTTTTTCAGTCCACCAAGGAGCTTGTAGTATCTGGCGACCTGCTCCCCCGCTCGAGAAAGAAAGACCTCGATCTCCAACCGGTCGATGTGGGCATCGTTGACTCCCTTCATTACGTCGTATGTCTCCCTCAGCTTGTCGCCGCAGCCCGTGATCCCCCAGGCCACCCTTCTTCTCGCCCGACTAGACTTCGCGTTCAAACTAAGCCGCCTCTCATGATTTCTCTCACTTTACAAATCCTGAGAACCGTTTTATGACCTTCCATGGTCCAACAGAGCGCTTTGCGCTTGCAGAGATATCCTTCACCGCACCCATGGAACATTGTGCCTTTCTGCTGCATGTGCAGGAGTCCATCTGTTGAAGCCCCAACCTGTGCCATCGATCGTCAATGATTCACAACTTAAAGAGGCTGAAAAAACTTTTTCAGCCTCACACGAAAATACGGGTTGTTGCCATCCCACATTTAGATCTATTTATGCAAGCAAAATCTCATCAGACGTATGAGCCACGCTTCGAGTCTGTGTGGGGAAGCTTTTTAATAGCCCCAAGGGAGACTACGCAAGCATAAGGAGGACTATGGTTGGAGCAGTCGGTCCTCTTCCTCGATTTCGAGTACATCTTCGCAGCAGCAATCTTTCTTATTCTACTCCTTATGTTCCTCTTCTACGTGAAGTATCCATATGATAGGAACATCAAGTAGGGGCTTTGAACTGCCCTTCCCTTTCGACTCTGGTTATCGTGTGACCAGCTTCAACATGGCTTAGAGTTCTGAATCGTCCCAAGCTATCGTGAATAACGATTCACACGGTTTTAACTGCTATCAGGCTGGCTTCAACGAAATTGTCGACGAGATCAGCCTGATGAGGAAGCCTATGGCGCCGAGGATCAAGACGCCGATAAAGACGATCTTGATGCTGAGGGAGTACGTCTTCCAATCGGGCCTGGAGAGGGTCCTGAGGAGGCGCGCCGTGGAGTTGAAGAAGCTGCCGAGTCCCATGGTGTCGCTCCTATCGGGGGATGGCGCCCTTAAATTCTTTACGAATCGCCGACGATCTTATCGGCGAACCAGCCGGGGTCGAAGCGCTGGAGGTCTCCGTATCCCTGGCCCACCCCGACGTAGATGATGGGCTTCCCAGTGAGGTACGAGACGCTCAGGCTTGAGCCGCCCTTCGCGTCCGCGTCCACCTTCGTGAGGATGGCTGCGTCGAAGCCGACACGTGTGTTGAATGTCTCCGCCTGGTCGATGGCGTCGTTCCCGATCAGGGCGTCGAGGACCATGACCGTCAGGTCGGGCTTAACCACCCGCTTTATCTTCTGGAGCTCGTCCATCAGGTTGCGGTTGGTCTGCATCCTGCCGGCTGTGTCGATAAGGACGGCGTCGATTCCCTGAGCCCTGGCGTGCTGCACTGCGTCGAAGCTCACAGCCGCCGGGTCTGCGCCGTACTTATGCTTCACCACGCGGACGCCGAGACGCTGCGCGTGCTCCTCCAGCTGCTCGATGGCTCCGGCCCTGTGGGTGTCCCCCGATGCGAGGACGACCCCGTAGCCTCCGTCGAGGAGTAGCTTCGCCACCTTGGCGATGGTCGTGGTCTTGCCCGTGCCGTTTATACCCACGAAAAGGACCACAAGCGGGTCGCCTTCTGCCTTCTTCTTCGCCATCAGTTCCAGGAGATCCAGCCCTTCGTTCGTCTTCATCGTTGCCTCGATGGCCTCCCGGAGGGCCTCCTTGACCGGGGCCAACTTGTCCCCAAATCGGGGGAAGGCGACGCCTTTGAGCCGCTCCTTGAGCTCCTCGCAGACCTTCTCCGCGACGCTGACTGCGACGTCGTTGGACACGAGCTGAAGCTGGAGGTCCCAGAGGACCGGCACGAGGTCCTTGTCGGAGAGCTCGCTCTTAGAGATCCGATCCACGATGCCCCTGATGCCCTGCTTCAGCTTCTCAAACACGCGGGGCTTCCCCTCGGAGGCTGGCGCTGAGCCTGTTCAGGCCATCCTGGTGGATCTGCATCTGGGCGAGGATCTGCTCGAGCTGCTGCTGAACAGAGCGACTCGCCTTCTCCACGTCATCGAGCCTGCCCGTCACGTCCTTCTCGGCCTCCTCCAAGCCCATCTCAATGGAGACGTCCGCGCCGATGTTGACGATTACCTTGCTGATGTCGCCGAGGTTCGCGTTGACGTAGGCCCCCCCGCCTGTCGGTACCAAAATGGGTGCCCCCTTCTCGGACTCCTTCAGGCTCCCCAGGGACTCCTTGGCGACGCTCAGGTCGGCTATGGCTGACCCCAAGATCTGAAGCCTCTCCTGGAGAGTCTCGGCGGTACCCCGCATCAGCTGGAGCTCGACGATCAGCTTCCGCATCTGCTCCTCTGGGCTCGGGGCTGTCAAGCCCTACGGCCTTCCTCCGAGCTCTTGTCCACCTCTTCTATATCGAGAATGGTAATCTGCTGGCGCTTCGCCCTGTGGCGGCTGCCCATCTCGGCGTAGATCTTCTCCACGGCGTGGGCCTCCTTCGCCGCGGCGATCTCCTTTCGGAAAACTATCGGCTCGAAGAGGAAGGGCTTGTCTATTCTCCCCGTGACCCTATAGATCCTGACACCGCTCATTGCTCCGCCTCCGCTAGGCTGACGGTCACTGTGCCCTCGTCGTCCTTGGAGAGCTTGACCCTGATCTCCCTCGGCGGGCTCCTGATGCCCCTGGCCCATATCTCCTCGTTAACGGAGGGGTCGATAACGATCTTCTCTGGCTTCATGTGGCGCTGCACGAACTTCTTCAACAGTGTAATCGTCTTCTCGGCTCGCCTGTACTTGGGGACCACCCAAGCCCTCCCGAAGGGGATTGTGTAGATGCGCTCCTCGGCAGGCTTCGATTCGGACATCCTCTCCCTCCTAGGCCCTCAGCTTCCTGTTCCGCCAGTTCCGCCTGCTCTTAGGGCTCCAGCGGACGTGGCCCAGGGTCTTCGCTATGATCCAGGCCGGCGCGGACTTCTTCTGCTTCCCCGCCTTCGCCAGGCGCAGCTTGTAAGCCAGTGGTTTGTTCCTCGCCACCTCATTTCCTCCTGATCCTGATGTCTCTCTGTTCCTGCTGGGACTGGATCTGGGCCAACAGCCTCTTCAGCATCTCGTCCGTGATCGGGATAGCCACCTTACCGCTTTGGGCGACCTGCAGCAGCTGCATCTCGAGCTGCTCGGCGTACTCGGGGCGGACCATCTTGATGTTGGTGAGCCTCTGCCTGGCCTCCGGGGTGAGGACTCTGCGCAGGAGGGCCTGTTTCTGCGTCTCGACCTCCTGCCTCTCCCTCTGGAGCTCCTCAGCCTGCCGCTGCTGTGCCTGGAGCTCTAGCAGCCTCCTCTCCCTGAGCCTCTGTAGCTCCTCGTCCGAAGACACGGCCCGCCGCCTCAGTAGTTCTTTAACTCTGGGTTCTCCCTTTCAATCTCCCTCTTGATCTGGCCCGACATGGCGTCGAGGAGCCCCCTGCCCTTGGCGCTGATCACCCTTCCATCGTTGTTCTGCTTGGAGACGAGGCCGGCCTCCTCCAGCTGCTGAAGTATGCTCCTGATGATGCTGCCCCCGGCCTTGCAGAAGTGGGCCGGCCTGACCCCCCTCCGCTTGCGCCCGCCGTAGTCCTTCCTGAGCCTCGAGACGCCGATGGGGCCCTTGACGTAGAGCTTCCTCATCATGGACGCCGTCCTGACGTACCACCAGTCGGGGTTCTGCGGCGCCCTCTCGACGTGGGGGCCCGTCTTCACGTAGATCGCCCACTCGGGCGGGGCGACCTCATGGATGTTGCCCTTAATGTACTCCGAGAGCCTCTGGATGAGGACATCGGGCGGCACATCGTGGACGGTTGTCAAATTCCATCTCCTTTCCTAGCGCACTGATTTTGTTAGAGGACCGACATATATATCTAGTTGTTTGCCTCGGTTCGTCAACTCATACCTCGGGATTAGGATAAAAAGGTTTAGGCGATGATCCTGCGAGTTTACTCGGGCCCTCAGAAGAGCCTATCTTACTCCGGCTCCCCCTCCGCCGAATCCCTTGCCACCCCCGAATCCACC
>CAZPMB010000074.1:0-10260 GCA_964587735.1 uncultured Candidatus Bathyarchaeia archaeon | reverse complement strand
TCTATCAAGCCCTCTTTAATGAATACGCCCAGACTCTCGTAGAATCCTCCAAGAATGTTATACGCGTCGAGTAACTCGTTGTCAGTCCCGGTTTCCCACATCTCGATGAAGTCCTTGGCGCTGTTGAACTGGGTGTCAGTAAATTTCTTGTACGCTCTGTTCCACTCGTGGTTGTTGAAGCTCAGGCTCGCGATGTTCATCAACAGCTGGGCCTGCCTCGTCCTGTTGGCGCTCCTCAGGGCTACAATGTAGTAGGCAGCCGCCACTAATACTCCAGTTGCTGCCACCATGTAGTAAACCGTCTGAATTTCAGCTAAATCAACCATGCAGTTTCACTGAGAGAAATCATGCGGAACGCAGGATAAGGCTATCGAGAAAAAATAACTAGAAGATTATTTTGCGAAATCGAAGACTTTTGGTGGATGATGAGTCGGATCTATTCTGCGGAAATCTGTTATCTGTAGAATGTTCTTATCATGTGTGGCTATCGTATCCACGTTCATTCTTAGCATAGTGGCAAGTATTGCTGCATCCCGCCCCCCGATTCCATGCTTATAATATCTCTCGGATGTATGCATGCTTGCGTGGAGCAGTTCCCTATCAAATGGCGCGGTTGTTACATTTCTCAGGGCGAGCATCTTCAACACATAATCATAAACAAGCTGTGGCGGCAGTTTAGCTATCCTCCGAAGATTGTGAACAATCTCCATGACGACAATCGTGTTGACGAGTACCTCCTCCCGGTCTATGATCCCGTTTCCGTCATTCCCCTCGAGCCACGAATGGACGTTCTCGTGCTCCGGAGCCATAACGTCGCAGTTGTAAATCCAGATCATGGCGTCTACGAATATCATCGCCCCTCTCCTCGTCTTCAGAAGAGCTTCTCGAATCCAATCGGCTTGTTCCTTGCTGTACCTATCTCCTCGGCCAACCTTCTCGAAGCCATCTTAAATTCATCGGCGGTTGCCGTCTTACAGACGATGAGGTAATCTTCCTCGAGGATCAGAGCCACATCCCCGCTCAAGCCCAGTTTCTCCCTATACGAAGCAGGTATCGTGAGCCTGCCTTTCTCATCCAGCTTAGCCCGCTCCATGACCCAAGCCACATTTCCCACATGGTGGGAAACATGATATAAAATTATCCTTTTCGTATAGTCATGCTACTTTTTCAGCCTGTACTCCTCCACGCAACAATCCTCTGGAGAATCCCTGAACCTCATTCTGGCCTCTACCTTAGGATAGTGTCTGTTAAAGGCCTTGTAGATCAAATTGCCCGCGCCCTCGCACATCGTCTTTATGGTCTGGTGGTCTAAACCCGCCTCCTTAAGGCCGCTGTAGATGGGGCAGCTGAATCCCTTGACGACGAACGATGAGGGTGTCTCCTCGTAGACGTTCTCGACGCCCATGGTCGATGTTGATCGATATACCTCGCTGAACGTCTTGATGTCTACTTCCTTGGATCCCAATCTGTTTTTCAGTAACACAGCCAGGCCATCTCCAAATGGCTCCTGAATCTTAGAGTGGAGCTCAATCGCTTTCTCGAGGCCGATTGCTTCAGCGAGGCCCCTGAACAATCCACCGTAGAGGAACATCGCTCCCTTAACCCCCAAATAAACCGCCTCTCTCGTTGAATCATCGACCATACATGATCAACCTGTATGCGGGTATGTTGAGCTGAGGATAAGACTATTGGGGGTAGAAAAAGAGCGTCAGGTTTTCAGCTCGGGGTGCTTCTCTAGGTACTTCATCAGCTCGTTGTATAGGTACTCGGTTTCACTGCCTAATCTGCGCTGGCCAATGGCCTTTCTCATCTCAACGATATGGGTCTCAATCTTCTCCCAGTACGTGCGCGTCATGCCACAGATGAGCAGGGCAATCCATCTGATGTCCAGAAGGCCTTCTCTTACGAGCACACCCAAGCCCTCATAGTACCCACCGACATAGTATGTTGCGATCTGGAATTCAGGGTCCTTGAACAACTCTCGATACTCGTCGTAGTTTTTCCACTGGCTATTCATGATTTTCTGATAGGCCGATACGAACTCCTTGTTCACTAGCTGGTTGTATATGCCCATGAACATCTGGGCCTGGCGGGTCTCCAGCTGCTGGCGCTGGGTCACGTTCGCCTCCTTCCTCACTTGGAGGGTTGCCCTCATGTTGAATACGTAGTAGATCGCCGCCACGAAGACGCCAATCGAACCCATAATGTAGGACACCGCCTGTAGAGATGCCAAGTCGACCAACACGCAACACCGGTAAAAGCATCGAGTGGATCTGAGGATAAGATTATGGATAGGCTAAGAGACGGTCGTCTTAGCTTCCATTGGCTCTTCTGGGATCTAGGCTGAGTGATTCGAATCAGAATACTAAGAGGATGCCAACGTTGCCGACGGATAGACTCATGGATTGCTCAATAAAGAACGCTATATAACCGATGCGAGGTAGATGAAGGCATGTGTGGTGAGATGAGGCCCCCCTGCAGGCCCGTGCTGCAATCATTTCTGGATACTGCGACGCCTTTCGAGGACGCCCGCTACGTCGTGATCGGCGCCCCGATGGATTCGACGTCCTCATATCGGAGAGGCTCCAGGTTCGCCCCCGATGCGATCAGGCTCGCCAGCCGGTTCATGGAGACCTACAGCCCCCGCATGGGGCTGGACCTGAAGGACATCCGCCTTGCTGACGTCGGCAACGTTGAATGCGGCGTGGATGTCGTGGGCTCTCTTCTGAAAATCGAGGAGGCTATCGGACTAGTACATTCCTCTGGGAAGAAGCCTATTCTTCTCGGGGGGGAGCACACCGTCACGCTCGGCGCTCTCAGGGCCCTGAAGCCCGACGTCGTGGTCGACCTCGACGCCCACATGGACCTCAGGGATGAACTCTTGGGCCTCAGGCTGTCCCACGCCACTTTCATGCGACGCGCCCTAGAGGAACTGGACTTCAGGCTCGCGATCCTAGGGTGTAGGGCGCTATCAGGCGAGGAGGTAGAATTCGCCAGGGACAACCCCGATCGCGTCAGGATCGTCTCCTCCTTGGACCTCCAGAGGGAGGGCCTGATATCGGGCCTCGGTTTTGTTATGGAGTGGCTCGAATCGGCCTCCTCGGCGTACCTCAGCGTCGATATGGATGTCCTAGATCCCTCATTTGCCCCCGCTGTTAGCAACCCTTCGCCGGAGGGAATCGGAGTGGGCCAGCTCATGGACATCGTTTCGGGCGTTCTCGACAGGCGTTTCCTCGGCCTCGACCTGACCGAGGTGACCCCCCACTACGACTCGGGCCTCACGGCCACAGTCGCTGCCTATCTTGCCCTTGAGATCGCGTACTTCATGGAGGCCCGTTCGAAGAATCCGAGGCAGTGATAGGTCATATATTGGACCGCCGAGAATATTGAAGTGAGTGGATCGAGTGGAGCCAGCAGAAGCCGAGGAGGTGGTCGTGCCCAAGGGGCGGTTGGCGCCCGATAACCTCCCCCCCTCATACCTCCTGTCGGCGGGATACGACGGGAAGGCTGAGAAGGCATTCCTCCGCCTCTACGAACCGGCTTCGCAGCAGATATACCTCTGGTACGACAACACCGGGCACCTCTCCTACTGCATCTCGAAGGAGAGGCCCGAGGAACTGAGGAAGAACGACCGGCTTGTGAGCTACCCCGACTTCCTCGCCCTCGAGCAGGTCGAAAGATTCGACGCGATCGCCGACAAGACCGTCAAGGTGACGAAGGTCGTCGCCACGAACCCGCTCGCGATCGGCGGCGGGGTGGGCGGCGGCATTAGGAACATCCTGGCCGAAAGCTGGGAGAGCCGGATCCGCTACTACCAGAACTACATCTACGACACGGGCTTAGTCCCTGGGATGCCCTACAGGGTCGTGCGGGGCGACCTCGTCGAGGAGGAGTACTCTCTGCCTGGGTCAATTAAGGAGGGGATGGCCGCATTGCTCGCCGAAGAAGAACCCGACATCAGGGAGCACATGATGGAGTGGGCGAGGCTGCTCCAGTGCCCGGTCCCAGATCTGAGGAGGGTCGCCGTCGACATCGAGGTCTACACGGCTGTTGCGAACAGGATCCCCAACCCGGACGAGGCGGCTGACCCCATTACCGCCATTTCCTTCGTCTCCTCGGACGGCCTGAGACGGGTGATCCTGCTGAAGGAGCCCGGCGAAGAAGCGGCCCTGCCCGAGGTCGACGGGGCCGAGGTGGTCTTCTACGACGACGAGAGGGCCCTTGTCGAGGAGACCTTCAGGGTGCTGGACGAGTACCCCATCGTGCTCACCTTCAACGGGGACAACTTCGACCTCAGGTACCTGAAGAACAGGGCCCAGAAGCTGGCTTTCTCCCAGGAGGAGACCCCGATAACCCTCGGAAGGCAGTTCGCCTACCTCAGGAACGGGCTCCACATCGACCTGTACCGCTTCTTCCTGAACCGGTCGATACAGATCTACGCCTTCGGCAACAGGTACAGGGAGAACAATCTCGACGACGTCGCCTCCGCCGTCATCGGGAAGAGGAAGCTGGCGATCGCCAGCATCACCGACCTCTCCTTCGAGGAGCTAGCCAGGTACTGCCTCAGGGACTCCGAGATAACGTACGAGCTCACCTCATTCAGCGACGACCTGGTGATGAAGCTAATGGTCATCCTCTGCCGGATAAGCAAGATGACGATGGAGGACCTGACCAGGCAGGGCGTCAGCCGATGGATCCTCGCGCTCATGGAGTGGGAGCACAGGCGGAGGGGCTGGCTGATACCGAACACCGAGGACATCGCGAAGGCGAAGGGCGGGACCACGACGGAGGCCATAATCAAGGGGAAGAAGTACCTCGGCGCCATCGTGAGGGATCCCAGGCCAGGCGTCCACTTCGGCGTAACGGTCGTCGACTTCGCCTCCCTCTACCCCTCGGCGATCCGGAACTGGAACCTCAGCTACGAGACCCTCCTCTGCCACCACCCCGAGTGCAGGAGCAACCTGATACCAGGCACAGGGCACTGGGTCTGCAAGAGGAAGAGGGGGCTGACCAGCCTCATGATAGGCAGCCTCAGAGACCTCAGGGTGACGAGGTACAAGCCCCTCTCGAGGGACCGAAGCCTGTCGGATGAGGAGCGGAAGTTCTACGACGTCGTCCAGAGCGCCCTCAAGGTTTTCCTGAACGCCTCCTACGGCGTCTTCGGGGCGGAGTCCTTCCCTTTGTACTGCCCTCCCCTCGCCGAGAGCACCGCAGCCATCGGTCGGTACGCGATGACGCAGGCCGTGGAGGAGTCGGGGAGGCTGGGGATAGATGTGCTCTACGGTGACACGGACAGCGTATTCCTCTCCAAACCCACTAGGGAGCAGATAGACGCCCTGGTGGGATGGACTGAGGGGAAGCTCAGCATCGACCTCGACGTCGACAAGGTCTACAGGTACGCGATCTTCTCGAGGAGGAAGAAGAACTACCTGGGAGTGTACGAGGACGGGAGCGTCGACATAAAGGGGCTGACGGGGAAGAAGAGGCACATCCCGCCCCTGCTGAAGGACTCATTCCTCAGGCTCACCCAAATCCTCAGTGGCGTCGAGGCCCCTGAGGACATCCCCGGCGCGAAGAAGGAGATAAGGGGGCTCGTGGAGTCGATATACAGGAGGCTGAAGGAGAGGGACTTCGACCTCAGCGAGCTCGCCTTCAGCGTGATGATGGGGAAATCCGTCTCCGGCTACGACACGAATCCGCAGCACGTGAAGGCGGCGAAGATGCTGGCGGAGCAGGGGATAAGCCTGAACCCCGGGGACATCATCAGCTACGTCGTGACGCACGACGACGTGAAGCCGGTTCAGATGGCGTCCAACAGGGACGTGGACATAAACAAGTACCTGGAGTACATGGAGTCGATGTTCGAGCAGCTCCTGGACGCCCTGGACATGGACTTCGACCTGCTGGTCGGGAGGCCGAAGCAGACGTCCCTCGGCGCATTCTTCCGTAAGTGAGCAGAAGAGTATTTATCGTGAAGGCCCTTATTCTTCTCGGTCAGAGATGTCCGAATTCGCTGACGTTGCTGATCTGTTGAACGGAGAGCACGACGGGGAGCGGGTGACCGTCCGAGGCTGGCTCTACAACAGCCGAAGCAGCGGCGGGATCCAGTTCCTCGAGGTGCGGGACGGCACTGGGGTAATCCAGTGCACCCTGAACAGGAGCAGCATCGACGAGGGCACCTACAACAGGGTCGAGGCGCTGCCCCTGGAGTCAACCATAGAGCTGGAGGGCGTGGTCAACGTGGACAACCGCGCGCCCTTCGGGAGGGAGGTCTCCGTCAATAATGTCGTCAACCTCAGCGAGGCGATGCCCGACTACCCGATAACGAAGAAGGAGCACGGCGTCGAGTTCCTGATGGACAACCGCCACCTCTACGTCAGGAACCCCAAGGTCCAGGCCATGATGAGGATGAGGGCGAGGTTCCTGAAGGCCGCCAGGTGCTGGTTCGACGAGCAAGGGTTCACGGAGACCCACTCGCCGAGCTTCATGACCGCCTCCGTGGAGGGGGGGAGCACCCTCTTCAGCGTCGACTACTTCGGAAGGAAGGACGTCTACCTGAGCCAGAGCTGGCAGCTCTACGCCGAGGCGATGATCGCCACTCTGGGGAAGATATACACCATCGCCCCCAGCTTCAGGGCGGAGCAGAGTAGGACCCGCCAGCACTTGACCGAGTACTGGCACATGGAGATGGAGGAGCCGTGGCAGGACCTGAACGGCATCATGAGGGTCGGCGACGAGCTCGTCACCCACATCGCCCACGTCCTGGCTGAGGAGATGCCGCGGGAGCTGAGGGTGGCCGGCCGGGACCCCGAGGAGCTCCTCAGGCTTGAGCCGCCGTTCCCGAGGATCACGTACGACGACGCCGTGAAGCTGCTGAACAGCAAGGGAGTGGAGATGCTCTGGGGGGGCGACTTCGGCAGGACCCAGGAGGAGCCTCTGAGCAGGAGCTTCGACAAGCCGGTCTGGGTCGTCGGCTTCCCGACGGGGATAAAGCCGTTCTACCACATGCCCAACCCCAACAGGCCTGAGGTGACCCTCTCCGCGGACCTCATAGCGCCCGAGGGGTACAGCGAGATAATCGGCGGGGGCCAGAGGGTGCACGACTACGACCAGCTGCTGCAGAGGATCCACGACGACGGGCTCGACCCGGCGAACTACAGCTGGTACCTGGATCTCCGCAGATGGGGGTCCGTGCCGCACAGCGGGTTCGGGCTCGGGGTCGAGAGGGTGCTCATGTGGATGACGAAGCAGGACCACATAAGGGACGCCATACCATTCCCCAGGGACATGAGGAGGATATTCCCCTAGACTTCGTCCCTCATTCTCGTCATCCAGGCGCCAGTGACGGCTGACCAAACCCCTACAGCAAGCGCGGAGAGGGCCTCGGGTATTGCGACAGCTTCCCAATCCGGAGCCCAGACCGAGGCAGCCGCGACTCCGCAGAGAACCGATAGCAAGCCTAGCCACTTGATCCCCTTTCTCAACGCGTAGACGGCGAAGGCGGCCATGGCGAGCGGCAGGGTGACAAAGAAGGCGACGGAAAAGTAGAAGTGGATCCTGCCAGCCGTCTCTGAGAAGCCAGCTATCCCCAGTAGCCAGCAAGAGGCGGCTATGAAGAGGATGAACGACATCGATCCTATCCTGCTGCCCCTAGTCAGCTCGTAAAGGCCGGCGGAGAATGCCATCATGACCGAGGATGTCATCGCCAGGCCGCCGTTGAACACGACGGCTGTGAGGCCATCGACCCCCAGATCGCTGAGGGCGTTCCCACTCCAGCTGAACCAGGGGGCCGTCCGGATGGCTAGGAAGATCATCGAGAACCCCACGACGGGGGCGATGATGCCGAAGACGCCGAACAGCCTGACGAGCCTCGCATTCATATGGTCCCCAACATCCTCTCTTGATTTTCAGCATTTCGGAGGCAAAAAGGATTTTAAAGGTGGGTCTTCAGCCCCATGGACCTGAGGGTTTTGGATAGGCCAGCTACCAGAAGTGCGTTCACCAGCAAGTAGCCAACAATAGCTATGGCAACAAGGCTGCTCAGAGTTATGCTTACAATCATCGCCATCCAGGCGGGGACCATCACGCCGATGTACGGCGGAGGGAAGTAGATCCAGAGGTATCCGCCCACTATCAGGCCGATTGCAAAAGAGCCGGTGATGCAGGCGTGGAGAAGCCTATTCCTCAACCTGAATATGATGAAGGCTGCTAAAAGATTCGCCACCGAGCCCAGGATGACATCCACGGGCCCCAAGAAGAAATACGCATTCCCTATAAATGCCCCCAGAGATACTCCGACAACCGCAGGCCAGCCGAGAACCGCCGAAAGAGGTATGATGCAGTCCGCGACCCTGAGCTGGACTGGCCCGAAGGAAACGGGCGCCAGAACAACGACGAGGGCGGCGTAGAGGGCCGCTATTAATGCAGCAAGGCTGATCTCTCTGGTGTTCATCTCCTCCCTTCTCCCGGGGTTTCTAGGGCGGAACGGGTGGGAGGACCCACTCACCCGCCAAAAAGCAAATTCTTGAAGGAGGCATATAACGTTTCCCCGAAAATCGAGGGCATTGGTGCCTGTGGCGGTGAAGAGTGAACGGCTTATGTCAAACTACATGCGAGAGTATCGCCGAAGAACGACTTCTTGGTCGGCTAAACACTCGCTTTAAATTTTACGCTCACAAGAAACTTTCATAGGGGATTGGATGATACTGCCCTTGCCCTTCGAGGGCCTAGAGCTGATAATCATCATAGCACTGGTCTTGATAGGCATACTGGCGTCCTCGATCAAGATCGTGAAGGAGTACGAGAGGGCCGTGATCTTCAGGCTGGGGAGGCTCATCGGCGCCAAGGGGCCGGGTCTCTTCATCCGCATACCGGGGGTGGACACCTTCAAGATAATCGACCTCAGGGTGGTGACCTTCGACGTCCCCAACCAGCAGATAATCACTAAGGACAACATAACCGTCGACGTCGACGCAGTCGTCTACTACAGGGTCTTCGAGCCCGTCAAGGCGGTTGTCAGCGTGGAGAACTACATCAACGCGACCAACCTGCTCGGGCAGACGGCGCTCAGAGAGACGATCGGCAGGGTCGAGCTCGACGACCTCCTCTCGAAGAGGGAGGAGCTCGGCAAGAAGCTTACGGATATACTGGACATTCAGACGGACCCATGGGGAATAAAGGTGACGAGCGTGGCCATCAAGGACGTTTCCCTCCCCGAGGCGATGCAGAGGGCGATCGCCAAACAGGCGGAGGCCGAACGGGAGAGGCGCTCGAGGATAATCATCGCAGACGGCGAGTTCGAGGCCGCCACGAAGATGACCGAAGCGGCAAAAATGTACGAGACGAATCCGGTCGCCATAAGGCTCAGGGAGTTCCAGACGCTGACGGAGATCGCGAGGGAGAAGAACCTCGTCGTCGTCACGCCGACGACCATGGGATCAGACTTCGCAACCCTCCTCGGAACGATACGGGGAGAGACGCCCAGGAAAAAAGAGTGAAAGCAGCCGTGCGCTTGTTCCCCCTGAGAAGCCTCTTCTCGATTTTCGTCCTCCTAACGTTCTCGTCATCGGCTCTCTCGGTCGTGGCAGTCCAACAGGAGACAAAGGGGGTTCTGACGGTTGAGTTCGAGGGCGTTATCACGGCCACATCCGTCGAGTTGATCTCGGAGGCCATAGAAGTCGCGGACATGGCTGGAGAAGCCGTCGTATTGCTCGTCGATACGCCCGGGGGGAGCCTGGATGCCACCTTTAAAATCGTGGACTTAATCGAGCGCTCCTCTGTGCCCGTCATCGTCTTCGTCTACCCACCGGGCGCCAGGGCGTGGTCCGCCGGGGCCTTCATCCTCATGGCGGCCCACGTCGCGGCGATGGCCCCGAACACCATCGTCGGCTCAAGTCAGCCCGTTTCCTTCGACCCATTTAGCGGTGGATCGACGCCGATCGAGGACAGCAAGACGATCAACGCCCTTTCGAAGTTTCTGAGCGAGAGGGCGAAGGCCCACGGCAGGAACGAGACGGCTGCCACGCTCTTCGTGACCGAGAACCTTAACCTCGACGACGAGGAGGCGCTGGGGGCCGATGTGATCGAGGTGAGGGCCGAAAATGTCGGCGAGCTCTTGGAGATGATCGACGGAATGGAGGTATCGGTGCTGGGGGAACCCACCACGCTCAGGACGGATGGCGCCCCAGTCACGGAGTGGAGCCCGAGCCTCAGAGTCAGGTTCCTCGACCTGATCTCAGATCCAACCCTCGCCTACCTCCT
>CAZPMB010000073.1:6306-10366 GCA_964587735.1 uncultured Candidatus Bathyarchaeia archaeon | reverse complement strand
TACAACGCAACGATGGTGTACTTTCCACTCTTCGGAGGATCAATAGGCTTTGACGAGCCTCAGGTGGGTTTGAGCCTGGCCGTCAGGGGCCTCGTTTCAACAGCCTCTCGAATCCCTGCCGGAGGACTCGCCAAGAGATTCGACGTCCTGAGGCTGATGGCCCTGGGGCTTATTGTGTCGGCGGCTACACTCTTTGTCCTTCCGACCCTCGACGGCCTAATTATCATCGGTACAATACTAGGCATTCAGGGCGCAGCATATGGCCTGTACCTCACATCTGGAAACATCTTCATAACCGAGGAGGCCCCTGAAGGGCAACGGGGCGCCTCGATTGGCGTATACTCCACATTCTCGAACATCAGCGGCGTGGTGAGCCCGATCGTACTCGGCGTCGTCTCCGAAACCTGGGGTTTTCAGGGCGCGTTCAGAGCCTCCGCCGCCTTTGCCATCCTCGGCACGGTCCTCACCCTAGGTCTGTCCTCAAAGAGACGAAAATAATATGCTCTCTCAACGATCGTTGTCAGACTTCACGTACGCTCTCCGGGAGCGAATCGTCTTAAACATCATGTGTCATTATTTTAGCGACTAGGCTTGGGCGGATGGAATTTCCGGCTGGGTGAGGCTTTCGCGCTCCGCATGGACGCCGATGACCCCCTCGCCCAGTACAAGGAAAGATTCTACCACATCCCGGGGGTCATATACATGGATGGCAACTCCCTGGGGCTCATGTCTAGGGACTCGGAGGCGACTCTCCGCAGGGTCGTGGACGAGTGGAGGGCCCTAGGCATAGGCGGATGGGGAGGAGGCAGCATTCCCTGGATCACGTACGCAGAGAGCCTAGGGGCCATGGAGGCGGGGCTTGTAGGGGCCGAGCCCGACGAGGTGGTGGTCTGTGGCGGGACGACCATCAACCTCCACACGCTCGTCGCCTCCTTCTACAGGCCAGAGGGGGAGAGGAGGAAGATACTGGCGGACGAGCTCAACTTCCCCAGCGACCTCTACGCCCTGGCGGCCCAGATAAGGCTGAGGGGCGGGGATCCTGACGAGGACCTTGTGCTCGTGAAGAGCGAGGAAAGCGGCCTCGTCGAAGAGGAGGATGTCATTGACGCCATGACGGAAGAGGTCGCATTGATTCTAATGCCCAGCGTCTACTACAGGAGCGGTCAGCTCCTGGACATGGGTAGGCTGACCAGGGAGGCCAGAGACCGGGGCATCATCATCGGCTTCGACTGCTGCCACTCGGTCGGCGTGGTGCCCCACTATTTCGACGATTGGGGCGTCGATTTCTCTCTGTGGTGCAATTACAAGTACATGAACGGAGGCCCCGGGGCCACCGGCAGCATATACGTGAACAGGCGCCACTTCGGAACGGTGCCGGGGCTGGCGGGCTGGTTCGGAAACGACAGGGCGACGATGTTCAGAATGGAAACCACTTTCGACCCTGCGAAGACGGCGGCGGCGTGGCAGATCGGGACGACGACGATGTTTAGCACCGCGCCCCTCGAGGGCTCGATAAGGATGATCAACGAGGCCGGGATCTCCAGGATCCGCGAGAAATCGGTGAAGATAACGGCTTACCTGATGTTCCTCATCGACGAGATGCTCTCGGATCCGCCGTACAACTTCTCCGTCGCGACGCCCAGGGAGCCAGAGAGGAGGGGAGGCCATGTCGGGGTTGTGCACGAGGACGCCTGGCGCGTGAACGAGGCGCTAAAGGCGAGAGGAGTCGTGCCGGACTTCAGGCCTCCGAACATAATCAGGCTGGCGCCCGTCCCTCTCTACATCAGCTACCACGATGTCTGGAGGGTCGCCAAGCACCTGAAGGCGGTCATCGACAACAGGGAGCACGAGAAATTCACTAAGGCAAGGAGCACTGTCACCTAGCATCGATGCGTGATACGGATCATATCAAAATGGGCAAAGATTAATTTACCAACCCTTTCGTCTATTCAGAGATTCGCATGGCCAAGATTCTCGACGACATAAGGATCCTCGATCTGACCCACGTCTGGTTCGGACCCTTCTGCACGATGATGCTCGCAGAGCTCGGCGCCGAGGTGATACTGGTCGAGCCGCCATGGGGGAACATCGGCCGCCTCGGCCCTGGCGCCCTCTTCAAGGGCGTGAGCTCCACTTTCTACGCTCTGAACCTTAACAAGAAGGATATCGCCCTCGACCTGAAGCAGCCGGAGTGCGTCGAGATCTTCAAGGAGCTGGTCGAGAAGTCGGACGTGGTGGTACAGAACTTCGTCCCCGGGACGATGGAGAGGCTCGGCCTCGGCTATGACGTTTTGAAAGGTATAAACCCGAGGGTCATCTACGCAGCACTTTCCGGGTTCGGCCAGTCCGGCCCCTACAGCAGGCTTGCGTCATACGCTGTTATCGCGGAGGCGATCAGCGGCCATACGTGGGCCACTGGTAAAGGTTACAACCCCGACGGTCCCCCAATCAACATGGCTGGGGCCCTGGGGGACCTCGGACCCGCGGTTTACGCCGCCTTCGCCATCGTTTCGGCGATCCGCCACAGGGACAGGATGGGTCTGGGTCAGTCGATCGATGTTAACCAGGTGGACGCGATGGTGGCCTTCAACACCTGCCCGATAGTGTCCTACAGCCTCTTCGGGAAGACGTGGGAAGAGATGAGGAAGGAGAGGCCGCCGGACCCGAACAGGATCTGGGGGGTGTTCGAGGTGAAGGACGGCTGGATCCAGATCGCCGGGGAGAGGCCGAGGGCACTAGACGCCCTGAGGGAGAGGATGGGCGTCGAGGAGGTGACGGAGGAGATGGTGGCCGAGCGCGTCCGGGGCATGACGCGCTCCGAGGCGTTCCGTTTCCTCGCCGATGTTGGGATGCCGGTCGCGCCCATCTACCAGGCCCACGAGTCGATGGAGGACCCCCACCTGATCGCCCGGGGGATGTGGGTCGAGGTGGATCATCCGGCGGCGGGAAGGTACAGAGTGCCCAACTTCCCCGTGTTCTTCTCGGAGACCCCCGGGGAGGTGACCTCCGCGTCGCCGATGCTTGGGCAGCACACCGAGGAGGTTCTAAAGAACCTACTCGGATATACGCCTGAGCGAGTCAGAGAGCTGGAGAAGGAGGGCAAGGTCGTGTGCTGGCGAGGCCAGAGCGCCTAGTGATGCTCCCCCTTCTTTACCGTATGAAATATTTAGGAAAGGCTTCTGGGCTTCGCGACTATCTCCCTTATCTCCAGGTCGAAGAACGTCCTCGGGTACGCCGGCTTAACGACGATGCAGGTGTCGGCGCCCTCGCTCGTCCCGGCTATGGCCATCACCTCGCGGTCCATCTGGATGAGGCCGGCGTCCGCCGCCATCAGCACTATCTCGACGCAGACCTTCATCCCCTGCCCGAAGCGGTAGAAGGCGTCCCTGACCACCTCCTCGACGGGCTTCCCGCCGTGCTTCTCTGCGAAGGCGGAGCCGACCCCGTCCCCGAGGGCATGGATGCCGGTCAGCACCTTGATGCCCTTCTTCCTCAGGGCGTCCTTCTCCTCCTCGGACATGCACCACCCCTCGCTCCTGTAGCCCTCGCATATCGATACCGCAACGAGGTTCAGCTTCGGGTCTCCGAAGGCCTCCCTCGCCTTGATGGCCGTGCCGCCGTGGCTGGAGGCCACCACGACATCCCTTATCCCAAGCTCCTTGGCCCGCTTCACTGCGGCGGACAGGAGCTTACCGGTATTTCCCGGCCCCGATTCCTCGAAGTAGAGGATAGTCTTCTCCATTCCCTAAAAACACCTGCAATTACTGGACAATATGGCAATAAAAGGCTCTCCTCGTAACTGCATGCCTTCCAACTCTGACAATTTAGGTGTTCACACGAGTTCTGGGCTTCCTCATCATCGCCCTATTGCGAGCGAACACATGATGTTTCCTTTGGTCGGGTTTGTATGAGCACGAGGGCTTGTGGAGACGATCAATCCTCTACTTCCGAGGATTGGGGAACCGGTGAAATCCGTTATTCCTTCTAGAGGGAACAAGGAGTTTTCCGCTTGAGGGCAAAGGTCTTCACCGAGAGGGACAGGAGGCTTCTGGAGCAACGT
>CAZPMB010000073.1:0-6206 GCA_964587735.1 uncultured Candidatus Bathyarchaeia archaeon | reverse complement strand
GAATGGCGCGGCCGGCAGGATTTGAACCCGCGACCATGGGTTTTCTCCTAGACCCCTATCCGAAGACCCACGCTCTGTCCAGACTGAGCCACGGCCGCAACATGGAACAAGAACCGCGACCCTTAGATTAAGCCTTACTACCATCAAAGCAGTCTGCGGAAACTCCAAGGCATCCCCTCATAGAACCCGAGTCTGTTGATGAAGTCAATTGTGGCAGTTGCATGTTACCAGAATGCATGATAATAAGATCTTGATGGTTCATCATAGATGAATTGTTATTCTAGCCAGCACCCATCGTCTCAATGCGTTCTTTGGGCGGACAACCTTTTCTCGGCTTCTTTCACCATTCTTCCCAATTCGAGCTTGATACCATCGTCCAGCGGCTTCACGCTGTGGCTCCCCAATATCTCTTTCACCTTTTCGCCTGCGCGGGCGACGGCGTCCTTGCTTCCCAGCCTCTCCCACATCTCGCGTGTGTTGGTGTCGCTTAACCCGGGCAGCCTGTGCTCTCTCAGATAGAATTCCCGGCTGTGCCTCTGGGCCAGAAAGTTGCCAGAAGGGCCCACCCTGTCTATGACGTCGAGCGCCAGAGTCTCAGGGCTCACGTCGATCCCCTTGATTATCCGCTTCACCATCCCGATGACCTCGTCGTCTATCACCATCTGCTCCAGGCTCCCCGTGATCATCTTGTCGAGCATCCCGGCCGCGTTGTGGATGAGGTTCCCTCCTGCGAGGCCCAGTAGGACCTGCTGGAGGGCCTTCTCGTATGCGGATTGGGCGTCGGGGACTTTTGAGTCCGTTATTCCCCCGGTCGAGTACATCGGGATCCCGTAGTGGTGGGCCAGCTGGGACGCGGCGACGCCGAGCAGGGCGACCTCCGGAACCCCCAAAGCGATGTTACCGTTCCTCATGTCCATCGGGCTCGAGACTGCGCCGTAGAACACTGGTGTGCCTGGGTTCACGAGCTGCGCGATGAGTACCCCGCTCAGCACCTCGGCGTTCTGCTGCACGAGCGTCCCCGCTAGGGTCACGGGAGCCGTTGCCCCGGAGATGGCCTCACACGCCCATATGATCGGAGCCCCATGCTTCGCGAGCTCTATCGCGGTCTCGGTGTTGCGCGCGTCGTGGGTCAGGGGGCTCACGGGGCAGAGGATGAACGAGAACAGCGGCCTCCTCCTGAGCTCCTCCTCCCCGCCGGCGACGAGGGCCGCCATTCTGAGCACGTCTCTTGCTCCGTCGGCCCCGAGGGCGCCCGTGAAGGAGTGCTTCGTGGTGCTCCTCAGCTTGGCGTCTGCGCTGTGCCTGTCCCAGACCGCCTGGTCGACGTCCTGCGGGATTATCAGCCCCATGAGGAAGTCGATGTTGCCGAGGGCATCAGCAAGAAGGCATGAGTCCTCGAGGTCCCGCTTGATGGCGGCCCGCCTCCTCCTGGTCTCAGCGTCGAGCATGTAGATCCCGGAGCCGCCTAAGCCGAAATACGATCTATTTCCCTCTACGGTCAGATCGTTTTCCGGGTCCCTTCCGCAGAGCCTGATGCTCTTCGGGGCCCTTCTCACCCCTTCCTCGATGAGGTAGTCGTGAATCCTGGCTCTCTGGGTGTTGTGATCGACATCTGCGCCTGCCTCTTCCAAAAGATGGAGGGCCACGTCGGACTTGACCCTAATCCCCGTCTTCTCCAGAACCTGAAGGGTTGCCTGATGGATCTGCTCTATTTGCTGGCTCGTGAGAACCTCGAACTTCCCGCCTACGACCGCCATGTCCTAAGACATCGTCGAATCAACATAAATGTTTAACCAGTTTTTATGATTACACATAAACTCAACCAATTTATATTCACATGTGCGCGTTATATGCACATAGCTAAAAAATATTATATTAATTTGATGTACTTATAGAAGCATGTATTTCCCCTCTTTCTTTACTTTTTTTATTAGAAGGTCAGGATATAGATTTCAGCTTCTGTGGTTCACGTTTTAGGCGCGCAGGAGCGTATAGTGAACCTCAAATATGGTAAAAATAGACACTAGGACCGTGAGAACCAGAACCGTCAGGCTTCCATACGGTGAAGGACATATCAGCGTTAAGGTACCTGAGCGATACCTCAAATCTGTCGTGGAACCAAGGAAGATGCCGCCAATACCGGATCCAATACTGGAGATGGACCAAGCCTTAGCTATGCCTATGAACTCTCCGAGCCTCAAGGAAATGGCAGAGAGGGGCCGCAGCCCCTGCATTCTCGTCTCGGACTCGACTAGGCCGACCCCGAGTGGATTCATCGCCTCCCAGGCTCTCGGGGTTCTCAAAGAGGCTGGCGTCGAGGAAGATGAGGTCAAGATCGTCGTCGCGACCGGACTCCACAGGCCCTGCACAGAGGGGGAGCTGGTGGAGCGCATTGGAAAGGACATCATGAGCAGAACGCGGGTGCTGAGCCACGACGCGTACGACTCCTCGAACCTCGTCTACGCTGGCAGTACGTCACGGAATACGCCGGTTTGGCTCAACAGGGATGTGGCGGAGAGCGACCTCGTCATAGCCGACGGATACATCGAGCCCCACTTCTTCGCGGGCTACACGGGCGGCGGGAAGAGCATCCTCCCGGGCGTATCGGGGTTCGAAACCATCAAGGTAAACCACGGCGCCGCCATGATCGACCACCCCAGGTCAAGGGTCGGGGTCCTCGACGGCAACCCGATCTACGAGGACATCGTTGAAGGGGCTCGCCTCGGCAAACTCGACTTCTCAATCAACGTCACCTTGGATTCCGAGAAGAGAATCACAGGGGTCTTCGCCGGCGATTTCGAGGAAGCCCACAGGGCAGGGGCCAGCTTTCTCGGCAGCCATGTGAGGGTCAAGACCCAAGAGGCCGACATCGCTATCACCACCAACGGCGGGTACCCCCTCGACAGGGACCTGTACCAGGCGGTGAAGGGGATGACCGTCGCCGAGGAAGTGGTTAGGGATGGCGGAGTCATCATCATCGCCTCCGAGTGCCGAGATGGAGTTGGCCATCCCGATTTCATGGAGCTCGTGGAGCGGAGTAAAACCCCCGATGAAATCCTCGAGATTATCAGGTCCCCTGGCTTCTTCCAGGTGGATCAATGGGAGGCTCATGTTCTGGCGAGGGTGTTGACCCGATTCCATGTTATATGTGTCACGTCAGGAGTGGAACACAATACGGTAGAGAAAATGCACATGGTCCCAGCAAAGACCGTGGAAGATGCCATCGATATTACCAGAGGCATCGTGGCGAGGGATCCGGAGATCATCGTCGTACCCGGTGGACCATCAACCATACCATTCGTCCGTAACTCAATATGAACTCCTGTCAATTTCACCAAGAAGATTTATGCCCATGAAGCTGGATAACCCGATGGGGGAGCCGACTCCATGATCGGTGCAGCATCATCAAGAAACCACGCCATCACGGGTGTAGAGATTTCAGTATTCGCCCACGCCACCGAGGAAGAGGAGAAGGTCGAGCAAGCCCTGAGGAACATGATCCCGGATGAGGTCGAAGATGTCAGGATCGAGAGGCGCAGGCTGAAGGGCCACTACAATGACCCCATAACCCTCATCAGGGCCACGATAAAGAGGAAGAGTGAGGCCATGGAGACCTTCCTGACGACAATGAGGGCCCTCTCAACGATCGACCAGTACAGGCTCGTGGAGGAGGTCGGGGAAAGGGTCGACGACGCAGGGAGCCTCTACATCCGTCTTGACAAGCAGAGGGCGCTCGGCGGCGTCAAGACGATAAACGAGGTCGATCCCATCAGGATCAGGTTCAGATTCCGCATACCCCACGGATCAGATCCCTCAGATTTCATACGCTCCTCAATAAGCGCCGCCATGAATGCTGACTATGCGCCAGCCAAGGAGAAATGGACGGGAGCGTTTTGAGGAAATTCGTTGATCTACACCTGAAACCCCTTGCAGATGCAATTGGGCGTCGCAGGATGCTGGAGCTTGCCGCAAGGCTTGGATTCAGCGGATTGGGTGTTGTTTTGGAGGGGAAGGCAGATGAGTCCGTGGGTGATATTACCTCAGATAAGCGCCTTGACATCGTGAGCCGAGTTGACCTCAAACCCAATAGTCCAAGGGAACTCACGGCTGCGCTTGGTCGAGTGCGTAGATGGTTCGAGGTCGTCGCCGTTGATTGCAAGAGCAAATCGGTCGCCCGCCAGGCGGCCAAAGACAACAGAGTCGACGTCCTCAATTTCCCGGTCTCCGTCCAGGCTCGAAGACGGGCGGGCTTCGACCGCCAGGAAGCCTCCCTCGCAGCGGGTTCAAACTGCATGTACGAGATTAATGTCTCAGACCTCCTGGGAAAGGGCCCGATGGTCGTCTCAGGCTTTCTCTCGATAATTAGGGAAGAGGTGCACAACGCAAAGAGGTACGCTGTCCCAATAGTTGTCTCCAGCGGAGCGGGGGATCCGCTTCACATGAGGGAGCCAAGAGGGCTAGCTGCAGTCCTATGCTTATTAGACATTGGGGAGGAAGAAGGTCTCGACACAGTATCCACGAATCCCTCGATGATCATCGAGGCTAACAGGGAGAAATCTGGGCAGCGCTTTGTGGCCCCAGGTGTGAGGGTGGTATGACACATGCCCGTTAGGAGAAAAAGCCGCAGATACCTCCGGATCTGGGTTATAGGGGATACAAAGTTTGCTTCTGAAGAGGTCTCGGACGCGGTTCAGAAAAGCACGATTAACCTCTTCGGCGTCCAAGGCCTCTCCCTTGTTGAGCCCCTTTTCATTGATTTCGACGAAGACGCCCAGCTCGGAACATTAAGGTGCAACCGCAGCCACATGAGGGAGATGAGGGCTGCCCTAGCCCTCATCACCAACGTTGGCGAGTCGGCGGCGGCGATACACGTAGAGGGAGTCTCAGGCACCATAAAGGGATTGAAATCGAAGTAATGTTCTATTCGGCAAAGGAGCATCTCAAAAATAATACAATCCGCTGGGTATTTTTCCACTAGGTTTAAAAGATATAAAGTGTCTCTGTCCATATTCAGCGCGAGGGAAAAGGCTGGAGGACGACCATGATCATCCCCGTTAGATGCTTCTCCTGCGGCAAGGTCATCGGCGACAAGTGGGAGCCCTTCTCCAAAAGGGTCGCCGCCGGGGAACACCCGAAAGACGTGCTGGACGACCTCGGCGTCACGAGGTACTGCTGCAGGAGGATGCTGCTCTCCCACGTCGAGCTTATAGACGAGATCATAAAGTTCCACGAGGAGAAGGAGACCGTCGAGGTGAGGGGAGGAGACTAAACTGGAGACACAGAGCACGGAGAACCTGTTGCTGCCCCAGGAGGTCCTCCTCTCGGCGGGCGTGCACATAGGTACCAAGGTCAAGACCAGGGACATGATGCCCTACATCTACAAGGTGAGGCCCGACGGCCTGTACGTGCTCGACATGGAGAAGATGAACTCCAGGATCATGGTCGCGGCCAAGTTCCTCGCACGCTTCGATCTGTCCAAGTTGGCCGTCGCCTCATCGAAGCGCTACGGTCGGACGCCGGTCCTCAAGTTCTGCGACGTCACGGGGGCGAAGCCCATGATAGGGCGCTTCACCTCGGGGACGTTCACAAACCCCAACTTCTCCGACTTCTTCGAGCCTGTCTGCGTGGTCGTCACCGACGCCCTAGCGGACGACCAGATCGTCGAGGAGGCGTCCGCCATGGGCGTCCCGGTAATCGCGTTCTGCAGCACGGACAACTCGACCTCCAACATCGACCTCGTCATACCCATGAACAACAAGGGCAGGAGGGCCCTAGCCATAGCCTACTGGCTCTTGGCGAGGCAGGTTAAGCGCGAGCTGAACGAGATCGCGCCTGACGGCGATTTCCCAGTTACCATAGACGAGTTTGAGTCGGCGCTTTAGGTGGGCGAAATGGGCGTGAGGCGACCTTGCGTTGCAGGAGCCTTCTACCCTGCCGACCGAGGGAGCCTGAGACGAAACATTGAGGAATGTTTCACCCACAGGCTGGGTCCGGGAAAAATGCCAGAGTCCAAATCCCCCGAGAGGCGAATAGTTGCCCTCGTCTGCCCACACGCAGGGTACATGTACTCTGGGCCCGTCGCAGCGCACGGCTATTTTCACCTCGCCTCTGAGGCCAGCCCAGGCTCGATAGTGTTACTCGGCCCGAACCACACTGGGCTAGGGGGCCCAGTCTCCATGATGGGATCCGGGGCATGGGAGACGCCC
>CAZPMB010000072.1:7016-10368 GCA_964587735.1 uncultured Candidatus Bathyarchaeia archaeon | reverse complement strand
ACCGGATGAACGACATAATACCCGGGTGTAGGACCAATGGACAGGTCTTCATCGACGGCGAGGACATATACGCCTACGACATCGACCTCTATCACCTGAGGAAGAGGGTCGGCATGGTCTTCCAGAAGCCAAACCCATTCCCCAAGTCCATATACGAGAACGTGGCATACGGGCCGAAGATACACAGGATGGCCTCTAAAACCGATCTAGATGCACTCGTCGAGAAGAGCCTACGGGAGGCGGCTCTATGGGATGAGGTGAAGGACAGGATGGATGAGAGCGCCTTTAGCCTCTCAGGCGGGCAACAGCAGCGCCTCTGCATAGCCAGGGCTCTTGCGATCGAGCCGGAGATAGTTCTTATGGACGAGCCCTGCAGCGCTCTGGACCCCATAGCCACCACGAAGATCGAGGCTTTGATGCGGCAGCTCAAGGAGAACTACACTATAGTCCTTGTGACCCACAACCTTCAGCAGGCGGCGAGGGTGAGCGACATGACCGCCTTCATGTACCTGGGAAAGATAATTGAGTTCGACAGGACGAAAGATATCTTCGAGAACCCCCGCAAGGAGCTGACTGAGAATTACATAACGGGCAAATTTGGGTGATCTTGATGAGTAGACCCTTAGACATAGGATTGGACCAGATCAAGACCCTCCTCTTCAAGATGGGGAAACTGTCAGAAGGCTCCCTCGCCCTCGCAGTGAAAAGCTACACAGGCAAGGAAGACCACTATGTCCAGATTAAAGCCTGGTCAAACACCCTCCTAATACTCTCGGAGGAGGTTGAGGACAGGGCTATGGAGATGATAGCGCTCCATCAGCCGATGGCGAAAGACCTACGGACCTTGAAGGCTTACATCAAGATAGCATACGATATAGAACGATTTGGGAGATACGCCCTCGACATCTCTGACATCACTCGGAGGCTCGAAGGATGGGAGCCGTTTCCGGAGGATGGTCTCAAGGTGGCCGAGATGGGTGAAAAAGTGAAGGAGATCGTCAGGCTCTCCGTAGCGCTTACGGAGACGCAGAACGAGTCCCTCGTCTGGGAGCTGTCTAAGATGGAGGCCGAGATAGATGATCTATACTTGCAGAACCTCAAGGTACTTGCTGATTCTAGGGAGTCGAGCGCCAAGACAATCATCGTCAACCTGTTGACCATCCGATATCTGGAGAGAATCGCAGACCACGCGAGTTACATAGCCGAGGCAATCACTTACGCGATAACGGGTAAACGCCTTGAGTTAAGATAATAGAATCTTAGAGAAAATGGCACGCTAATAATTTTTGAACACCTGAGCTCGAATGTTTGACGAGCTCGGAAAGGAATATTTCGTCCTCTTTTACCAAAGGAACGAGGACCAACTAGGACACGTAAAGCGCATAAAGGTAGCCTTTATTTACCAATGACCCAATTTCATCGGATCCTAAATTGTGTCAGCTGGCTGCCTACGTGGGGGATAGGCCAATAGCGCCCCTTCTCCTAAGGGCGATTGAGCTTCAGGAACCCTACTTCGGCGCCCACGCCTCGGGCCTCGGCGTCGTCGACGACGGCGTCCTAAGGGTCGAAAAGGACTTTGGCCACGTCGCCCGGGTGAGGAGCACGACGGCCATACAGTCCCTCCGGGGGACGACGGGGATCGCCCACAGCAGGTACAACGACAAGGCGAGGGACGACCCGAGGTACAACACGAAGGAGATGGCCCACCCCTTCGTCGACGACACGGGCACGATCGCCCTGATGCACAACGGGGGCATCGCCAACTACAGGGAGCACTGGGAGAGGCTCAGGGGGAGGCATAGGTTCGCATCGTACTCGGCGGAGGTGGATGCGATCACCGACAGCGAGGTCGCCGTCCATATGCTCGGCGACGCCCTTGACGAGGGCATGTCCATGGAGGAGGGTCTGAGGAGCGTCGCGTCCAGGATCACCGGCTCCTTCCTGCTCGGAGTGGTCACGACCGAGCATCCGGAAACCGTGTGGATCGCGAACTGGCATCAGCCCTGCGTGGTCGCGGTCGGAGAGGACGAGGCGATGTTCTGCAGCAGCCGGGTAGGCTTCTACGAAGTCAGGGATGAGCTCGACAGGATCTTCGAGCCGCCGAAGAACTCGCTTCTGAGGCTCAAGCGCGGAAGGGTGGATGTGATGCCCCTGGATCAGAGTCGAAGGGTCCCGAACCTGAGGCTCGACAGGAACGAGCTCGGGAGGAGCATACTGGCGCTGTTGGCGAGGGGGAGACTAGACTTCAGGCAGATCTCTCAAGCCCTCTTTCCTGAGGGCTGGGCCAGGGCCTACGGCGTATCCGTCGAGAGGTGGGAGGAGTACCGCAGGGCTGGGGTGAGCGTGGTGAACCCCTACATCGAGGTCCTGGACATGCTCATCTCGGAGGGGAGGATCCTTGAGCGGGTCGACCTGAGGCCGGAGGGAGGCGTCCCCGACACCCCGAGGTTCTCTTACACTCTGGCATGACAAGATTTTTAGGCCAACCTAAATCTACCCCCGCTGGTCAGGAGGACACAGCATGACCGGTGAAAACCGGAATTACTGGCTACTTGTAATTCCAATTTTTCAGCGGCGTTCAGGATGCGAACCTTCGTCTTCACCAACCGGGAGCGGAGCTTCTGGAGAGATGGCTGACTACGGGCGAGGAGGCTAACGACATGTCCCGGATCTTCACCTGGATAAGGCGGAAAACGCCCCAGCTGCTGTCGGACTTGAAGCTGTTGAACAAGGTGATCATGGAGCAAAAAAAGATGAGAAGATGGATTGGGAGGGTCGTCGGAGGCAACGAGTTCAGCTCAACATAACGGCGCGACTAGATCAGTGAAACCCGATATTACTGCGGCAGTAATAAGGCGTTTCAGGGGGAGGCCCCCCAGACGATCACCAAGTCTTCTGGCCCTTGGCGGCCAATTATGCCTTTGAAGATGGCTCACTCGGAGCCGAGGAGGTCGAGCATCGTCAGGGCGTAGACCTTAGTCGTCAGGATCACTTCCTCGACGTTTATCCTCTCATTCGCTGAGTGGACGCCCGTCCCCCCTATGCCGTAGCTGGCGAATGGCTTTCCGTGCCTCGCTACGAACCAGCCGTGGTCGCTTGAGTGGGAGCCCCCAGCCGGCTTCGGCTTGAACCCTAAAACCCTCTCGGCCGACCTCTGGATGCTCCTCACGATCTTCGAGTCCGCGGGGGCGACAGAGACCCTGTTCCCGCTCCTCATGTCCAACTCGGCGTCGAACTCAGGGTCCTCTGCCTTTATGGCCTCCATTACGCCGTCGAACTCCTTGTCTATCTGGTCCTCGGTCTCCCCCGGCGTGTACCTCCTGTCCACGAGGATCTCGCAGCTGTCGGGGAC
>CAZPMB010000072.1:0-6916 GCA_964587735.1 uncultured Candidatus Bathyarchaeia archaeon | reverse complement strand
ATCTCCTGAAAGCCGAGCCTGCCGCCCCTCTCCTCGTCCCCGACGTGCGTGAATATGATGTCGCCCCTCAGCCTTATCCCGAGGCGGCTGATCGCCCTGAAGGCCATGACCAGCCCGCAGGTGGCGACCTTGTTGTCGCAGGCGCCCCTCCCCCAGATCTGCCCGTCGGCGACCTCGCCTGAGAAGGGAGGGTGGGACCAGCTGCCGAGGTCGCCCGCTGGCACGGTGTCGTAGTGGGAGTACATCATCACCCTCGGCCTGCCGGTCGTCCCTCGGTGCCTCGCCACGACGCTCACCCTCTTCTCGGCGGGCTCAACCAGCTCCACCTCAAGCCCGTCCGCCCTGCTCTCGGCGGCCACCAGCTCACCCATCTCCGACTCGTCGCCCGTCACGCTCACCGTCTGGATGAGCCTCCGCATGAAGGACACGACCTCATCCCTGTGAGAGTCGATGTATTTCAGAACCCTGTCCCGATTATCCATCCAGTGACCCCCAACCTACCTCTCCAGAAGCGGTCATAAGCCTTTCCAGCTCTGACCTGTTTTTGTAAACATTCGTGTCTCCGCATAAACGTGTCAAATATTTTCAGCTACAGGCTCGAAGCCAATCAAAGCGGAAAACCTGTCTCTATTGTTGTGTCTTGATGATTGAGTGACTCCCCTCTTCGATTTTCTATCGAGAGATGTACACGTTCATGCGCTCTTCGTTGACCGTCGCCTGGTATCCGGCCGAGACGATCTCATCCATCGATAGCCTGAGCCAGAGCCCGAAGGAACCCGATTCGACGCGGTCCGGGTCCATCGCACCGGTGTCCGATCCAGAGGGAGCCGCCCTCAGTAGGATGTTCTTTGACGCCCAGTAGTCGAGGGCGACGGGGTCCGTGCTCGCAGCGATGACGTTCACGCTCGTGGCCCTGTGATATGGGGTGCTCGGCCCGACCCCCCCGGCCCGGCTCCCGGGCGGGTTCGCGTTCACCCAGATGCAGTCTAGGATGTTTAGGGTTGGAAACCTCGTCTCGGCCATGAGCGTCCCCATCCCTCCCCTCCCCACGCTGGCGTGCGTGCTCGCCCCAAGCTGGGATGTGAGCTTGTCGGAAGGCACCCCCATGTAGTGCTTGACGGAGGCCGTGACCCCATAGTTCGAGTGGCTCTTCAGGACCGGGACGTTCAGAACCTTCAGCCTCTCCCCATCGTATGTTCGGGTCTCGGGGTCCCAGATCCCCCGCTTGAAGCTGATGTATATGCCGTGCGCCGTCTTGAACTTCGGGTACGAGACCATGATGCCGGTCCTGGGGTTCTTTGTGGCGTTGACCACGTAACCGTCCCTCGTGTCCCCCTCGGAGTACTCATCCACCCTCCTCGTCGTTATCGTGTCCCAGAGGTAGGCGGATACCCTGTGGCCCGCGAAGGAGTCCACCACCCTCTGAACCGACTGGGATTTATTCACTGCGTTGCTCCTCTCCCAGCCGAAGCTGCCGCCCCCTCCGGCAGACCCGTACTGAGCCTGGCCGTTGTCGGCCACAACGATCTCGCCGGAGAAGCCCTCGGGGTGGTCCAGGACGGCTTGGATCAGAGCCCTCAGCAGGTCGGTGTTGGTTCCTCCCCTCTCCGCCCACTGGCTGTTCACCTTGATGAGGACGATGTCGTCATTTGTGATCAGGCCCCCGGGGCCCTTGTTCCTCCCAAGAGAGGCCGTCCTGTAGAATGGTACGCCTTGGCTCCCCATGAGGTCGATCAGCCTGCTGACCCCGCTGTCGTTGCCCGTGGTGCCGCTGACGACGAAGATGTCCGAGGCAGGGGACAGAGCCGCAGTCCTCCCCTCCAACGCGGCCCCCACAGGGGTTTCAGCCCCGACCGGGGTAGCCCCTCCGCCACCATCCGTTTCAGATGGGAACTGATTATACAGGAAGACCACCGCTGATAGGGACATGATAGCGACGATTAACATGATAGCCTTCTTCCGGTTTGTGAGGGCCGGAATTGTTTTTTGCATCGTCGAGAAAACAGGGAACACGTAGGCCGCGAGCCATATCTCGGCGTTCAGGGCCGCGACCTGCTGGCACGGGTATGCGGCCCTGGAGGGCTTCCGGCCCGTCCTGAAGACGAACCAGACCAGGCTCAGGAAACCGAATAGGAAGGCGTTTTCCCTTATCCTCGACCACAAACCCCATCCTCGTCTGGGCGGATTTGGAGCGGCCATATCTCATTCCCTGCGGTGCCCTTAATCCCGCGCCTGGATTCTAAGAGATTTCCAAGCCCTTCATATAAACAGTGTCTCAATCCCATCCCAAGTCAAGCCGTGGAACAAGGTTTTGGGTTAGATACCATTCTCGTGCGCTGGCGATAGTGCCTGAATATATCTTCCTCTCCGTACTAAGGATTATCTAGAAAACGTAAAAAAAAGCTTTCATGTGTTATCTGTCGGATGAAGGATCGTGGGCGCAGTTAACAAGCCGAGGGTCTCGAGGGCGGTAGCAGGAGCTTATCTTGGTTTTAGCATCGTTGTCGCTGCCATGGGGCTTTCTTTCATCTATCTTGGGTACAAGACACCTGCTGGTATGTCGATGTCGATTGCGGGCTTGCTGGTCCTCGTCCTCGTGGAGCCGTTGTTCATCCTGATACTGAGGTCGCTGTTCAGGACAAGGTACATCCTGACCGATTCAGATCTACAGATTGAGGCGACGAGGCTTATCGGCGGAGGAAGGAGGGTCCCTCTAGGAAACATTGAGTCGGTTGAGAGGACGCTAATTCCCTTTGGGATAAGGCTCTTCGGCGCCAGCCTCCACGGCGGATACTACTACGTGCCAGGCCTCGGGAGGGCCTACCTGATTATAACGAACTTCGACGACGGGTTGCTCCTGAGAGGTGGGAAGGAGATCTACATCATAACACCGAGGGACCCCCTCGGCTTCAAGGAATTATTGGAATCAAAGATAGTATCGAAGAAGGGTCAACCGTGATCACCTGACCCCTTAGTCGTCTGAATTCCCAGAAGGGAGTCTCGAATTACATTTTTCGAGATGGCAGTTCCAGTGATATTTTAACCCATGGCTTCAGATCTAGGTCTGCGCCCTATCCTGACTGGGTAAAGCATCATCTAAATGCAGATTTATCTGCGGTCCATTCAAGGCTAAATCCTTTAATCCTTATTCTCCCAAGCTTAAATTGTGGGATACACAAAGATCAAGGGCGTTGTGACAAATCCCAGAAGGACTGTGGCTCTGAAGCTCGAGTTCTTAGTGGACACCGGAGCCGGCTACATGGTCATACCGCCAGACGCTGCCAAAGAGCTTGGTTTAAAGCGAATCATGAGAACCAAGGTGGTCCTAGCCAATAAGGCCGAGGTTGAGGCTGATTACTCATCGGCCTACATCAAGGTTCTTGACAGAGAGGCTCCAGTGCCAGTCCTGATCGTGGACTCGCCCATGCCGCTGCTCGGAGCCCTAACTCTTCAAATCCTTGGACTGGAGGTTGATCCCGTCAAGGAGGAAGTCAAGCCCTCGCGACCATTCACTTTAGGCCTTCTTTGAAGCTATCGTCCATTAAATTGTTAGCTGTTCAATCTGAGGGTTATCATGCCCTGTGGGATTTGAACAAACGCAACAAGGGGATTTCTGTAAGCACCTATTGCCTCTGAAAAGATTGCTCCCAATGGCCTTCTTATGATAAAAGGTTAAAAATTCCATAGACTCAGTATTCAAAGGCGAAGAAAATATCAATAAAGGCCTTAAAATGTGGCTGTCTCATAGACGGTACAGGTAGACCCGCCCTCGAAGACGCCGTTGTCGTGATCAAGGGCTCCAGAATAGCGGCCGTGGGGAAGAAGGCCGACATCAAAATACCCGATAAAGCCGAGATCATCGATGCTTCATTAAAGACTGTGGTTCCGGGGCTGATCGACTCCCACACCCACTTCCTGTCGATGGGGTACAGGCTCGGTCATCTGCAGCTGGATAACGCGGAGTCGATAGACGATATAGTGAACGGATTAAAGGAATACATCGAGTCTCGCCGTCTTCGGAAGGGAAAATGGGTGCAGGGGAGAGGGTGGGACGACCAGAACCTCATGGAGAAGAGGTACCCGAACAGGTACGACCTCGACAGGGCGTCGCCGGAGAACCCGACGGCCTTGACGAGGATATGCGGACACATGATCGTTCTGAACTCGAGGGCCCTGGAGGTTTGCGGCTTCAAAAGGGATACGCCCAATCCCCCCGGCGGGGTTGTCGACAAGGACGCCCAGGGAGAGCCGACGGGGGTCCTCCGAGATGCGAGGGACCTGGTAACGCCCCACATCCCTCCTCCGACCTACGACGAGCTGAGGCAGGGTCTGAGGGACGCGATCAGGCTGGCTCACAGCCTTGGCGTGACCACGATACACGACTGCAGCCGTCCCGACGAGGCGTCGGTGTCCACGTCCACGCGCCCCTACGTCGACGCCCACAGGGAAGGCGATCTGAGACTGAGGGCCCACGTTATGACGGGATACCCCACCGAGTGGAGGGGGGACGAGTGGCTGAGCTTCGGCACGCTGAAGATCGGGATAGACGGCTCGATGGGCGCCCAGACGGCCCTGCTCTACGAGCCCTACGCCAACGATCCCTCGACCCGGGGCGTCTACGTGGGGGACCAGGCGAGGAACAAAAGGGTTGTGAGGGAAGCCCATGAAAAAGGCGGCCAGATCGCGATCCACGCAATCGGCGACCGAGCCATCACAGAAGCCATAAACAGGATTGAGGAGGCCCTTAAGGAGAAGCCCAGGCCGGGCCACCGCTACAGGATAGAGCATTTCGAGTATCCGAGGGACGAAGACATCGAGAGGGCGAGGAGGCTCGGCGTAGTCGCCTCAATGCAGCCCAACTTCGTCGGCGAGTGGGCGTGGCCGAACGGCATGTACGAGACCAGGGTCGGGGAAAGGCGGAACAGGAGGACAAATCCGTACAGGCGTCTGATCGACCTGGGCTTCCGCATGCCATTCGGCTCAGACGGGATGCCGTTCCACCCGCTCTACGGCATCTGGTCGGCAGTCAACCACCCCGTGGCCGAGAGCAGGATAAGAGTCGAGGAAGCAGTGCGGGCGTACACATTGGAGGGAGCCTACGCAACCCGGGAGGAAAAAATCAAGGGCTCGATCGAGCCCGGTAAGCTGGCGGACATCGCCGTTCTCTCAACCGACATAACCAAACCGGAGTTTTACCTGAAGACGAACGACCCGGTAAATGTCGAAAGGGCCAAACGACGGTGGAAGAGCACAAAGGTCTTCATGACTATCCTCAACGGAGACGTAGTCTTTCGATCGTGAGTTCAGCAAATACTTATTCATCGGATGAGAATTGCATGAATCGTTAATTTTTTACCGATAGAATCCAGTTGACCGGTCTTCTTTTTATCATCTCGATTTATGGTATAACTATTAAAGCGCATACAGCTCCGCTCTATTGGTGGTCCTTGATGGCGAAGGCCCCCGAGGGGCGTGAGAAGAGGGTGCAAGCCATCTACTTCTCCCCCACCGGTACCACTCGAAGGATACTCTCATGCATGGCTGATAATGTCGGGTTGAAGGCCGCCCCTCAAATCGATCTAACGCTGCCCAGTAAGAGAGATTCGTTCACGGGTAAAGTCGATGGACATCTGGTCCTTGTGGGTTCGCCGGTCTATGCCGGTACCATCCCCCTACCGTTTTTCGAGTCGCTCCAGCGGATCAGGGGGAAAGGGGAATGGGCGGTTCCGGTGGCCGTGTACGGAAACCGCTCGCCCGACACCGCCGTGGAGGAGCTGACCAAGATACTAAGGGGCAGAGGCTTTAGGGTCCTTGCCACGGCGGCTTTCATCGGCCAGCACTCCTTCGCAACCCCTGAACACCCTTGGGGGATGGGCCGCCCTGACGAGGCTGACATGAAGGCCGCGGCGGAGTTCGGCAGGGCCGTGGGAGAGAAGTACGGGCGCCGTCCGGCTGAGATCTCCGTGCCCGGGCTCCTTCTGGAGCGGTTCAGCAACAAGATGGTTGAGGAACTGCCCGAGGGCTATCACAGCAAGGTGCTTGAGAGGCCGAGGGAACTGTGGTGGATCTCTTTATCGGATAAGGTTGTTTGCACACAATGCAATCGCTGCGTTGACTCGTGCCCGGTCGCTGCGATGGATGCCGAATCGTTTGGGATAGACGACGGTAAGTGCATCAGGTGCATGGCCTGCGTACGCTCCTGCCCGACGGGGAAGATGAGGATCGTCTACAGCGATGCCCCAAGCGCCCTGGAGAGGTTTGCCAACCTGGATAAGATATTCGCCGTCCGAAAGGAACCGAAGACCATGCTCTAATGGTCAAGGAAGGCGCTCATCAATTCGAAGAACTTCATACTCAAACATAAAAATAGGGTGGCGGGCCCGGTGGGATTTGAACCCACGACCTCAGGCTTAGGAGGCCTACGCGCTATCCATACTGCGCTACGGGCCCTCGACCAACCTATGGGGAGACGCAACCCTCATTTAAAAATAGCTCTGGAACGAGAACCACCCGCATAAGCTATTTAGGCCGTGGGGGATCGTATCTTCTTGCGCGGGGGTACCCGAGACTGGCCAAAGGGGCGAGACTTAAGATCCGGAAGCTCGGGTAGGAGATCTCGTGGCCGAGGCCTACGTGGGTTCGAGTCCCACCCCCCGCACCATTCCCCATTTTTACGCGCGTCGGTGGCAGGTCACAACGATTTTCACGAGGCATTCTTTTTTCCGTGTTCAGGCGTTTCACGCCCAGAAACCCAACGATGCCCTTGGATAGTCGTCTCAAAAAAAGGCTCAAAAAAAATAATATTATGTAGTGGGCGCATACATTGACTCACGAGCGCAGTGGAGCTGAAGTTTTGAGTAGGATAATCGATGAGAAGAGAGCCGCACTCGATTGGATCGCATCCAATGAGAAGAGG
>CAZPMB010000071.1:8764-10650 GCA_964587735.1 uncultured Candidatus Bathyarchaeia archaeon | reverse complement strand
AATGATCGAAAGCTCAGTCCTGTTGATATGCCTGTGGTCGATGCTGGTCGTGGGCTTTTTCAGATTCGTGGTTTACGGCATAAGGCCATCAGGAGACTATATGGTGCAGAGGCTTTTCAATGGGATAGTGGCACCTGGCGACTCCACGATATACGCGATCCTCGCCTTCTTTATAGCATCGGCGGCTTACAGGGCATTCAGGGCGAGAACGATAGAAGCCACGATACTGCTAGTTGCTGGAATAGTAGTGATGCTGGGAAAGGCACCGATCGGCGAATTGCTCTGGGGCGGGTTACCAGATGTCTCTAACTGGATATTGAACGTCATCAACACGGCTGGCTCGAGGGTCATCCTCATGTCTGCTATTCTCGCCATGATCGCATTGTACATACGGATAATTCTCGGGTATGAGAGGGGGTGGATGGGCCGTGGGGACTAAAGGCTCTAAATCCTTCATTGAGAAGCTACAGGAATTGGATGTAAGGTACGTCTACGTTCTTGTACTACTGGTAATCACCGTACCGATTCTGAGACCCATTGGCATCCCGCCGGGGAAAACAAGCCCTGAGACTTTGGGACTTTACAGATACATCGATGAGTTGCCCTCCAAAAGCGTAATCTTGATGATCGCCGACCAATCTCCGGCAGCCGCGGCCGAGTGTCAACCCGGAATGCTAGCCATAATGTATCATACAGTCGCAAAGGGGCTTAGGGTGCTTTTCTACGCAAGCCGCACAGACGCAATACCCTACATCGACGATGTAATGGTGAAAGTGTTAGGAAAAACGTCGGATCATCCGGATTATGGCAAGCTATATGTAAACCTCGGGTACATTCCGCAGGCTGAGGTTGGGTTAACTGGATTAGCGTCGGATGTCTTCTTCACCAACAAGGACGCCTACGGCAACGACCTGAGGAGTATGGAGTTCTTCGAAGACCTGCCCAAGAAAGATGCCAGCGATTGGAAGCTGGCGATCTACTTCGGGGCAAGCTCGCTCGACTGGGTTGTCAGGCAGGTTACGGATCCCTACGGGTGCCCGACCGGAGGAGGGGTCGCAGCGGTGCTTGTGACGAGGATATACCCCTATTACCCACACAGCGTAATCGGGTTTCTCAGTGGCTTGAAGGGATCGGCAGAGTATGAACTCATGATTCAGAAACCGGCTGAAGCTGCAGCAGGGATGGATGCCCAATCTCTAGGGCATCTCGCGATCGTAATCATGATAGTGCTCGGGAACATCGGATACCTTGCCAGCAGGTTGAAGTCCCAAGGAGGCGCATGAGATGGAAACCATCGAAGCCTTGACGGTTCTCGCAGGATCTGGCATTACTTTGGCTTTACTCAGTTATCTATGGAGGGAGAACCTCGCCTTCAGAATAGCAGAACACGCTTACATAGGCGCAGCCGCGGGATACGGGACTCTGGTACTGGCGGAGAACGCCTGGAGACTATTGGAAGCACCGCTGGCTAGGGGCGAGTGGTACTGGTATCTCACGATCGTACTAGGATTGAGCTATTTCTTCTTCTTCTCCAAGAATTACTTCTGGCTCTATCGGTACCCGATCGCCTACGTAATCGGCAACGACATAGGCGTGGTCGTAGCCAGATCCGTGAAGACGCAGTTCCTGGAGCAGATCAGAGTCACAACGACAATAACTGACCTGAATGCCGCGATAATCGCAGTGGGCGTGTTCACGGCCTTGTTCTACTTCTACTCAACCATGGAGCACAAGGGAGTATTCAGGGGAGTTTCCAAAATCGGAATATACTTTTTGATGGGCGCCTTTGGAGCCTCCTTCGGCGCCACGGTGATGGCCAGGATCTCGCTGCTGATAGGAAGACTGAGATTCCTATACTTCACGGAGCCCGCGTACTACCTGATCCC
>CAZPMB010000071.1:3075-8664 GCA_964587735.1 uncultured Candidatus Bathyarchaeia archaeon | reverse complement strand
CCTACACGTCTCAACAAGGTCTGGGTGGGTTTTGGTTTCGGCGGTGGGATCTCAACAGCGAAGTTGATGAGCCAGTCCATCTGTCCCTCGAACTCGCTGAGGAAACTGGGCAGCTCGAGGATGGAGACGACGGGGATGCGCCTGTAGATCCTGCTGCGGGAAGGCGTCAGGGAAAGAGTCGCTGGGACGAATACTGCCCGCTCCCACTCATTCAGCCCCAGCCTCCTGACGAACCTCGCGGCGTTCTCGCTCAGTACCCTGACCTTCTCGAGGTGCTTCTCGACAATCTTCCTAGTCGTTATGTCGCCTATCCCCCTCGACCAGTGTTTGCACTCGGCGCAGATGACAAAGGGTTTTCTAGCTGCCAGCACGTCTATCTCCCATCGCCTCCCCTCGGCCTGGAAACGGAAACGCCGACTAACAGTGTAACCGTTCTCCTCTAGGGCGTAGGCCACAATCTCCTCGAACTCAAGCCAACCGAGGGCTCTTCCGACCTTCTCCGGATCAGCCCCAGCTCTAATAGCCCTAACAGCGATCCCCATCCGCTGGCAGAGCGATGTTTTAAGGAGGCCCTCACTTTCCTCGGCCAGCTTCTCCTGGACGAGCTTGGAAATCAATAGGTTGAAGGCCTCGTCCGTGACCCTGACAACTCCCCTTATTTTTACAAGGGGGCATGGACCCTCGCTAGTCTGCTTTAGCAGCGCGATGAGAACCTCTCGCTCCAGGGCAGCCAAGGGATCGCCTAAGCTGGTCTGTCACGGAGAGCTTAGAAGGATTTCGTCTAGAGGATTAAGCTGAAGTTCCAGATGCAAGCGCCCAGCCGAAACAGGCCGTGGACTAGTGGGTATGCGAGGAGAGCCCTGAATGACTGCCTCTTCGTCAGCCGTATGAGGATGTATGGGATACCGACGCCGAGGAGAATCAGAGCGACGTCGACGGGTAGCCAGAGGCTGTTCTTCATGAGCTCGACAGTGAAGGGGTTTGCCTCATAGATATAGGGGCGGGTTAACGCAACAACCGTGGAGACATGATCCCCGAGGGTGCCGGCGACGAGCATTATATATGAAAAGAGCTCCAACCCAATGCGCCTGCCTCCGGCTAGCAATGCCTCCACCGGAGAAGATGGATCACTAAACTATGATTTAAATCTGTAAGAATAGTACATACGAAATCGTGTTCGGTAACCCCTGGCAGAAACTGGGATATTAACGGTTTCACGCAACGGATTCGGGCCCACTCGAATGCCCCTATTTCCCAGGGAATCTCTCATCGCGAGGAAGCGACGACATGAGAAGGGAAACTTGATTTTCAATAGAGATGCATCTTATGGATGTGAACATTTAAAAAAGGACCTCAAAACATCTTCAAATAGGAGAGATTCCTGGTTATAATCATACTAAAACGACGTTTTACACGCGATTGTTAAATATACTTACTGTTAACCCATTTCACGGAAAAAGGTGATGCAACAAAATGGCTTTATTGATAGCTGGTAGAATCTTCGGACTGATTGTTCTTCTGGTCATCATGTCTGCTACAGCCTTCTACATCAAGAGGTCGGAGAAGGGCAAGATTCCGAAGCTCAGAAGGGTTCCTGGGATAGACGCCATCGACGAAGCCATAGGCAGGGCGACGGAGATGGGTCGCCCGGTCATGTGCGCCCACGGCATTGGGAACCTGAGAGACGCGACAACGGGCCCTCAGACCATCGCCGGGCTCAGCGTGTTGAGCTTTGTCGCAAGGCGTTGCGTAGAGGTAGGTGTAAAGCTGATCGTCCCAGTTAGACAGCCGGAGGTGTGGCCCATAGCAGCCGACATTGTTGAGACCGCTTACAAGGCGGCGGGTAAGGGTGATGAGTTCAGCTCCGACGACATAAGGTATCTTTCGAGTAACCAGTTCGGCTACGCTTCCAACTACTTGGGCATAATGATGCGTGAAAGGCCTGGGGCTAACATCATGGTGGGCGCATATTGGGCGGAGTCGCTCCAGCTGGCTGAGATGGGTTCCATAGTGGGGGCGATGCAGATCACGGGCACGGCGCAGACCTCGTAACTCCCCTTCTTCCTAGTGGCATCGGATTACTGTCTCATCGGCGAGGAGATCTTTACAGCCGGGGCCTATCTTACGCAGGACGCACCGCTGACCGCAAGCCTCGCCGGTCAGGACATCGGAAGGATCATCGGCGTAGTACTCAGCATCCTCGGCACGCTGCTAATCACTGGGGGTAGCAAACTGATACTCGACCTCTTCAAGTGGTGAGGATGAATGTCGAATGCATTAAGAAGGGTTGAGATACCGATTGCGATTACCATTTTATGCATGCTGATCCAGGTTATACCATACTACGTGGATATCCAGGTGCTGAACGACACGGCCAATTTGCTCCAGCAGTGGTTTCTACTCGTCGTCACCATGGCAACTTTCGTTGGCCTGATCTCCGTTGCTCAGGTACACATAAAGCCAATTCAGAAGCAGTCTACGGGCTGGTACTTCAGCCTAATCATCATCGTATGCATGGTGGTGATGGCGATAACAGGCCTCCCGCTACAGGAGGTGGGGCTAGGCACGACAAACGCCATATACGACTTCCTCTTCAGGTACGTACAGACGCCCCTGGAGAGCACGACTTTCAGCCTTCTCGCATTCTTCATCACTTCCGCGGCTTATAGGGCGTTCAGGGCCAGGAACGTAGAGGCTTCGCTCGTGCTGATATCTGGCGTCCTCATGGTCTGCTTCAACGCGCCCATGTTCACAGCCTTCTGGAGCCCATTCAAGACCATAGGCACCTGGATCAACGACGTCCCTAATGCAGCAACCATGAGAGCCGTGACGATGGGCGCGGCTCTCGGAACCTTGGCCCTAGCAGTTAGGACGCTGATGGGTATCGAGAGAGGCTACCTAAGAGGGGGAGGCGGGGAGTAGAGTTGGCCCTCTTTGAAAAGTTGATGGCATTGGATCGTAGGTGGATATTCCTCCTCACATGGATCTTCGTCCTCTTTCCTCTAACGAACCCCCTCGGTCTTCCAGTGTCAATCGGCAGGGATTCGACGAGATGGAAGCAGTACATCGATGACCTGCCAGATGGCAGCGTCGTCCTCGTGAGCATGGACTTCGGCGTCTCGGCGATGCCAGAGCTCTATCCCATGACGGTCGCGACCATGCATCAGCTCTGGCAGAGGGATTTCAAGGTCGTCGTCGTCGCCTTCTGGAACCAGGGCCCGCTGGTGTTCGATACCCTGCTGGGCGAGATGAAGCCAGAGCAGACCTATGGCGTCGTTTACGGCGAGGATTGGATCGAGCTCGGATGGGTCCCTGGAGCGGAGACGGGTATGGCGGCACTCGGCAACGACATATGGGCGGCTTGTCCCAAAGACTACCTTCTGAAGAACGATGTGTCCAGCTTCCCGATCATGCAGAACATCAGAAAGGCCACGGATGTCGACTTGATAGTCAGCATCGAGTCAGGAACCCCAGGTCTAACCGAGTGGCTGAGGCAGTGGAACGACCCATACGGAATAAAGATAATCGTTGGCTGCACCGCGGTTTCAGTGTCTGGCATGATTCCCTTCCGTGACTCAGGCCAGCTGAGCGCCCTAATGCCTGGTCTGTCCGCTTGTGCCGAGTACGAGAAGCTCGTGGGGCGCGCGGGGCTTGCGATCGCAGGCGTCGACGCTATTTCGATGACCCATCTGCTCCTGGTCCTGCTTGTGATCGTGGGTAACGTCGCCTTCTTCGCTACGAGGGGCAGGGGGAAGTCTTGACTTGGCGGACCTCTTGGCCATCTGGACCACGGTTTTCTTCACGATGACCATATACACTCTGCTCTACAAGGAAAACCCATGGTACAGGCTGGCCGAATCCGTCTACCTTGGCGTGGCCGTCGGTTATTCGGTGGCATTCGACCTCCGCTACCTAAGGGACCAGTGGGGTGGACAGTGGTCAACATCATCAACGATGATGATACTGTACGCTCTCGCCATACTAATTGGGCTCCTCTGGTACTTCAGGTTCGTGAGGAAGTACTTCTTCCTGTACAGGTGGCCTCTTGCCATAATCGTCGGGACAGGCATCGGCATGGCGCTGAGAACCGTCATATTCACCCAGTTCATCAACCAGATCAGGGCGCAGGCAAACCTCTTGCTCTGGGTTCCGGGCGACTGGCTGAAGACGATGAACAACATAATCATCGCGGTGACAGTGCCCTGCGTGCTCCTTTACTTCTGGTTCACCGGAGGGGCGAGGGAGTCGGGGCCGATGAAGATCGTCGAAAGGATCGCGAGGTACACGATGATGGCGGGGTTCGGCTCAGCCTTCGGATACACGGTGCTGGCGAGGTACTCGCTGCTCATCGGCAGAAGCCAGTACCTCCTCGGCATAACGCCAAACCCGCCAGAGGCGAAGACGGCCTTCATCGCCATATCAGCCATCCTGCTAATTACATTATTGGGCTGGGACCTCTTCAAACGCAAACCGAAATAAGATCGGGATCATTCCCCCATTTTCTTTTTTAGATCTGAAATTTTCTCCTATCCCTTAACAGGCATCCATTCGGGTGTGAATGAAAATCAATATAAAATCAGAGCACCGCATTCAAGGGATAAAGCCTATGTTAGCAATCAAGGGTGGGAAGATCCTAACCATAACGAGGGGCATCGTCGACGACGGGACAATCCTCATCGAAGATGGGAAGATCAAAAAAGTTGGGGCAAACGTGAAGGTACCGAAGGACGCCGAGGTGTTGGACGCTAGGGGTAAGGTCGTCATGCCCGGCCTAGTCGAGGCTCACTGCCACATTGGCATACACGAGGAGACGATAGGCTGGGCAGGCATGGACGGCAACGAGGTCACCGATCCTGCAACGCCCCATATGAGGGCGCTGGACGCTATCAAGGCAAACGCGGATGAGGGTGGCCTCGAGGCGGCGCTGAAGACTGGGATAACCACGGTCCAGATACTCCCAGGAAGTGCGAACGTCATCGGCGGCACCGGCGTCGTGGTGAAGACGGCGCCCAAGGTCGTCGTCGACGACATGGTCATCCTAAACCCGTCTGGGATGAAGATCGCCTTCGGGGAGAACCCACGTCGGGTCTACGGCGTCGAGCAGAAGAAGATGCCGGCGACGCGCATGGGGGTTGCCGGCATACTAAGGGAGTGGCTACAGAAGACGAAGAGTTATATGGAGAAGAAGGAGCGGTTCAAGGACGAGCCGGACAAGCTGCCCGAAGTGGACGTGAGGCTAGAGGCCCTCGAGCCTGTTCTGAGGGGCGAGATCCCCCTCAGGGCCCACGCCCACAGGGCCGACGACATAGCGACAGCGATCCGAATAGCCGAGGAGTTCGGGGTGAAGATATCTTGGGAGCACGCGACTGAGGGGCATCGCAATGCAAAATGGATCGCTGAGAAGAGGGTCCCAGCCGTTTGGGGGCCGAGCCTGATGGAGAGGCCGAAGTGGGAGATGCGCGAGCTCAAATTCGAGACCGCCAAGGCTCTCCACGATGCTGGCGTGAAATTCGCCATACAGACGGACGCAGTCGGCCAGTCCATCGCGTTCCTCCCGATCTGCGCGGGGATGGCAGTAAAATACGGGCT
>CAZPMB010000071.1:1249-2975 GCA_964587735.1 uncultured Candidatus Bathyarchaeia archaeon | reverse complement strand
CCCAGTACCTTTTCATGAGGAGTAGAAATTGGGAGGAGCAAAAGAGGAGGGTGTCGAGAGCCTAGAGGAGGAGGTATTCAAGGCCCTCGATCACCAGACCAGAAGGGACATCCTGAGGTACGTCGGCGAGAGAAAGGAGGCCACGTTCACCGAGATCATGGACAAGCTCAGGGTCCCGGACAGCCCGTCCCTCTCCTACCACCTGAGGATCCTCGCGCCCTTCATGGAGCAGAGGGACGGCAGATACGGCCTGACGTACATTGGTAAATCCGCATATGCCCTTCTCCTCAGGACCTCCGACTATAACAGGGTGGCCATGCTCCAGAAGAAAAAGACAGGCGCAATCATCGGGCACACCGTCCTATGGATCAGCGCCATCTCGGCCTCCCTCGTCCTCAGGGTCGACTGGTTCTACTCGTCCATCATCCTACCGAGCCTCGCCGGGGTCAGCCTCATGGTGATCTACGAGCTTTTCGAGTAAAACAAGCTTGAAGCCCATTTTCAATGAGGCAAGCTGTTAACATTTTTTTCACGAGCAAATCACGATCTAGATGAAGCCATCAATGATCCTTGGAGTGATGCCATAGTTTACGGCTATTTCCTGGAGTAGCACGCGGCATAGGACTACTAGAATATATTATATAGCTTTGGAATAAATAAAAAACGGATTTCCATGCTCAAGGAGACAGCCAGGTTTTTGGCGGAGATAGGCCTGCCCGAGGGAGACGCCTACGACCTCCCGACCTCCCCATTGATCTTCCCCGACGGCGCAAACTACAGGATTGAGATATCAGGGGTTGAGAGTCTAGCTGTTCTAAACGCCGTCGTGGACGAGATGGAGAAGAGGGACGTGTCCGTGCACAGGCTCATAGGCACCGTAATGGGCTCCACACTTCTGAGCGACGAGGAGCTGGAGGAATTCGCCACGGTGGCCCGCGACGCGAAGGTCGAGGTCATCCTTACGCCGGGCCCGAGGGCGCTCTGGGACATAGGGAGGCAGGTTGCGACTCCGGAGGGCGGGCTCTGCGGCATCCGCTACCGGGGCATGGGGGGCATCATACAGGTCGTTGACGACATCCTCCACTGCATCGACCTGGGATTCAGGGGCTTCCTCGTCGTCTGCGAGGGAGGCCTCTACGCCCTGAACGAACTAAGGAAAGCGGGTCACATACCGAAGGACGTCGTCTTCAAGCTCTCCATCTTCGCCGGGCACGCGAACCCGGCCGGGGCTAAGGTGCTTGAGATGCTGGGCGCCGACACGTTCAACCCCGTCGGAGACCTAACTCTGCCTCAGCTAGCTGCCATACGCCAGGCCATAAAGATGCCGATGGACCTCCACGTCTACCTCTTCGACACATGGGGAGGCTTCAACAGGATATACGAGGCGCCGGAGATGGCCCGTATCTGCTCACCCTGCTACTTCAAGATCGAGCCCGGACCAAGCTGCGGCGGCCTCTACAAGCCCTGGGGGAGTGGCCTCGAGAAGCTTGCCAGAGACAAGGTGATCTACGCAGAGAGGCTCATAGGCATCGTCGAGGAGAACTGGCCAGAGGCGAGGCTCTCGAAGATCGGAGCACTAGATCTCGCCATCCCAAAGACGTCTAGGAAGATGTGAGCGGCGTCGAAGAAGATCCACCCCCACTCATTCTTTTTCTCATCGTCTCCTTGACGATCTCGCGGGGAAGCCCTTCGCCAACATCCGCGTGTAAGAACCTTTGTAACGAAG
>CAZPMB010000071.1:0-1149 GCA_964587735.1 uncultured Candidatus Bathyarchaeia archaeon | reverse complement strand
CTATGGTCGGCTACCGACTCGGGTTCGTCTACGCCGGACTCGACCCACCCCGTCCTAGGCAGGCGTTTCAGCTTACCGGCACACTTCAAGAAGTCAACCAGGCCTTCCAACTGCAACTGTGGACTCCCCCTCATGTCCGGATCATAGGGGGTGGAGCGATCAGATGCCGGTCAGCTCCTTTATGGCCTCGAGCATCTTGTCGTTGTTAGGCGGGCAGCCGACGACGTACCTCCCATCATCCTTCAGACGCTGAAGGCAGATTCCCATGATCAGGGGCGTCTGCTCCAGGTCATCCGGCAATTCGGCCTGGGGCCCGACGAGCATGACTAGGTCCCTCACTTCGCTGAGTTTCCCCGCCCTCTCGAGATCGTAGAAGACGCTGCGTATAGTTCCCCTGCAGGCGCTGCAGGCCCCCTTTTCGATGATGGTTATGCCCTCCTGGGGCGTAAGTTCCATCGGAGGCCTCCTGAAACTTCGGGTGACGGCGCTCACCAGTTCCCCGACGACCTCAATGTCACCGCCGTTAAGGTCCACTAACCCCAGCCCTGCAGCCAGCTTCAGGTACTCGAGTTCCTCCGGTTTTACCCCCATCACCCAGGCTCCGACAACATCCAGTCTGTAGACGTCCCTGCCCGCCATTACAACGTCCATCTCGACGATCTCGCCAAATGAGGGCCCAAGCCCCTCCATCGCGTGTATGGCGTCTACGACGGTGAGGTCGATGGGCACGGCCCTGTTGAGGTCAACTATGGCCTTTGCCAGGCCGATGCGGTGGAAGAGGCGCTTCGTGGGCTTCTGGATAACCCCCTTCAGGTTCTTCATCCCCAGCGTGACGAGCATCTGGTCGTGGGTCTTCATCACCGGCACGTTCACGCGGACGTCGGCCTCGTGGAACCTCCTCGAGACCGGGATCCTCTCGAGGATCAGTGGGTTTTTCACATCCACCTCGACTACCTCGTCCTTGTCCACGTCCACGACCTCGGCGCCATTCCTCTCCGCAATCTCCTTCACACCGCTGAGCTCAAAGGCCTCTGAAGTTGGCGCCCCATATCCAGCGCCTTCAACCACCAAGACATCCCCTGCCCCTGCCTTGAACGCGAGTTTTATGAGGGCCTCGATCACCCTGGGATCCGTGGTCACTCCCCTCCC
>CAZPMB010000070.1:0-10901 GCA_964587735.1 uncultured Candidatus Bathyarchaeia archaeon | reverse complement strand
AGGCGCTTCTCGAGCTCCATGTGGAGGTCCATCGTGCCAGATATCGGGCGGACCGCACCCGACCCGACCCCGTGGGTCTCTATCGCCTTCACCGCGGCCTCTTTGAGCTTAGGATGGGTGGTGAGCCCGAGGTAGTTGTTTGAGCAGAGGACGATCGCCTTCTTTCCGTCGACGACGGAGAAGGGCTCGCTGGGGCCCTGGACGGTCTTCAGCCTCCAGTCCAGTGCGTTCTTCACCAGATCCTCGTACTCATCCTTGAGAAACTTCGTTGGATTCCTCATCTTCGAACCTTCCCACGATAATACCCCGTGGCTCCTTAAACGTTTTCCCCGGGGGGCCGGCAATACGTTATTAAACCATACATGACAACGTCAAGAGGGATCTGTATGCCAAAGAAGGTCATGAAAAGGATTCTCGTAACTGGGGCGACCGGTCAGATAGGCTCCGAGCTGGTGCCGGAGCTCCGGAGCAGGTACGGCGCTGAGAACGTGGTCGTCGGGGTCCACAGCAGGCCTCCCTCTACAGATCTTGAGTCCGGTCCGCGTGAGGTGGTAGACGTCACGAACAGGGCTTCAGTAGAGAAGGCGGCCGAGAAGTACGACGTGGACACCGTCTACCACATGGCGGCGATCCTCTCCGCCGCCGGGGAGAAGAACCCCTGGCTCGCATGGGACGTGAACATGAACGGGACATACAACGTCCTAGAGGTGGCCCGGGAGAGGGAGATGACGAGGGTCTTCGTCCCCAGCTCCATCGCGGCCTTCGGGCCTGAGACGCCTAGGGACGGAACCCCCCAGGAGACGGTCTTGAGGCCTCGAACCATGTACGGGCTTACGAAGGTCGCGGGCGAACTCCTCTGCAACTACTACTTCTACAGGTTCGGCCTCGACGTGAGGGGCGTCCGATACCCGGGGATCATAAGCTACAAGACGCCGCCGGGGGGCGGCACGACCGACTACGCCGTCGAGATATTCTACGAGGCGATTAAGCACGGGAGCTACTCCTGCTTCCTCAGGGAGGACTCGACGCTGCCGATGATGTACATGCCTGACTGCATAAAGGCGACCCTGGACCTGATGAACGCCGATCTGTCGAGGCTGAAGCACCACGCCGACTACAACCTCGCCGCCATCAGCTTCTCTCCGAAGGAGCTCGCGGCGGAGATCAAGAGGCACATGTCCAAGTTCACGATATCATACAGGCCGGACAGCAGGCAGGCGATCGCCGACTCCTGGCCCAAGTCCATCGACGACTCCTCCGCCCGCAAGGAGTGGGGGTGGAAGCCGGGCTACGACCTGAAGTCGATGACCGAGGACATGCTGAAGAACCTCAAGATCCGCCACGAGGCAGGACAGCTATAAGATCAAAGACCATTTTTTATCAAAATCTTCAACCATAATCAGAGGATTTGCGCCGGCTAGTGTTTTAGAGCGACCAACTATCTCCTGTAGCGCTTGCTGCGATCCTTCTCCAGCTGCTCGTGCCTGTAGGCCTGCTTCCTCTGTCCCTGGATCTTCGCCCTCCTGAACTCCCTGCCGCCAGTGTCCTCCCTGAACTGGTCGATCTCCCTGTAGAACCGGGGGTAGCTCATCTCACCTCTGCTGAGCTTGGATACGAGGTCGTTGAGCAGCCTCCTCTTCTCGTCGTCGGGGATCTCGTCGAAGGCCTTGGAGTAGGCCTCATACGCAGCCGAGAACTTGAAGTCCGTCTTATTCTCGAAGGTGACCTTGGATACAGGCTCCTCTGCCGCTGCCACTAGGATATCCTCACCCTATAGGAAAGTTATCCCGATATAAACCCTAGGTTGGGATACTGTTTTCAGGGCTGATCCACGTGCCCTCCGTCATCAGGTCCCGGACGGCGGTCCGAGGGGCGGGATGAAGGAGCTCGCCAGCCTGAGCGAGTCTTCTCGGCTCAGCCGCCACCCGAGAGCGCCGAGGTTCTCCCTCATGTGGCTCGGGTTCGAAGCCTTCGGTATCGTGACGACGTTTCTCTGGCTGACCAGCCAGTTCAGGGAGACCTGGGCCTGGGTCTTGCCGTACTTCTCCGCCATCTCGTCCAGAACGGGGTTCCCCGGCCTGGCGAGCTGACCAAGGCCGAGCGGCCTATAGGCGACGAGGATTAAGCCGTTCCTCTGGCAATAGGGCAGTAGGTCCTTCTTCGGCCTCTGATCGGCGAGGCTGTACTCCACTTGGTCTACGAACAGCCGACTCTCCCTCAGATACGACTGGGCCTCGGTTAGGAGTGGCAGGGGGAAGTTGCTCACCCCTATGAACCGGGTGTACCCTTCGTCTGCGCAGAGCTCCAGCGCTCCCATCGTCTCCTCGAGAGGGACCTCGGGATTCGGCCAGTGGATGAGGTAGAGGTCGACTTGGTCGAGGCCGAGGCGCCCTAGGCTGGCCTCCATCGACGAGATCAGGTCGTCGCGGTGGAGGTGGTTGCGCCAGACCTTTGTCGTGACGAAGATCTCATCCCTGTCGTAGGGCTCGATCGCCTTGCCCACGACCTCCTCGGCGTGGCCTGCCCCGTAGTACTCTGCGGTGTCGATGTGGGTCATCCCGAGCTCTATGCCCTCGCGGATGGCGGCCACCTCGGCCTCGTCCCTGGAGCTGTCGGCGTCGTTCCTCCCGCCCACGCCCCACGTGCCCAGCCCGAGGACGGGGAGCCTGACCCCCTTCACCAGCTCCCTGTACTCCAAACTCGTCCCTCAATTCATAATTAAGCAACTTCAGGAAATAGATGTTTCTAAGCCATTGGTGGGCAGGCCACCTTGGGTGAGAAAATCAAGAGTGGCGCAAATTCCATCCTCTTTCGAGGCCTGAGATCACTGATGGACCTTTATCCAGTATCCCTGATATCGATCAGCGGTCAAGATGTTTAATATATACGAATAATGTAGGTCGAGGCTGTGCTGACGAAGGGGAAGGCAAAAGGCGTGGCTCTCGTGAGCACGGCGAGGGAGGTCAGGCGCGGGAGTTACGACGAGTTCGTGAGGGACTTCATGGCCTGGTGGGAGGGCGAGCTGATTAGAAAAGGCGATGGCGTGAAGGGCCCTAGGCTCGAGAAGCCGGATAAAAAGTTTAAGAAAAAACGTTCTAGCTGACGAAGCACAAATTCACGGCTCTCGCAACTATTCTGCTTTTGATGAGTCTTTGAGGGAGGGTTTTTCCAAGGTCAAAGGCCCTAATGGCATTTGTGGAAAATCATGTGGGGTTGTGGGGTCCTTTCTCGAAGCCGAGGACGTGCTCACACCACGCGGCGACGCCGAGGAGGCGAGTCTCCTGGAATGGCAGTCCCGTGAGCTGGACCCCGAGGGGAAGCCCATCCCTGTTGAGGCCTGACGGGACCGTTATCACGGGGAATCCGCAAAGGCTCCACGGGGCGTTGAACGAGGGGTCGCCGGTCGACTCTAGTCCGAGGGGAGCCGCTGTCGGGGCGGAGGGGGTCAAGAGCGAGTCCACGCCCTTCAGCATGGCCCTCGCCTCTTGGATGAACATGCCCCTGATTCGGAGGGCGTTGACGTAGGCGTGGGCCGGCACGAGGAGGCCGGAGGATACGAGCCCCCGGATGCCGACCCTGTACTCTGCCCTCCTCTCCCTGAAGAGCTCCCCGTGGACCGAGGCGGCCTCTGACGCCATTATCAGCCTGTGCGCTGCGTGAACGACGCGAAAGACCTCGGGCAGTTTGACCTCAAGAAGCTCCGCTCCGGCGTCCCCGAGCCTTTCGACAGCGTTCCCAAAGCCCTCCCAGACGCCCTCCTCGGCCTTCTCCTTGAAGTAACCCCCGAGGATCCCGAGCTTGGGCGCTGTGCGTTCATCGAAGGAAGCCTCCGTGGGCGCCGCTCGACCCCCAGCAATAGCCCCGAGGACCACCCCCGCGTCCTCCACGGTCCTCGTGAAGAAGCCGACATGGTCGAGGCTCCAGCTTAGAGGGTAGACGCCGCGTCGGTTGACCAGGTCGTAGGTGGGCTTCACTCCCACGACGCCGCAGAAGGATGCCGGGCGTATGACCGATCCACCCGTCTGGGTGCCTAGAGCGGTGGGGCACATGCCAGAGGAGACCGCTGCGGCCGATCCGCTGCTTGAGCCCCCGGGGGTGTGCTCCGGGCTCCAGGGGTTCCTCGTCGGGGCTGGGTCCGAGAGGGCGAACTCGGTGGTCTCGGTCTTGCCGAGGATTATGGCGCCTGCACCCTTTAGCTTAGCAACTGTATCTGCGTCTTGGGTTGGTACGAAGTCCCTGAAGATCGGAGAGCCCATCGTCGTCCTGAGGCCGGCGGTGTGGTAGATGTCCTTCACGCCGACGGGTATTCCGTGGAGCGGTCCCCTAAAGCTACCCTCCTCGGCCTCCCTCGTCAGCTCCTCGGCCCTCGCCCTGGCCCCCTCCCTGTCGACGGTGACCCACGCCCGAAGCACCGGCTCGAGGCGGTCGATGCGCTTGATGAGGCCTTCCAATAGCTCCGACGGAGAGAGTTGCCCATACCGGATGAGCCCCGACGCCTCGGAGATGGTGAGCCTTTGGACGTCCAGGTCGATCACCTCAGTCCCGACGGCCTCGAGGGCTCCTCCTCAGGCCCCAGCCCAAAGGCTTCGACGAGCCTGACCGCCTCGGCCGTCCTCTCTAGGGCCGACCCGATCCTCTGAACCTCCTCGTCGCCCCACCTCTCCCTGGCCGCCTCCAAAAACCCATTCACGTACCAGTCCTTACCCTGTCTCTCTGACATCGGCCTCGGCTAGACTGATGCTCCAGCAATACTTATCATTGACGCGCCTTCACCCTAGGTGAATCGAGACTCCCTAAACGACGTTGTATTATGTATACTTGAGCACCCTCCTTCCATCTGGTCAGCTCAAGCCATGGATACTAATGTGCCGTGATTTGTGACCGCGCTTAAAAATGATTAATAAACGCACGCATAATTTGATGAATGCTTTTTGATTTGGTGCGTGGAAAAAAGGGGATTTGATTTTATTAAAACTCTGTTATTATGGTGGTGTTTGAGGCCTCGAAGTAGACGGGCAGCTTCTCTTTCGCTACCTTTTGACTCCAGGCGCTCCGCCATTCAACGTATTTGTCCAGCGACTTCTCCGATGTGACCACGAACGCCAGGCTCTCCAGCACGCCCCAGGGGTTGCCCCAGAAGACAACGTCGAATCCGTGTTCCTTTCCCGACTCCTTCATCTTCTTGAAGTAACCGTTCAGCTCTTCGGAAGTGGCCTTGTTTCCAGCGGCCGTCGTGGGGCAATACGACACATACATGTGCTTCATTTTTTACTCCTCTTTTCGAGCTCTAACTTCCAATAAAAGTAAATGGAAGTAGAACCCGACTTAGGCTGCACGCAACTTATATTAATTAATTTCCATCAGAACAGAGGTATTCACCAACTCACACAATAGATGGTGTGCGGCACGAAGCATAATGGTTACTACGCACAAAACCTTCTATCTAGATCCGAGATCTAATTAACTGCACTATTGTATTCCACTTACTCTTCCTCGCGCACGCCCAGCTAACAGTTCATGTACACGTTGATTCGCCTGTAAACTAAAATAGCCTCGCTGCAACCATGAAGGTGGATGTGACTCATGATTCCAATAGGCGACGAGAACAGGGTTAGCAGGATCTTTCCGCTCGTGTCATCCGTCCTCATCGCCATCAACGTGCTGGTCTTCGTGGTCGAGCTGAGCGGCGGGGAGGCCTTCATCTTGAGATGGGCCTTCGTCCCCAGCCGCTTCACGGCCAACCCCGTGAGCGACTCACTCACGCTCCTCTCGTCCATGTTCATGCACGCGGGCTGGCTCCACCTCGGGGGGAACATGCTCTACCTATGGATATTCGGCGACAACGTGGAGGACCGCTTCGGACACAAAAATTTCATAGTCTTCTACCTGCTGAGCGGGGTCGCCGCGACGTTCACGCAGCTGGCCTTCAGCCTGGGGTCGGACATCCCGAACCTGGGGGCATCCGGGGCGATCGCGGGGGTGCTGGGCGCATACATCTTGATGTTCCCACGGAGAAGGGTCACAGTGTTACTGGGCAGGGCCGTGACACAGATGCCCGCCCTGGTTGTACTGGGGTTCTGGTTCATCCTTCAGTTTTTCAGCGGCGTCGGCTCCATCGCCGTGTCATCGGAGACGGGCGGCGTCGCCTACATGGCCCACATCGGAGGATTTGTAGCCGGGTTCGTGCTGGCCCTCTTCCTCAAAGATTAGATGCCGCGACTGGCGCATTATACGTTCACGCAAAGAATGATGATCACCTCATCTTATCATAATAAACGGCAACAAGGAACTCACTTTTGAGCAGTTTATCCTCGTGCCCATCGTGTTCGGGCCACACTGAAAGGACCTTGTGTTTCACATCCTGCCGTTCACTTTAGACCGCTGCCATGGCGAGAAAGGTGAAGACAAAGACGTCCTGTACAAAGTGGATAAACAATCATTCAAAAATTTATGAATCTAACGTAGTCTTGGAACTTGCTCTATCAACTTGATTCTTCTGTATTCATCTGTATCATCTGTGCCTACTCAAATCCTTCTTAACCTCAGGCACCTCCTCCTCAATCCCGCTATATCAAACATTACAAAGGATTCACGTCATCCCCCGGGGCCATTCTAAATTCCCACCCCTATTTTTTGGGGGTGGTAAAATTTTAACCAAAAAAACGTGCCCGATGCCGATGTTCCGAAGGCTGCTTGCTCCTATATAATGGCATGGGGAGAGAGATACTGGGATTGGTAGGGGCAAGAGTAGGAGGATGGGTCTTGCGCTAGAAGATATGGTGGATTGCGTTCATGATGTCATATATGTAAGTTCAGATGGGTTAAGAATCTAAACATTTTATACCTATCGGTCAGCTGAGATAGGGTACTCATCTTCTCCTATAAGAAGAGCAATATTTTTAGTTCTAGCCGTCTATATAACTCCTGGGTTGCGTAACTATAGAAAGTAAAAAGTTCTCATCACCTAGAGAAGAGGCTTTAGAATTAGCAATTTTGGCAAGAAAAGATATTCTGGAAAGTAAGCGAGATGTAGTTCCTACACTTAGGTCATGTTTAATCATTGCTAGGAATTTGATTAAAAAAGATGAAGAAAAATGGATGATGTAAGAATTGTCAGGATATAGTGAAGATATTCATTGGTATCGTATTGTTAGTTGTGTCGCGCGCGCACATATTCCTAAAGAAAATAAGGAGCCCAGGCCATGAAATCGAAAAATCAATCTACCAGTAATAATTTTTATCGTAAAATCATTATAATAATCATAATTTTTATCGCGATAATTTACATGGGTAAACTACACTTTACCTCTAATAATTCAGAAAATAAATTTTCAGAACGCTATAAAAGTGATTATATAGAAATATACAGCAATGTTGAGGACTATAACATCACTTGGACATTTTCGATGATGGAAAACGCATATCTCAAACTCAAAGATAATTTAGGATATGATGTACCTAATCTGCCTATTAAAATAACATTTTATCAAATTCAGACAAATAGAGTTTTGGGCAATACTGATAAAGGTGAATTGAGTGTTTATGCTAAAGATTGGGTAATAAACCACTATATTACAGGATTTTCCGTCCAGGAGCTCGTAAATGTCTATAGTAGCGAAGTCGTCTCGTACGGATGGCCAAAAGATTGGTGGGTCAATGAAAAAAGTCCTGCAGCCATAATGATGAGCAATGAAATTTTAAAAGAAATAAATTACGGTGAATTTGGGAAAGCACGCGACAATTATTTCATGAATGACCCTCTTTTCAAAATGTTTCATGGGATATTCCAAGAGTATGGTTGGAAAATGTTTGCATCTATGTTTAAGAATCTAAAGAATGACCAAATAGATTTTACCCAACTTGGACCTAATCCAGGAACCATACTTACAAACTATGTAGTAGCATACATGCATATTGGCGTAAAACAAAGTACATTTTCAGACAATACTAAGTTATCCGATTATGACTTAACAATGATAATGCAGGGAGTTTGTCCAGGTTATAACGAAACTTTTATTGATATTGTACTTGAGGCAAGACGGCTATTGAAAATTTATAATGACCAAGATAGCAATTTCGAAGCATGGATACAATATAGAGCTGGAAATGCAGAAGCAGTCATTGACCTTTTACCTCCTCACTAATTTTTTTTTAGATAAAATTTTAACCACACACGCATACGCGCGCGTGAACTGATATGAATGAAAACATTAATTAAAATGTAAATATAGCAATAAATTAATGTCAAAAGTAAGATCATATCTTTAAATTGTATTAGGGATGATAGGTGTAATTATTTGGATAGATGCATTTCAAAAGATAATTCACAGAGATTTTATATCTGAGAGTATTTACTTTTTTATCGGTTTAATTTTTTTCGGATTTTGTGAACTAGTGTTAAAGAGAACAGCCAGAAAAAATCAATGATATACCTCTATGTCCTTCTCTACCTTTTATCAAGGCCAATAGAATTATCAAAGTACGCCCAGCCACATCTTTCTCCAAGGCCATTTGAAATCCCAAGAAGTTTAAGGGGGATGAGGGGGGTGGTTAAAATAATACCTAACGACGTACGTTGGGCTCTTCACTAACACCTAAAAAAGTCCGATCGACCGTGTTTGAGGCAGCCTAACCTTCTAGTGAGATGCGGCGACGAGCGCCTCGTTTCTGATCAGCTTGAGTTACAATGGTTATGAGCACCCCTTTTTCAAGGGGAGGCCGTGGTAGCGTCAGAAAATGCGTGAACGGTTTGTTCAGCCGGTGGCGATCAACGCATTATCAGCGGCGCGCCGATCTTCCTCGTTCCTATTTTCTCGTGATCGAGAGCAGGAATCGGCGCATGCTCCTCGTCTGCTCTAGGTACTCCTCGAACTCCTTGTCCGTCATCCTGACGATGCTCGAGTACTGGAGTATCCTGTTAAGGAGCACGGGGTTCATCGGGCCGAACTTCATGAAGTAGCCGGAGAAGCTGCAGGAGCTGCAGATGTCGTAGGGGAAGTGGGGCACGTTCATGAGCCTCCTCCGCCTCTCCGCGAGCTCTGAGAGCTCGTGGGCGCTCTCCTCCCTGACCTCCACCGGGATGCCCATCTCGTTCAGGCCGTTCAGGACGTCGATGGAGCTCTGCACGGAGCTCTCCTCCATCTCGTCCTCGGTGTAGAAGAAGGTGTCTGCCGTAGCGGTGTAGTAGCTCTCGATGAGGTGGCCGGACCTCCTCTCCTCGGAGACCTGGATCAGGCCGCCGTCCTGGAGCTTCTTGACGTGGTGATAGATGTTCTGGGTCGTCAGGCCGAGGGCAGAGGCGATCTCCTTCACCGTTAGCTCGCTGTCCCTGAGGAGGAAGATCATCTTCCTCCTCGTCTCATCGTCCAGGAGCTGGTACGCCTCCTTGGCGAGGGGTCTCAGCAGCTTCCTCGTCGAGTCCATGATTGTTCGATTGAATAAAATCCTTATTTACTTATAAAAACTTCGTTTTAATAAACAAACGCAATGATTATATACACTTATTTCTGACTGTTGTTCTTGGGGGTTTCAAATGGGCTCAGAGGAGTCGTGGCTGATAGTCAACATCGACAACGCCCTAACGAAGGCCGTCCTGATAGAGAGGACCGATGGCGGCTTCGGAGTCAGGGGGAGCGGGGAGGCGCCGACGACCGTGGGGCCTCCCGAGCTCGACGTGACCGTCGGAGTGAGTAGGGCCGCCGAGAACCTAGCCTCGGGACTCGGGGTCAGGCTCTGGGGCGCCGAGGGGCCCTCGGGGGGCCGCCGGCTCCTCTGCTCCAGCAACACGAGCGACGGCCTCCACATGATGGTGGCAGGCGTGATAAGCATGATCTCCACCGAGAGCGCCGAGAGGGCGGCCCTCGGCGCCGGCGCCCTGCTGATGGACGTCTTCTCGAAGGACGATCCCCGCCCCGGGTACCAGAGGGTCGATAGGATGAGGAGCCTCAGGCCCGACATGTTCCTCCTGGCCGGCGGGGTCGACGGGGGCGCCGAGAAGCAGGTGCTGGAGATGGCGGGCCAGGTAAACGCGGCGGACATCAAGCCCCGCTTCGGGTCTGAGTACAAGCTCCCCGTCATCTACGCTGGGAACGTCGAGATGAGGGAGGAGGTCGAGGGTACCCTTTCGAAGGAGAGGTACGCGACGAAGCTCGTCGAGAATGTCCGGCCGGTGATCGACAGGGAGAACCTCGGGCCGGCTAGGGAGGGCATATACGACGCCTACATGGAGCACGTGATAGTCCACTCGCCTGGCTACGAAAAGCTGTCCGGCTGGGTGGACGAGCCGATCATGCCGAGCCAGGCGGCCATCGGGAGGCTTCTCTACGCCTACGCCCTGAAGAGGGACGTTAACCTGGTCGCCGTCGACGTCGGTGGTGCAACGACCGACGTCTACTCGGTCTTCAACGGGACGTTCAACAGGTCCCTGAACGCGGACATCGGGCTGACCTACGGGATCGGAAACATAATGAAGACGGTCGGCGTCGAGGGCATAGCCCGCTGGGTCCCGGAGGAGATGGGCGAGAGGGAGGTCCGCAACGCCGTTGGGAACATGATGGTGGCGCAGCAGGAGTCCTTATCGGAGGGGGAGGCGTCGGTGCAGCAGGCCGCGGCGAGGGAGGCGATGAGGCTCGGGCTGGAGAGCCACAGGAAGATCGCGAGCAGGCTGAAGGGCGTGGTGCTCAAGAGGGGGATAAGCGACATGTTCCAGCAGGCCGTGGAGGACAGCTACCTCGACATGATCAGGGCCAATGTGGTCATCGGCAGGGGAGAGGCCTTCACGAGGCACGGGGGCGACGGGGCCGCGGCCATGCTCATGCTCGACGGGTTGGAGCCGACGGGGCTGACTGAGCTCTTCGTCGACCGGTCGAGCATCATGCCCCACCTCGGCATGCTCTGCGAGA
>CAZPMB010000069.1:0-11029 GCA_964587735.1 uncultured Candidatus Bathyarchaeia archaeon | reverse complement strand
ACGTCCTCCCGCCACCTGTGGTAGTGGTCGCAGGCGACGTCGCCGTTGGTCCCGTCCTCTATCTTGCCGGGGGTGTGGCTGTAAACGTCCCAGACGCTGGGCCCGCGCCCGTCCTCTGCGACGGCTCCCTCGACCTGGTATGCGGCGCTGGCCGTGCCGAGGAGGAAGCCGCGGGGAAAGGACAGGGAAAGGGGTTCCATAGTCTGATACCGCCGCGGATCACTATATACGACTTACCCTCTCTGGTGAGGCGATTCGACCTTTTCATACGTGGAACCGAGGCCATAAATCTCCGCTAGGTCGGAGCCTTGGTCACAACCTTATTCCGTCTACAGGGAATAACAGGAAAAAACCTTGACATTACAGGCTGCCTGCGACAAGCAATTTCCATGTCGGCCAAAGAATCCGCTGCCGTCACCGTGTCCGCTTTAGGAGGTTGCCTGTGTAGAAGCTGACAGGAAAGTCGCACATCTCATCAAAACTGGTTTTTTGGCAATAAAAGCAGCAAAGCAATTTTTTACCTGGATTGCGCTTCTTGAATTGTGAAGAGTCTAAAAACCTACCTGGAGAAGCTGCAGGACGTTATTCCGGATCAGCTTGTCAGGGTCGATGAGGCTGTTGACTGGCAGTACGAAATCACGGCGATCGTCGATGAGGTGGAGAGAGAGGCTGGCAACCCGGCGCTTCTCTTCGAAAGGATAAAAGGGTACTCAAGACCGCTCCTAATCAATCTGTTCGGGCACGTCGACAGGATGATCCTCGCCCTCGAGGGTGGGACCCTCACCCGAGGCAGCAGGCTCGACTTTTACAGTAGGTGGAACAGCCTGATTACTAGGAAGATTCCTCCGACATACGTGGACAACGGCCCCGTAAAGGACGTACGCCGCATGGGTGGCGAAGTCGACCTGGCTTCCCTCCCCATTCCGAGGTTCTACGAACAGGACGGAGGAAGGTACATCACCGCCGGCCTGCTGGTCGCCAGGGACCCGGACCGCCCAGACGACGTGAACTTGAGCTACGCCAGAATGCGGCTGAGCGGGAAAGACGGGTTCGGGGTCAGTCTGCACTCGAGGGGCCACCTCTGGCACTACTACGAGAGGTCCAAGGCCCTGGGGAAGCCCCTGGACATCGCGATAATCATCGGCGCGCACCCGGCCCTGTACCTAGTTGCCGCGGCCAAGATTGTCAACGAGTATTATGTGGCGGGCGCGTTCCTTGGCGAGCCCCTGGAGCTCGTAGGATGCGAGACCGTCGACTTGCCGGTTCCCGCCCAGTCCGAGATAGTGTTGGAGGGGCAGATACTTCTCGACGAGGGGGACGAGGGGCCCTTCACCGAGTACACGGGCTACATCAGCGGCAGGTCCACGAGGAACGTGATAAAGGTCTCTGCGATGACCATGAGGAGGGACGCCACATTCATGGCGGTCGCCCCAAGCAACTCCTCTGAGCACCTCCTGCTGAGCGGGCTCCCCAAGCAGGCGAGGATCTCCCAGGCCATGATCGACTTCCTCCCCGCCCCCGCCCTCAACGACATAATCTGGCCTGTCTCGGGAACCCACTTCGCGAACTTCGTCTCCCTCAAGAGGCCGATGGCCTCGGCGCCCGGCCTGGCGAAGCAGTCCGCCCTCCTGCTGCTGGGGCTCGACCACTACGTCAAGATCGCAGCGGTCCTCACAGAGGACGTAGACATATCCGACTCTGCCGAGGTTTTCGGAGCAATAGCTTCAAGGTGCGACCTCAAACCCGGCTCTGGCCTGGAGATCTTGAAGAAGGTCTTCAGCCAGTGGCTGGATCCGTCTTCACCGGAGGCTGGGCTCTCGTCAAAGATGATGGCGGACGCAACGGGGCCCTCGCAACATGATCCCCGACCCGTAACAGAAACCGACGTGAAAAACGTTTCAGGTTCGGCTAAAGTGACACGGGCCTCGTTCCCCCTTTCGAATAACCGGGATCTCTGCGTTGTTCAGGTCAAGCCGGAGACGCACGACTTGAAGGAGGTCTTCGCATCGGCACAAGACAAGCCGAGGCTGACCATACTCGTGGACGACGACGTGGACATCGAAGACTTCAGGCAGGTGCTCTGGGCTTTGGCGACGAGGTTTCAACCCGCCGAGGACATCGTCAGCCTGGATGGCGGGCTGATGCTCGATGCCAGAAAACCGAGGGACTGGAAGGCGAACAGGGCAACGGTTCCCAAGTCGACGCGCGTATTGGCTAGAAAAATCTGTAAGGGGTTCATAAAATAGAAAGCTGCGCTAACTCGATTATAAGCGAATCATGATCTTCAATGAGTGGGGCCTGCCAAGCGGGTTCAAGGTTTTGAAAATTTATCTATATAAGATATAGAAATTTGAAAAATATATAGAATATATCAGTTAACTATATAAAGAAAATAATAGCTCATCTTTAAGAACCGCAGATATAATTTAAACACGGAGAAGCGCCTGGTTTGACCGAAGGACCGATCCAGATGCTAATCGCATACCTGGACGCGGTATCCTCGAAAAAATGGGCGAAGATGGCCACATACGCCTCGGCGATCCTGTTCCTACTCGCCTTCATCCTCATACCGCCTGTTCTGGGCATCACGTTCAAACTGGGCCTCGTCGGGCAGGTTCTGCGAGACCAGGCGCTCATGGCGAGGGCCCAATCCGCCATCCTGTGGTCGTTTGCAGTCGCATTTGCGGTGGCCTCCCTCGATCTGGTTGCGGGCCTGCCCCTCGCATGGTTCATCGCCAGGGGCAACTCGAGGCTCGTGAACGTCGTGGACGCCCTCGTCGACATACCCTTCATCATCCCGACCGTGGCCCTCGGGTTCTCGACCCTGCTGTTCTGGAGCGACCCCTCCGGCGTTTCCGGCCTTTTCGGGTCCAAGGTTTTCTCCCCAGGCCTGGCCCTCATCCTTCTGCTCCACTTCGCGTTCTCGTTCCCCGTCATCGTGAGGGTCATGGTGGGGGAGCTCCTCTCGTATAACACCATCTACGAGACAGCTGCCCGGACTCTCGGGGCGAAGATGTTTACCATCGCCAGGACGGTGACCCTCCCGATGCTCAGGCCGGCGCTCGTTGCGGCCTTCTTGTTGGCGTTCGCGAGGTCCCTCTCTGAGACCGGGGCGACCATCATGGTAGCGGGCGCCTTCGAGAACGGCCCGGTGTTCATCAGCAACGCGAAGAACTCGGGCCTCGAGGGCCCCATGGTCCTCGTGAGCCTCACGCTCATCCTGACGTCCCTGGCGGTCTTCGCCCTGATCCGCATCGCCGGGAACCGGCTCAGGCTCACGCTGCAGAGGGTCTGGCCCAAGATCGAGGGGGAGCTGAGCTCGAAGGGCAGCGTGAGGGCGAGGGACTCCCTGACCTTCTTGGTTTTTGGCCTGTTCGTGCTTCTGCCTTCACTCTTCATCACGCTGCCCGCCGCCAGGGCCCTGGGCGACGGAACGATATTGAGAGCCCTCGGGGGCGAGGGGATCTGGTCGAGCTTCTGGCAGGCCATGCTGCTGTCCTACGTCATTGGCATCATAGCCACTCTCCTGAACGTCGTATTGGGGATGCCGATCGCGATGCTCATTGCGAGGAGGAGGATGGGGAGGAATTTCACCGCCCTGCTCGAGGCCGTTGTGAACGTCCCCATAGTCGTCCCCAGCGTTGCCCTGGGCGTATCCCTCTCCCTCTTCTGGAGCTCCTTTGGCTTCCTCCCCGAGTTCTGGATCATGGTCCTCTCCCACGCGACCATCACCTACACCTACTTCGTCAAGGCCATGGCAGCGGCTGTCGAGGGCGTACCCGAGGAGATGGAGGAGACAGCCAGGACGCTGGGAAGCAGGCCCCTGAACGTGTTCAGGAGGATCGTGCTCCCCCTAACCAAGTATTCCCTTTTCTCCGGGGCGATCCTGACCTTCACCAGGAGCGTCGACGAGACGGGCGCCGCCTCGGCGGTGTCGAGGCAGCTGAAGACGGCGCCTGTTCTTCTCGTCTCCTGGGTAAAGGGGGCTGTCCCGGCGAGCTCATCGGATATCGCACTGGGGATAACCTTTCTGGTCCTCACGTCATTCGCCTCCCTGCTTGCTCTGAGGTTCATAGTCTACAGGAGGAGATAGGCTGTGCCCACCCTTCGGCTGATCGAGGTGTCAAAGCGCTTCGGGAGGGTGAAGGCCCTCGACGGAGTCACCTTCGAGGTGAAGGACGGCGAGTACCTGTGCGTTCTCGGCCCGACGGGGAGCGGCAAGACCACGCTCCTCCGGCTCGTCGCGGGCATCCTGAAGCCGGACGAGGGGGAGATCAGCTTCAACGGGAAACCCGTCAACGAGGTAGCCGCCGAGGACCGGAATGCGGTCTACGTACCCCAGAGCTACGCCCTATTCCCCCATATGAGTGTTGTTGAGAATGTAATGTACGGGCCCCTAGCGAGGGGCGTGCCCCGCAACACGGCCCGCGATACGGCGATGAGGCTCCTCAGGATGGTCAGGCTCGATAAGAGGGCCGATGCCCTACCGAAGGAGCTCAGCGGAGGCATGCAGCAGCGTGTGGCGCTCGCGAGGGGCCTCGCCTCTGGCGCCGATCTGCTCCTGCTGGACGAGCCGCTCGGGGCCCTGGACGCTAGGCTCAGGATAGAGCTGAGGTGGGAACTTAGGAGCCGTGTGAAGGGCTCCGGTGCGACTGTCATACACGTCACCCACGATCAGGAGGAGGCGATGTCCGTGGGAGACAGGGTGCTCGCACTGAGGGGCGGGAAGGTGCAGCAGCACGGGACGCCATATCACGTCTACGCCAGCCCGGGGAACATCTTCGCCGCCAACTTCATCGGCGGTAGCAACTTCCTAGAAGGCGTTGTGGCGCAAAGGAACCGCGAGGGCAGCACGATCAGGCTGAGGAAGGGCCTTGAGATAGCTGTCTCGGACCCGAGCCACGAACTCGATGAATCCGTAATAGTGGCGATAAGAGAGGAGAAGACCAGCGTGCAACCCCCCTCCCCTCAATCGAGGCTCCCGTCCCTCCCCGGGGAGGTCTCGGAGGTCAGATTCCTCGGAAGCTTCGTCCGTTGCGAGGTAACCCTGGATAATGGAGACCGTGTAGTCACCAAGATACCGATAGGCCGACCGGGGCATCAATTGACTCGGGGAGAACGGGTAAGCGTGGTCTACGACCCGAGGAACACCCTGGTTTACGAGCACCCGCCTCTGGGCCTGAGGCGAGAGCTGGAGGCGTACTAGTTGACGAGCGTGAGGGTCGAGGGCGTAACAAAGGCCTACGGCTCCATCGTGGCCCTCAGGGGCGTGGACCTGGAGGTTCAAAGCGGCGAGTACGTGACGATCGTCGGGCCAAGCGGCTGCGGCAAGACGACCCTCATCAAGTCGATAGCGGGCATAGTGAAGCCGGACGAGGGTGAGATCTACGTCGATAATAGGCCGGTCAATGGGCTTCAGATAGAGGAGAGGGGGATCGGATACGTCTTCCAGGAGATCGCGCTCTTCCCCCAGATGACCGTCAGGGACAACATCTCCTACGGATTGATGGTCAAGGGGGTTCAACCTAGAGAAAGGAGAGGCCCGGTCAACGAGATGCTCGAACTCATGTCCCTAGCCGACCGCCGCGCGTCGTACCCCGACTCTCTCAGCGGAGGGGCGAGGCAGAAGACGGCGGTGGCGAGGGCCCTCGCATCGGGCTCTGGCCTCCTGCTCCTCGACGAGCCCCTCGGCGCCCTCGACCTGAAGGTGAGAGGCGTCCTCAGATACGAGCTGAGGGGCCTCGTGAAGGACCTTGGCCTCACCGCGATCCACGTCACCCACGATCAGGAGGAGGCCCTCTCGATATCTGACAGGATAGTGGTCATGAAGGCCGGCAGGGTGGTCGAGGTGGGGAGACCCATGGATCTATACATGCTTCCCCGGAGCCTGTTCACGGCCAAGTTCCTTGGGGAGGCGAACTTCGTTGAGGGAGTTGTATCCCAGAGATCGGCGGAGGGGTATTTTGTGGAAGCGCATGGGCATTCATTCAGTGTAAAAGGAGACGGAGTGCGCGCCTTTGAGGTAGGGGAAGCCTGCGTCCTCATGATACGGCCGGAGTTCGTCTTCCTCGACCCAAAAAAGAAGAATGAAAGCCCAAACGTGATGAGGGGAACGGTTAAGAGGAGTGTGTTCGTCGGCGACTCGATAAGGTACGAGGTCGACGCAGAGAATGGAATAACTATATTAGCGAAATATCCTCTATCTGATATCGAGCCTGAAATCGGCGCCGGCGACAAGGTCTTCATGGATATGCCGAGCGAACACACGTTGATCTACAAGTTTCCGCATGAAGGCTTGGAGAATGAGCTATCCCTGGAGTAGAGGTGGTTGAATGGTGGAAACACTCGAGAGCTGGCTTAAGACCCGGAGGAAGGTCCAGGCCATAGCCCTGGTCGGAGAGCACTCGAAGGACTCGGTGGCGGCCATGGAGCAGCTCCAGCGCTGCATATCGTACGCCATCCAGGGCAGGAAGGACGAGATGACCCGGAGCTTCGGCTCGCTGAGGCAGAAGGAGAAGGAGGCGGACGCCCTGAAGATGAAGATCACCTACGAGCTCGCCAAGGGGGACCTCCCCTCCTCTGAGCGGGAGGACCTCCTGCGCCTGGCGAAGGCGAACGGGCAGGTCATCGACTGGATCAACGAGACCGGGCGCATCCTCGTGGAGTTCCAGCTGGACAGGATGCCCGAGGACATCAGGGGCATCGCCTCGGAGATGAGCAGGGCCCTCGGCGAGTGCGTCGTCAAGCTGGAGGAGTGCATAGGCGAGATGATCGGCAGGAAGCTCCAGGAGGCGCTCAAGGCGGCCGACGAGGTGGAGGCCCTGGAGGAGAGGATCGACGGCCTCTACCAGCAGGCGAGGAGGGCGATCAACGGCCTGGAGAACAGGGTCGCCACGGGTCCCTCCATACTGCTCTGCCAGTTCATGGACGCCCTCGAGAACGTGGCTGACCGATGCGAGGACTCCTGCGATGAGGTGAGGGTTATCGCGGTCACAATGCTCCAATAAAACATCGTATACGATCTGGGGTGGCCTATGTCGTCTGATGAAGGGGCCAGGGAGCAGGAAAAGCTGATATTCACATCGGCTGCTCTCCCCGGTAGAGCATCGGAAACGGATGCCCTGCTGCTGGCTGAGAGTATCCGGGCTCACGCTGGATCCCTTTCTAGGGCTCCGATCTGGTGCTTCGTCCCGGAGTACGGAAAGCGCCTCAATCCGGCCATCGAAGATAGGCTACTCAGCTTGGATGTCACCCTGATCCCGTTCGAGATCGATCTCAAGCTCACCACGTTTCCGTTCGTGGCCGAGGCTCAAGCGGCGGCCCTGGCCGAGTCAATGGCCCTCGGCAGGGCCAGATTCCTAGCTTGGCTGGCCGCCAACACCGTCGTGCTTCAGGAGCCGAGTGATTTCCTTCTGCGAGAGGGCAGGAGCCTGGGGTTCAGACCCGTCCATCACGCCCTCGTGGGCTCCCGCTACGACAGGCCCCTCGACCCCTTCTGGACGTTGGTATACCGCTACTGCAAGGTGCCTGAGGGCCGTGTCTTCCCCATGATGACCCACGTGGATGGGACGAGGATCCGCCCTTACTTCAACGCCGGGCTGCTCGTAACCCGTCCGCGCAAGCGCCTTCTCCTCGCCTGGCGCGACGTCTTCCTCAAAGCCTACCAGGAACCCTATTTCCAGGAGTTCTATAAACAGGACGAGCGGTACACGGTCTTCATCCACCAGGCGGTGTTGTCCGGGGTCATCCTATCGACTTTGGCGACGGACGAGATGCAGGAGCTGCCAGCGAGCTACAACTACCCCCTCCACCTTTACGCGCAGGACGTAACGGGCCGTCGCCCGTCAACCCTGGAGGAGCTGGTTACATTCCGTCACGAAGGGTTTTACCGGGATCCCGAGTGGATGGCGAAGATGCCGGCGAAAGACCCGCTAAAGAGATGGATCTCCGAACGACTCAGCCTTGTAGGCAGAGGCTAGGGCTGAGGCTCATCGCGAGAGCCGCCGGTTTCAAAGATGGCCTATTTGAACTTGCCCTCGGGCAGCTTGACGGCGAATCGGCACCGGAGATCCCCGCCGATGGCGCTCTCCAGAACCTCGACATCGAGCTCCTCGTCGAAGATGACGTCCCACAGCAGCTTCTCGTAGCCGCCGCTGCAGTAGCACCACGTGGGTGAGATCCGTTGCTTCCCTCCCAGTATCGCCTCCCTGGCGAGGGGGCAGTGGCAGGCGTAGTACCTCTTCATCAGCGGTTCCTTCTCCCTAAGGTAGTTGTCGGGGGCGTAGGGTATCTTGGTCATGTAGATCTTCTTTCCCCTGCGGACCCCGGCGAGCACCTCCTGGTTGCCCCTGACGAAGTCGACGACGCGGGGCGTGATCTCCTGCTCGTACCAGACCCTGCCCTCCGCCATGTACTTCTCCAGCTCTTCAATGGCCCTCCTGTGCAGGTCCCTGAGGAACTCGTCTATGCTTCCAGCCTTGAGAAACCTCTTCTTTTGCTCCTCGAAGCCCTCGCGCGGAATCCTGTGGTGGTTTCCCGCGAGAACCTTCCTGCACATCTCGGGTGGAAGTTCAGCCTCTAGCCTCTCCATTAACCTCTGCGTCACAGCGGGGTACTTCCCCGGAGGAGAGCCAAGGGGAGGCGGCTCAACGCCTTCAAATATCCTATCCCTTGTCTCCTCCCCTGCCAACGATGCGAGCCTCTCGGATATCGACGGCAGCACGTCCCTGCCCCCCAGTATCGACGCAAAATAGACGATGAAATCGTTCTTCTTCACCACATTGCTGTATCGGGCCAGCGCTAGCAGGCGGTCAATCGAGTTCTTGCCCTGAGACATCAGGAGGGAGATGTATTCCTTGGCGTCTTTGATGGTCGACGATTGGAAAACCTTACCCCTCAACCTAAGATGATCCTCAAAATCGAGGACCGCCGCGACTGCCAAATTTGTATATTCCTCGCTGAATTTTCGTCCCTTGCAGTAATCTCTAAACTCTTTCTCCTGCATTCTTCCACCCCTTGAGATCTCTAACCAGAATCGCTCCCATTATATGACCTATTCGATGGAAATTCTATTTCACAGAGAAGTTCGAATCCGCCCAGGCCGCCGTTATCCAGTTTCCTCAAACCATGTTTGAAAAAAATAGGACATTAGAAAGCTGGGGGCATCATTCACCATGATAACGGCGCAGGACCCTTAACGCTCGCAGGGTGATCCACTTGGAGGGCCTCCCTTTGGTCTCGATTTCGCACCACATCTTGCCGTTGAACGTGTTCTTCAGGATCCACTTGCCGTCTGAGCCCTGAGTGCCGACGACCAGGTTCACGGCGTCCTGCATCCGCTCGTCACGGACACCGAGACGGGTCAGAACGTCGAGCACCTCGAGGGCGTCGGACTGATAGAAGAGTGGAAACCCGAACCTCTTCCATCCCTCCTTGTCCTTCCGGGAGCCGTCGGGGGCCCTCAGGTACCTGTACACGCCGTTCTCGAGGATGTTCTCGACCTCCCGTTCGATCACGGCCCTCACGGGCGGCGATCTGCGGCCCTCGGGTATCGACGCGAGGGCCTTCAGCACCTTCACCGCTCCCATGTAGCAGTTGGCTGGGAATACGCCATCCGGGCTGATGGGGTAGGAGCGGCACTTCCACCCGGCCTCCTTAGGAGAGTGGTAGCCGACGTTGAAATCGATCAGTCGCCCGACGTGGGGGTCGTCGAGATAGCCGAAGTGGGCCATGAAATACAGGATGTTCCCGTCGAGGCAGCAGCCATCCTTCATCGTGCTGGCGCGGCCCTTAGGCGTCTTCGGCAAGTCGATGAGAAAGTGGCCGGAGTCCCTCTGGAAGGAGAACATATGTTCGATGCCCCGTTCGATGGCCGGGGTCCTCCTCGCGCCGAGCTCGGCGAGGATCAGGAGGGAGTGGGTCGTGGCCCTGTACTTCGGGAGATACATGTTCTCGGCGTCTACCCAGTGACCATCGGGGCTCTGGGCTCCGAGGATCGCCCTAACGCACGCGGACCCCATGACCGCATCCTGCGCCTCCCTCACCTCCCGGCTCGCCCTGCTCAGGCCGCAGAGGTCCTGGAGGGCCCAGAAGCGGACGCCCGGTTCATCCGGCTCCAGCAGCCAGTCAGTCGGGTCAGCGTTGAGAAGGTCCTTCCAAGGCATGATGAAGAACGGTCTGCCCTCTTCTAATAAAGATGGTTGTCATTGGGCCGAATCCATTTGGGCATCATGAATCGATTCTGAATCTCCTCCGAAAAAACGAATTGATGAGCCCGTTTTTACATTAGCCCACAAGCCGAACACGATAAATCGAACCTACGTTCACTACTGTGGAGCAGATGATAACCCAATGTTGAAGGAAAAAGCGTGGAACTGGATAGACGAGAACAGGAAAAACATCGTCAGCATCGGCGACAAAATATGGGAGCTCGCAGAGCTGGGCCTCGTTGAGAACGAGTCCTCGAGGATCTTGATCGAGGAGCTGAGGAGGCACGGCTTCAAGGTGGCCACCGGGGTGGCTGGGATGCCCACGGCCTTCGTGGCCGAGTGGGGTAAGGGGAGACCCGTAATAGGTGTTCTGGGCGAGTACGACGCCCTGCCCGGAATCTCTCAGAAGAAGGTCCCGTACAAGGACCCCCTGATAGAGGGTGCGCCCGGCCACGGATGCGGCCACAACATCTACGGAGCATCGGGCATGGCCGGAGCAATTGCCACAAGATATGCCATGGAGGAGGAGGGGCTGCACGGGACGGTTAAGTTCTTTGGAACCCCCGCGGAGGAGAATTACGCGGGCAAGGTCTTCATGGCGAGGGCCGGCCTGTTCGACGACATCGAAGCCTGCCTCAGCCACCACCCAGGGAACATTAACACCGCCCCCATGGGTAGCTGCACAGCCGTCAATGGAGTCAAATTCCATTTCTACGGGAAAGCGTCTCACGCAGCCGGCTCACCTGAGCAGGGCAGGAGCGCCCTGGACGCGGTCGAGCTGATGAACATCGGCGTCAACTACCTCAGGGAGCACGTCATCG
>CAZPMB010000068.1:0-11097 GCA_964587735.1 uncultured Candidatus Bathyarchaeia archaeon | reverse complement strand
AGGGCCTGGGGACGCCTGAGGCAGGCAAATACATAGACTACAGCAGGACCGTTACTGTATTTTAATCAAGTTCTTAAATACACAGTAGTTTTCCAGATACTATAACCGTGATCGAGCCCCCACCCCGACAATATATCGAACTCACGCATAGGGGAACACTTTAACTTCCTAAAGCATTATCAAGATCGAAATTATGTTCGTCCATATCTAACTGAAAGGACTTATAACTCCTTTTATAAATATAAGTTCGCCGCGCGCATGTGCGCTGCATTGGATGGTAGACAGAGATAAAATGGGTTCCTTAATTCTCTGGATAATGAGCCAATTGTGTATGGTATTTTTCCGGGCTCTAGAGCTTTCCGAAAAGTTCTTCGATGCTTGTTCTAATTTACATATTTGCTGAACAATTACTTATTGAGGCAGAGGGGCCTAGGAGGATGACGACGCTTATTATCGCCTAAGGCTTCAGCGATGTACGCTATGTGAAAATATGTTTTCATGATATTAAATGGTATCTAACACATTAACTTGAATATCCCTTTTCTATTATCATCAACACCAGTATTCCGTCTGAACCTAGGTTGTGAAACCTCCTAACGAATTGATTGGTCAGCCAATAAATTAAATAAGTTACTTGGATGTCCGATATAAAGTGGGTGATTGGTAAATAGGATGAAATCTTACGAGGAGATCATCGGAGAGAGAAGGAACCTGCTCAAGGCGCTCGAGGGGGAGCTTGAGGGGTGGGAATCGGATCAGAGCAAGGGCGCTCCGCCACCCCCGATGGAAAAACCATTTCCCGAAAACGGTGCCCTGCACGACCTGGTGAACCCCGAGGACATGTCTTTGAGGGGAGTCTCTTTGATTGAGGCCATGAAAGGAAGGCGTAGTCGTAGAAAGTATTCAGGCGACGCTCTGACGCTTGAGGAGCTGTCATTCCTGCTTTGGGCGACGCAGGGAGTCAGATCCGTCGACAGAGACAGCGGGTACACGAAACGGACTGTTCCATCGGGAGGCTCGCGGCACCCGTTTGAGACATATATAATAGTGAACCGGGTGGAAGGCATCAAAAACGGGATCTATAGGTACCTCCCAATCGAGCACAAGCTCCTCCTAGTAGCGAAGGGCGGCCCTGAGCTGCCCGATCGGCTCGTGGCTGCGTGCGACGGGCAGTCCTTCATAGGTAAGGCCGCGGTCGTATTTGTATGGGCGGCGATCCCGTACCGAATCGAGTGGAGCTTCGGTGTCTTGGCCTACAAGGATATAGTGATGGACGCGGGGCACATCTGCCAGAGCCTTTACATGGCGTGTGAGGCAATCGAGGCTGGTACGTGCGCCGTCAACGGATACAACCAAGTGGCAATAGACGCTCTACTGGGCGTCGACGGGGAAGACGAGTTCACGGTCTACTTGGCTCCGGTCGGAAAGGTCATGAAAGTTTAGAGAAAAATAGCCGATGTCGAGATGCTTATCCGGTGCGATTATGTTTTCTGTGTATTAGTCAAGCGTTACAGTGTACATTAATGGTTAAATAGTGTTATTAAAATAAGTAATAATGATTGATTAGAAAATGTTTAAACCTGATTTGATTTTCCCCTATTACCTTCGAACAGCATTTTTCAATGCGCCTCGAAGGATAATATATGGTTTAGGTTCGATTAATACACTCAACAATGAACTGGTTTTTGAAGAGGGAAATAAAATTTTACTAGTGACTGATGAAGGAGTTAAAAAAGCTGGAATAGTCGATAAGATCACAGGCGTTCTAAAAAATATGGGCTTGATTTTTAATGTCTATGAAAGGGTAGAGCCAGATCCCCATATAGAAACAGCAATAGATGTTGCGAAAAATGCTCGAGAGGGTGAATACGATGCCGTCATAGGTCTGGGAGGAGGAAGCCCGATGGACACGGCAAAGGTGGCCTCCTTCAGCGTGGCGAATCCTGGTAATGTAGAAAATTATCTGGGCAGAGGTCTCATAAAAAAGAGGGGGCTTCCACTGATTTGCATCCCCACAACTTCAGGTACCGGAAGCGAGATCACAGTATCTGCGGTGTTTTCGGTCGGAAGTCTGAAAAGATTTTTTGCCAGCCCACACATCGTTCCAGATGTCGCCCTCATCGATCCAGACCTGACTGTGTCAATGCCTCCTAAAGTCACCACTGGGTCTGGTTTAGATGCTCTCAGCCACGCTGTGGAGGGGATCATTTCCCTTTTTTCAACTCCATTGACACAAGCAATCGGTTTAGCCGCTATTAGATTGATATCTTCCAATATTAGGAAAGCGTATCATACTGGAAGGGATATTGAGGCTAGGTGCAATATGGCCCTAGCCGCTACAATGGCGGGGCTTTCATTCAGCGATCCAGGGGTCGTGCATGGGCACAGCATCGCACAAACTTTCGGTCCACTTTATAATATTCCCCATGGGCTGTCTTGTGCTATGACGCTCCCGTACATAATGAGTTTCTATAGGCCCGTGGCCACGGACAAACTGTGTAAGATCGCCGAGGCTTTAGGGTTGAATGTTCACGGTCTCACGGAGGCGGAGGCTTCTGAAGCTGCAATAATGGCGGTACACGAACTCAATGTCGATTTAGAAATTCCCTCACTGAAGGATGTCGGGGCAGACATGAAAGATTTAACGGAGATAGCCGAGAACTGCGTTAAATCATGGATTAGACCAAACAGTCCTCGTCAATTGACAGTCAAAACGGTTAGACAGATCCTTGAGGGTATGTGGTCGAAGGAAGGCCAGTTAGAAAGCTAATAGAGCTTCACATGAATGCATGGCCGGCATGCTCTATAACTGCACACCGCCAACATATTATAATACATTGGCAGATAAAAAAGGAGTTTATAGAATTTGAGATTTGTTGTTGAGAAGGAAAGGAGAACTCCGATAACCAATGAGTCTGAAGTCGTAGTGGCTGGTGGAGGGCCGGCGGGAGTGGCTGCAGCGATCGCTTCTGCCCGACTCGGCGTAAAGACCATGCTGGTTGAAAGATACGGGTGCCTCGGAGGTATGGCTACCGGTGGTCTCGTGATCACCCTTGTTGAAACGGAACGCTATGGTGTTGGGATTGTCAAAGAGACCATCGAGAGGCTTCAGGAACTGGGTGGAAGCAGACTAAGGAATGCAAAGAGTGAGCCGTCCCAATGGACCGATGGAGCTAGTTTCAGCGGGGCGGAGTGCATCGATATCGATCCCGAGCTACTGAAGCATGTATTCAATGAAATTACCCTAAAAGCGGGCGTCGATCTCATCATGCACTCCCTCGTCGTCGGTGTTGATATGGAGGGCGACATCATCAAGAATGTCTTCCTCGAAGACAAATCTGGAAGACACGCCGTCACCGGGAAGATTTTTGTAGATGCCACAGGAGACGCGGACATAGCTGCAGCAGCTGGTGCCCCTTGTGATTTGGACAAGCATCCCTGGGGGGTGAATATCGACTTTCGTTTCGGAGGCGTCGACGTCTTCGAGGCGAAAAGGTTCCGCGAGGAGCATCCTGACGAACACAAGAAGGTACTTGATGGGCTAAGCCGATATGTCGGAGGCCGCATGTATTGGGGGTCCTCGGTGAGGGACGGTATAGTTTGGGGAGGCGCACCTCACCAGCTGAAAGCAGACGGTCTGAATCCCAGGGATCTGACCTTTGTGGAGGTAGAGGGACGACGCGCCGTCGTGAAGGGGTTAGAGTACATTAAAATACGAATGCCGGGAATGAAGGAGGCATTTTTGTTGGATACCTCATCTCAAATAGGCGTTCGAGAGACACGCCGAATCGTTGGCGAGTACACGCTCTCAAAAGATGACGAGATCGATGGCAGAAGGTTCGACGACGTCATCGCCAGTAGTCTGTTTGATATACCCTACCGATGTCTGATTCCGAAAAAGGTTGATAACCTACTCGTTGGAGGCAGATGTATATCGACCACCCATGAGGCTCAGGGTCCGATAAGAAACATCCCGCCGTGCATGGTGACTGGGCAGGCTGCGGGGGTAGCAGCCGCACTAGCAGTGAAGAGCGGAATACGAGTGAGGGACTTGGATCCGCAAGAAGTGATCGAGGCCTTGATCAGGCAGGGCTTCACAAACTTGAAGAATTGATGCACATTTATGGATCGAGTATAGGGCTCTCCAGTCGTGTGCGTGAAGTATCAAAACCCACCAAGAATGGTACCATTAACCCCCAAAATAATTTCATCAGGGGTTACATAGAACGCGTTCTCTAGTTATCTGTTCTTAGTAATTGTTATGAGTTAAAAGAGCAACGTGATACACATTATGAGTGGATACGATTTCAAAGGAATAATACCCGCCGTCGTAACCCCCATGAGCGACGAGTATACCATTGACCTGAATGCCTTCGACTCTTATCTAAAGTGGATCATAGGGCAGGGCTTAGTCGGAGTCGCCGTAAACGTTGACACCGGGGAGGGACCGACCCTGGAGAGGAATGAGAGAAAGGAGCTCCTCCAAGTCGCCAGGGAGAGGCTTGGCTCCTCAAGCGTCCTAGTAGCAGGCATCGTTGGGTCCTCCACGAAGGATGTTAAAGCCGAGGCTAGGATAGCCAGAGAGGCCGGGGCAGACGTGGCCCTCATCTTTCCCAACACGGGGTTCAGGGGGAGCCCCCATGACCCAGTTGCTCTCAAAGAGTATTACAGAGAGGTGTCGGAGTATGCGGATATAGATCTGATGCTATTCCTCCTCCAAGACGCCTTGGGGGGAATAGATTATGACGAGGCTTCCATGGGCGCTATCGCCTCCCTAGATCGTCTTGTAGCTATCAAGGAGGCAACGTTCGACATCTCGAAGTTCAAGGAGACCATGAGGTTCTTCCGTGAGACGGAGGAGGGTAACGACAGGGAGATCGCCTTCCTCACGGGGAACGATAACTTCTTGCTGGAGAGCTTCATCTGGGGCTGCGACGGCGCCCTGATCGGTGCAGCAGCCCAGGACACGAAGAGGATCGTTGAATGTTTCAAAAACTCCGTCAATGGAAATTGGAACAGGGCCGTAGAACTCTCCCACAGGCTGCAACCCCTCATAGATGCTGTTTTTACTCCGCCAGTCAGGAATTATCGTGCTAGACTCAAGGCCTGCCTCTACCTTCAGGGGGTTATACCAAACAAGGTCGTTCGCCCTCCGTTGGTTGAGGAGCCCAAGGAGAACCTGCATTACTGGAGACAGGTACTTAAGGTCGCTGGGCTTGGTGTGGTGAGATAAACCGGTGATCCAATGGCCTCCTTAGGCGGCCCTATACAGCTGGACGTAATAAGATCTGTTGCCAAAAAAGAGGGCGTCGACATAGGGTTTTTGGGAGACATCTCACCCCTATGGGATCCCCTAGAAGCTGGAGGGCTTACACTTCCAAATAGGGTGGCGATACAGCCCCTGGAGGCCGCTGATGCGGACGCAGAGGGGGCGCCGACTAGGCACACGCTTGACCGCTACCTTAAGTATGCTGGGGGATGCGCAGGATTGATATGGTTTGAGGCTTGCAGCGTGGATTTCCCTAAGGCCAGGACCCACGAATCCATGCTGGTGATAAAAGAGGGCAACTTAGAGAAGTTCAAGAGGCTGGTGGAGAGGATCAAGGAGAGGTCTCGGAGGAGCCTGGCGGAGGCAGGATTCTCCGGGGTGGATCCCCTCGTCCTCCAACTCAGCCACGGGGGGCGCTTCAGGAAGGAGAGGTCCTCTGACTCTCCCGTAATAGCCAGCAGGATCCCGGAACTCGATGAGGCCAGTGGAATATCTGGCGAGGTGGGGAGGGTCATCTCCGACGAGGAGCTAGATGAGCTTAGAAATACCTATGTAGAGGCGTCGTCACTTGCCTTTAAGGCCGGCTTCGACGCGGTGGACGTGAAGGCCTGTCATGGGTACCTTTTAAACGAGCTGTTAGCGTCCTTCACCAGGGAAGGAAGATATGGCGGTGAAGCCCTTCAGAACAGGTCGCGGTTCCTTCTAGAGACTATAGGCGACGTCGTAGACGAGACCGATATCGCTGTTACATCCAGGATAAGTGCGTACGACGGGGTGCCATACCCATATGGATTCGGTGTCTCAAGGGTTCGCTCTGATGGCCTACCCAATTTTGACGCCTCCGAACCTATCAAGGTCATAAAGGAGATGCAGAGAGAGGGAATGAAATTAGTTAACATCTCCATCGGCAATCCATACGTCTGTCCCTTCGTCTCTAGGCCTTTCGCCACCATGGAGATGGGCGGAGGAGTTGAGCATCCGATAAGGGGGGTGGAGCGCCACTTCAAGGTCGTTGAGGAGCTGAAGCAGGCAGTGCCCAAGATGATCTTCATAGGTTCCGGCTACTCCTGGCTTCGTAATTACAGCCTCAACGCAGCAGCCCACAATATCCAAAACGGTTCAGTCGACGTAGTTGGCTGGGGCAGGATGGCAATAGCCAACTCAGGGTTCCCCCTCGAGGCCTACAGAAAGGGCACGATCTCCCCAAAAAGGGTTTGCACGGCGTGTTCCTCCTGCATAAAATTACTCCGCTTCGAGACAAGGGTTGGATGCGTCGTACACGATGAGAAAGCAAGGCAAAGGTTCCAAAAAATAAGAATAGGGGAATAAAGACCTACGCCCGCTGCACGGCCCAGAGTACTACAACCGATTAACCCTCAAAACAGAGACGAGTTTGAATGGTATGAGGACTGAGGTATCAATAGACGGGTCAATTTTCACGCTAAACGGGGAACCAACTTATCCCAATAGGCGCTGGCAGGGCTTGAAGATCGAAGGGCTACTCATGAACAGCAGGATGGTTCAGGGGGTCTTCGACGACGAAAACTACGAGACCAGGGGTTGCTGGGCCTACCCCGACACCAAGGACTGGGATCCCAACAGGAACACCCGCGAGTTCGTGGAGGCTATGGCAAGTTGGCGTGATTATGGCCTTCTCGCATTCACGGTCAACCTCCAAGGGGGCAGCCCCAAAGGATACTCCAAGGAGCAGCCCTGGCACAACAGTGCCTTCAGGCCCGATGGCTCGTTGAAGGCACCATACTTGGAGAGGATGGTCAAGATCCTCGACGAGGCCGACAAGCTGGGTATGGTCGCTATCGTAGGATACTTCTACTTCCCAGGACTGGAGGCTCAGGGATGAAGCAGCCGTGAAGAGGGCGGCCTTGAACGCCACCGAGTGGCTCCTGGAGACGGGTCACGAGAACATCCTAGTCGAGGTGAATAACGAGTGCGATATAAGATACACCTGGGATTCCCTGAAGGCTCCTAACGTCCACAGGCTTATCGACGAGGTAAAATCCGTGAGGCTGGATGGAAGATTCCTACGTGTATCGACCAGCTTTGCCGGTCAAAGGACGCCCACGGACAACGTTATAGGAGCTTCCGATTTCATACTGGTCCATGGGAATGGCCCCGAGAACCCGGAAAAGATATCCGAGATTGTAAGACAGATCAGAAGGAGCCCGGCATACACCGAGAAGCCCATCCTCTACAACGAGGACGACCACTTCAACTTCGACCAGCCCCTGAACCACATAAAGAGCGCACTCTCCGAGTATGCTTCATGGGGATACTTCGATCCTGGGGAGAACAACTATATAGACGGCTACCAATGCCCACCGGTAAACTGGGGCGTCAAAACCGAGCGGAAGCGAAGCTTCTTCCAAAAGCTGAAAGAAATAACAGGAGGCTAGTGGTGTAGAAGTGGAATAAATAATTCCTGAGGTTTATTGGGCGATCCGATCTTCACCGTTTTGGTGGGATTAAGGAGGTAGGTTCTCCCGAGCACCCATTTACCCACAAACTAATTAGGTAATCCATAAATTTATTTGAGAACGCGCGAAGACGGGTAAAGATGAACTATTACTCCAAGATTGCATCACTCACCTCGATTAAGCGTTCACCGTTCTCGTCTATTACTCTATATGCTTTATCCTTTTTATCGGATCAACTTCACGATTAGATCGTTTCAGGTAATTAAAAGCAAATTTAACAGGGATAATAGAGTTCACATAGTCTAAGAGAGGGCTGGATCGAGCCTTTTGAAGGCCTCGACGAATCCGACGAGGTGGTCCAGGGCAGCCCTGTAGAGCTGCTCTCCCTTCTCGGCCGATGCCCTGGTGGGATCCCCCATGAAGCCTGAGGGCTCCACTTCCTCAGCGAAGAGATAAATGCCGTATGGAACGCCGTTGTGCTCATGGACGTCGTATGATTTTGTCTCGAAGCCCTCCATGGGCTGCCTCAGCTCTATAAGCTCGGCCTTTGACATGTCCACCAGCTCCGGGTGGAGGTATAACATCACCGATGTGGTGGGCTCTCCGCCGTGGCCTGCCCTGTGGCCCTCCCCCCAGAATTTCGAGGGCGCCATTTTGGATATGACCCCCCAGACATGGACCACAGCGCAGAGGACCCTGTGCTCCTCCCTCAGCCTGAAGGAGAGCTCCCTGAGGACCGAGAGGTTGTCACCGCCGTGGGCTGAGAGGAAGACGATCTTCCTGTACCCCGCACGGATCAGGCTCTTTGAGGACTCGTATACGTACCTGGAGAGGGTGTCTATGCTCACGGTAACGGTGCCCGGGAAGTTCATGTAGGAGTCGGAGACCCCGAAGGGGATGACGGGGGCCACCATGACACTGGTCCTCTCCCCGATTTCCCTGGACGCCGCCTCCGCGAGGAGGTAGCAGCAGCCAACGGGCTTGTGGGCCCCGTGGGCCTCAAGGGAGCCCAGAGGCATTATCACTGTATCGGAGGAAACAAGATCTTCCTTAACTCTGACCCAGCTCTTGTGATGGAGATTGTAACCCATATTACATCGGATCACGGTCAACCTCAGGGTTAAAGAAGCTTGTCAGGAAGCAAGCGAGGGCGCTCAGTAAGTTATAAAAAATATTTTATAAATATTTTGTAAATTTGGTATCTGTATCCGTTTAGGCTCACTACTCGGATTTCCTAGCTCAGTTTTCAGGCCCCACGTCCGAGCTTTTTCTTTTTTTGGGTGGTTTCACGTTAACAATAATAATGATTCTTGTCACAGCGCTTCCTGATCCGAGCGTCTTGCTCAGGTTTCACTGTTGTTCCTAACTATCATGCTTAACCTAATGCAATTCTTGCTGGGCTGGGTCATGATTATGAGAACCATATTTTGCAGATATCTGCCTTTGAAGAGCATTAGGCATTCGAACGTTTTCAATCCGCTTTTGTTCGTGTACCTTTGTTTGTAGGGTCTGTTAGTGGTTTTGATATACTTGCTTTGGATCTTAACCTACATTACAATAGCATCAACGATTATTTGGGTTTTCTTCCTCTCGATAGCCTATTTATTCTTCTGGAGACAATTCCGAGAAATGTATGGAAAAATCATGTCTTCATAAAAGCAGCGCGCTAATATGAGGAATTTATCCGGACTACGCTAAGTCAATACTATGAGCGCGCGTAAAACGAAGTGTCAATAAGGTTATTATTCCTGTGATTAATGCAGTGATTGTTCCAAAAGGATACCCCGGGATGACATAGTCAGGCGCGTATGTTAGGGTTGCTTTGAATATCAGCCCTGCTGGGTTATCCGATTCCCAGCAGTTCAATGCTCGGATTAGGATGGTATTCTGTCCCTTAACCAGCGCGTTGGAGATGTCATATGTTTCAATCGACCTCCACTCCTCATGCTGTGGGCCATCTCTGTTCATCGGTCCATCTCCTCCTATGTAGGCACCGTTTATGTATAATCTGTAGAAGTTGTCTGCAGTTATCATAATTTGCGCCATAGCCGGAACGTTTTCGAGGGTAAATATTCTTTGAAAGTACCATCCGCCTTCAGGTAGGTTGTTGTATTCCCAGGCTGCATCCGTGTACACCGTTCTCCATATGGCGCCTGTTATCATCGGCCAATCTGGATCGATCCAGCATTCAACAGCATCGTACAACTTATTCCGTCTGATGACCATTCGACATTTGAATTACTAGCAATGATAAACTCTTCTGTGTGTGCACGAACCGGGAAGATGAAAACCGCGACAATCATGGGGAGTAGAATTACACTATATGACTTTCTCGTAGCTCTCGTACGAAGAGAGATGTTTCATTATTTAAATATTTTTCAAGTAATAAATTCGGATTTCACAATCATTTCCGTGCATTACGTCCATTCTTCCAAAATATCTTATCTTGGCCTGCACTTGACAAAAAAATCTTTATTTGAACCTAAAATATGTTCAACTGGTGTAATTAATTGTCTGAAGTATTGAAGCATGTAGGAAAAAACGTCAAGATAGGCGAAGATGTGAAGATCTGGCATTTCACGTACGTTGGGGACAACACTGAGATCGACGATGGGACGAAGATCGGCTCTCTCGCCCACATCGATTATGGGGTCAAGATTGGTAAGCGCTGCAAGATCGAGGGCTCTGCGTATATACCGCCCTTGACGGTGATCGAGGACGACGTTTTCGTTGGTCCCGGGGTGATTTTCACGAACGACCCCTATCCGATGTCTCCCAGGATGGTTGGTGTTCACATCGAGTCCGGCGCGGTTATTTGCGCAGGCGCGATTTTGAAGGCGGGGATTCGAGTTGGGGCCAAATCTGTGGTCGGGATGGGCGCCGTGGTGACGAGGGATGTCCCACCGGGGACCGTTGTCTTCGGGAACCCAGCCAGGGTGAGGTATTCTGTATCTGAGTATTTGGAGAAAAAGAGGAATTGGGAGGCAAGGAAGGAAAAATTTAGCTCTTAAACTTAAAGTCCTTTCTATATTTTGATGATTAGAAAGAATAGAACTATCATAATTTTATTACCCTTTTTGATTTGCATTATTTAATTTTCATGATAGAAGAATAGGTATTGAATTACAAAAATAATAATTTGTTAACTTGAAAAAATTAAAATATTGTTTGACTTATTCATTCTGTGGGTGTATGATGTTGAGGATAGTGATACCCGACGATTTTCCTCCTGTGATCGCTGGTACAAGGCATGTGGATGAACTCGAGGAGATGGGGGAGGTGATCGTCTATAACTCGAGACCGGAGGGTGAGGAGGAGTTGATCAGGAGAATCGAGGATGCTGATGTGGTTCTTAACATCAGGGCCTACTGTAAATTCTCTGAAAACGTGCTG
>CAZPMB010000067.1:2781-11099 GCA_964587735.1 uncultured Candidatus Bathyarchaeia archaeon | reverse complement strand
CCGCCGTAATACTCGCCGGCGTCATGAACTCCCTCAAGATAGTCGGCAAGAAGATGAGGGATGCCAAGTTCACTATTATTGGCACCGGAGCAGCCAACACCTGCACTTTCTACGTTTTAGAGGCGGCGGGGGTCAAGCCCAGGAACGTCGTCATGGTGGATAGCACAGGCATTCTCGCCCAGAGCCGCGATGACTTAAAGGGGACCTACAAATGGGATCTCGCCTTGAAGACGAACCCCGAAGGCAGGACGGGAGGCATCAAGGAGGCCATGGAGGGTAGCGACATCGCCATAGCCGCATCGAGGCCGGGCCCGGGCGTGATCACCCCGGACGACATCGAGGGGATGGCCGACGACTCCATAGTCTTTGCGTGCGCCAACCCGATCCCGGAGATCTGGCCGTGGGAGGCGAAGGAGGCCGGGGTCAAGATCATGGCCACTGGCCGCTCTGACTTCCCGAATCAGGTTAACAACAGCCTAGTCTTTCCGGCGATATTCCGAGGCGCGCTCGATGTCCGGGCGAAGACGATCACGGACGAGATGTGCATCGCCTCAGCCACGGCGCTGGCGAAGTACGCCGAGGAAAAGGGGCTCTCCGATGAGTACATACTCCCGACTATGGAGGAGTGGGAGATCTACCCCGGGCAGGCGGTGGCGACGGGCCTTAAGGCCATCAGCCAGGGGGTCGCCAGAAAGAAGCTGAGCAGGCAGGAGCTCTACGAGCGCGCCGAGTCCATCATAAAGAGGACCCAGGACATCGTGACCCTCCTGATGCGCCAGGGCCTCATCCCCGCACCTCCTCCGGAGCCCGCCTGACCCCCTCAACTTTTTTAGACTAACGTTTTTATCCCCCCCTCGTTCATTGAGGGATGGTTGAGATGCCGTACTGCACCGAATGCGGCGGGAAACTCGTCTGGGACAGGAAGCTTAAGCAGTACAGCTGCGAGAGCTGTGGCATGATGTTCACCGAGGAACAGCTGTCCGCCGCTAGAGACAAACTCCACGAGGTGCCAGAGGACGATGAAGAGGCGAGGAGAAGGCGCCACAGCGAGTACCTCGACTGGTGGTTCGCAGACAGGGAAAAAAAGCGAAAGTGACTGAGGCGACGCTGAAATACCTAAGGCTATTTTTAGATGACTTACTCACTCGTCGCGAGGAAAAACGGTAGGGGACGAACCTTTGTTAAGCTTCAATGTCATATGGCATCTTTAGCTGAAATCGAAATGTTCGCCATGACCTAGATTTGTCTCTGTGATGTCTCGTCTCTTTTGTCCGTAATCAGAGGCACAATTTCAGTTGTCAATGTTCGACCTTTTAAGAAAAAGCGTTGAGTGTGCCCCCCATTCGAATGTGCCCCAGAAAAACCCACCAGGAAAAATTAGTCAATGGATCTGCTAAATGCCTCATGAAAGTTACGCTTAATAACCAATGAGAATATTCATTGATCATCAGGAAATCTCTTTAGGGTGCTTAGATGGTTTTTCCCATTGAAAGCGAGGACCGGACGCTCCGTAACCTTCTGATGATGTTCCAAGACCACGCAAGGCTGGTTGTCGAGATCTACAGGAAGGTTCTCGTCATGATCGATTCCCTCGTCAAGGGCGAGGGCGGCGACCTGCGAGGAAGGCTCGACGAGATCGAGAAGGTCCAGCTCGAGTCCCTCGAGATCAAGAGGAGCATCATGAGGGAGCTCCACGAGTCGGGGAGCATTCTCTTCAACAGGGAGGACCTTTTCAGGCTCATCAGCAAGGCAGGGGAGGTCATCGACTACATAGAATCGGTTGGGGTCCACCTCTGGGGCATAAGCGACCGAAAGTGGAAGATCCCTGAAGGTCTTGGAGTCGGCCTCGTCGAGATGGCCGGAGCCGTGCTTGACAGCCTGATAAAGCTGAGAGAGAGTTTGCTTAGCCTTGGTTTCAACTCAGAGCGTTCGCTCAAGCTCACGGACGAGGTAGCTCAGTTAGAGCGGAAGGTCGACACCCTGCACAGGCGCCTCGATATGGCGATTGTCACAAGCGATATGGCTCTCCCCCTCATCCTGACATTGAGGGATGTTTCTACGAAGCTTGAGAATGTGGTCGACACCGTGGAAGCCGAGGCGGACCTCATCAGAATCCTCGCCCTTTAGGGATGACCGCGGTGGGTGAGCTGATAGCAGAGGTCGAGGTCCTTGCAGACAGCAGGCTCATAGTCTGGTCCCACGATGATGGCAACAGGCTGTATGAGACGGGCTATTTTGGTAAGCCGCTGGGGATTGCGAAGCCCAAAGAAAGCTTCGATGCACCCCTCGTCTTGGATCCGATAGAGGGGCTCTACCTCCTAGAAAAGGGCCTGATAAGCGTTGTCTGCGGAGAGGAGAAGCGCAGGGTTGCCTACGAGGAACTCCAAAATATAGCCAGAACGGTCATGGAGGAGCTGGATGAGAAGTACGCGGTCTACCGCGAACTCCGGGAAAGGGGCTTCGTCGTCGCCCCCGGGATTAAATACGGGTGCGACTTCGCGGTCTATGAGCACGGCCCGGGCATCGACCACGCCCCATTCATCGTCCAGGTGAGGAGGTTGGAGGACGGGCTTTCAGCCGCCGAGATTGTCGAGGCCGGTAGGCTGGCGACGACGGTAAGGAAGACCTTTATCATTGCAGTCGTGAGCGGGGAAGACGTGAGGTTCTTTAGCTTCAAGTGGTGGAAGCCATGAAATCCCCATTCTAATCCGTCGGTGGCAAAAGAGTGATTATTTGAATTTCAAAAAGATGGCCTCATTGGCATCGATTTAGATATTAAGATGAATTCATTGAAGACTCTCTATCTATTAAGCGGTGGAGACTTCCTCCATAATTTAGTTTCTTCATGATTTTTAAGTTGGTTTCTCGAATTTATTTTTACGCGTGCGAGCCTCCAACTCTTGCCAAGTCTAAAATTACACGCTCAAAGGTAGAGCACTCACTCGCACGCGTATTTTGCTGATATTTGGTCTCGATCTTTTACAATCGTGACCGAGGATGAGGTGTGTTAATGATAGTAAGTTGTTTTCGGGGCCGGTGTTTTCAGGTTTTAAGGAGGTGTGGTGCTCTCTCTTCGATTAGCTGTCTCATGTCCTCAACCGTTTCTCGGGCAGCCTCGAGGGCAGTGTCTACATCTGAATTTGTAGTTACAGCCGAGACATTCGGGTGGCCCAACACGAAGGATCCTCTGTTCATCATGCCGAGGGAGAAATACCTCGCGAGGAGCGCGTCTCCGGTGGAGGCCGTCCTATGGTCTATGACGTCCTCTTTGGTCCATATAACATGAAAGAATGAACCTAGACCCCCCACGTGGGCGATCAACCCCGCCTCGTTTAGGATGTCCTTAAGGCCGTCCCTCATTCTCCTGCCGAGTTCTGCCAATCTTTTGTAGACCTGTGGCTTCAGCTCCGTCATCACGGCGAGTCCGGCGGCCATCGAAACCGGGTGGGCGTTGAATGTGCCGGAGAAGCCAACCTTGGGCCCCTTGATCTCGAGGGGGACAGCCTCTGGTATCATCAGTGGCTCCATCACCTCTTCGCTCGAAGCGTAGGCGCCCACCGGGAAGCCGCCGCCGATGATCTTGCCCATTGTTGTGATGTCTGGAGTCACGCCGTAGAGCCTCTGTGCGCCTCCGGGGCTTAGCCTGAAGGCTATCACCTCGTCGAAGATGAGTAGCACGTCGTGTCGCTCTGTCGCCTCCCTCAGAGCTTTGAGGAACTCGGGCCTGGGGGCCATGTCTCTTTGGGTGGGCTCGACGATGACGGCGGCCAGCTTGTCATGCTGCTCCTTGATGAGGGCCTCCGCCACATTGGAGTCGTTGAAGGGGAACAGGAGGGTGTTCTCCACCACGCCGCGCGGTATGCCCTCGTTCTTCCCCCCGACGGAGACCGCGTCCCAAGAGCCGTGGTACGCCCCCTCGCACATCATGATCTTTTCCCTCCCTGTGTATGCCCGCGCCACCCTCAGGGCCTGCATGTTGGCCTCGGTTCCGGATGGGGTGAACCTGACCCTCTCGACACCATCCAGCCTGTGAATCAGTTCCTCGGCGAGCTTCGGCTCCAACTCCGTGGGGGCGCCCAGGACGGTCCCCTTCTCGAGCTGCTCCTCGGCTGCGGCGATCACCTTCGGGTGGTTGTGGCCGAGGATCAGGTTGGTGTTGTTGAAGTTGAAGTCGATCCGCTCGTTCCCGTCCACGTCCCACAGCCTCGATCCCTTCCCGGCTGAGATGCAAAGAGGGAAGGGATGCCAGTGAAGGGCGCTCCGGGTACAGCCGCTCGGAATAAATTTCCGTGCCCTCTCGAAAGCTTTTTTGGAACCCGGGTTCTGCCTTTTATATTCATCAATGATGTCCATTCAGAATCGAGATGAGTTGATACTCGAGGTTATTTATCGTTTTCAGCTATAACGTAAATTCCGATGCCCGATTCTGTTAATTCTCTGCAATTCGAGCACTTGTTTTATATCACTCCCTCCCATAATCTACAAAAAAGTGGTGTGACTGACCGAATGAGAGAGATATACAATCCCTACGAGAAGTACGGCGTGAGACGGGTCGTGAACGCGTCTGGCACGCTGACGCGAATTGGTGGATCCATAGCCCGTCCCGAGGTCTTTGAGGCCATGCAGGACGCCTCGAAGTCCTTTGTCCACATCCCTGAGCTCCAGCATTGGGCGGGGAAGGCCATTGCGGAGGCAACCGGGGCCGAGGCCGGCCTTCCGACCGCTGGGGCGAGCAATGGCATCATATTGGCAGCCGCAGCCTGCATCATGAGGGGGACGGATTTGGAGAAGTATGACCCCCTCCAGCTGGAGACTTGGACACATATCATCCAGAGGCTGCCAATGCACACCGAGGGGCTCAAGACCGAGTTCATAGTCCAGAAGTCGAACAGGAACACATACGACCACGCTGTGGAGTGCGCCGGAGGTCGATTCGTTGACGTCGGCACCAAAGAGGGCGCGACCGAGAAAGAGCTGCATGAGGCCTTTGATCCCAAGAAGACGGCCGCGTATTACTTCACGGACAGGGCATCAGAGAAACGCATACCCCTCGCCACCGTCGCAAAGATAGCACACAGCCACGGCGCACCTGTCATCGTCGACGCCGCCTCGGAGATGCCGCCGAAGAAGAACCTGAGGAGGTACATCGAGAAGGGCGCGGATCTCGTTATAATCAGCGGCGGTAAGTTCATAGCTGGCCCCAACAACTCGGGGATCTTGGCTGGGCGAAAAGACCTCATAAAGCTCGCCCACCTCCAGGCCTACCCCTTCCACGGCATCGGCAGGATGGCGAAGATGAGCAGGGAGACCATCGTTGGCTTCGTCACGGCTCTCAAGATGTATCTGGAACTTGATGAGGAGCCCCTCTTCAAGGAGTGGGAAAGGAAGGCAAAGTGGATCGCGAACCAGCTGAATAAGATCAAAAAGGTGAAAGCCTATGTCAATTATACGACAACGGTTGAAGAGAAGGAGCCCATGTGGCCCCTCTGCAACGTTGAGGTCGACGAAAAGGCGCTGGGACTGACGGCCCGAGACCTGTCAAACAGGCTTAGACAGGGTAACCCGAGCATAGAGGCGGCCGCCCACGAAAACACGCTCGTCATAAACACGGAGTTCCTGCTTGAGGGCGATGAGTCCATAATCGTTAGAAGGATAAAGGAGATACTCGCCCCAAAGACAGGATGACATAGATCATCCTTTTTTTAATTCTTTTTTTCTTAGATGAGGCTGGGCTCCTATTATTATATTTTTGATACAACTTTCGTGTTGTTTCATCTTTACGAAACACGAGCCCTTAAGCTCGCTTTTTTCAATGTTTTTTTATCTTCGTCACGACCAGATAAATTGGAAAAAGTTGGGCTCCGGATACAAGATCAGATGGTTCCGTGAGCAGGATGTCGACGCCTACATCAGGGGGCTCAATGACGCCCTCTACGATTGCTACGACCTTCGGCGATTCAGATGGAAGTTCGTAGAGAATCCCTACAACCTCGGGTTCACCCCGATCGCCGTGGTGGAGGAGGAGGTGAATGGGCGACCAGTTGGATTCAATGGTTTCGTTCCATTTCAGGTCGTGGCCGGAGGAGAGCGCTTTTTGGCCGTCCAGGGATGCGATGGCTTCGTGGACCACGATCACCAGCGCCGTGGCTTGTTCTCGAAGACCCTTGAGTTCATGGAGGCCGAGATGGTGGACAAGGGCCCGGAGCTGCTTTTGAGCTTCAACTTCCTAGGTTCAACGGCCGCGGCTCAGAAAACCGGCTCCATCGCGGTCTGTACGATAAATAAGTGGACGTTCGAGCCTGATGCCTTCGCCTCTATGGTGAGCGATCTGAGGAGAGGGGCGACGCTGGAACCTTGCGGCATCGAAGACGTACATCGAGTCTATCAGAGATGGTCGAAGGCAACGAGGTATCTTCACATCCATCGCGATCTGGACTACCTCAAGTGGCGCTACAGGAATCCCCTGAGGCAGTACACCTTCCATTTAATCGAGCGAAGGGGCTCTGTGAAGGGCTATGTCATCCTCGGTATCGAGGAAGACGAAGGCTCCAACATAATGGGTATCGATGACTATGTGCTGCTTGATCTGGACCCCCGCATTCTGATGGGCGCGGTGTTCGATCTCGCAGGGCCGATGGAGGGCTTGGGCTGTATTGAGCTTTCGACGATCCAAGGCGGCGAGATGGATCAGGCTCTCACGATGCTTGGTGCTGAACCGGAGCCCCGATCGACGATGATATTGAAAGGAATCAAGGGCGTCGAGGCAAGAGGCGATAGGTTGTTCAGGGGGAATGTTGAGATCTCAGACGCGAAGGACTGGTACATCACAAATTCAGACATGTTTTGATTCGTGTGGAGAAAAAAGGTCTTTAAACGAGGAGAGCGTTCTGGGTCTAGTGGGAGAGGGAATGCTGGATCGTTTCGGAGCCAGAATAGACGAGTTGGAGTCCGTTGTTCGGGAAATAGCGATCGACATCACAACCGGAACCTTCGTCGAGAAGCTGCCCCCACAGAAGGTCTGGGAGAAGACGGGTAATCGCATCACGATGGTAAACGAGCTCACCAAGGAGCTTAGGGAGTACCTCTTCATGCTGAAGCCCGAGAACGTGCCCTCCATAGAGCAGCAGGTGACAGGCATCTACGAGCGGCTCAACTCGTTCCAGGAGACGTTCAAGACGGGCGCCACGGCCATCGGGGGCTCTCAACTGTCGATAGAGGAGCTCAGAAAGGCCCTCGTTGAGGTATCCGAGTTCATCTCCTTGTGCAGGGCTGTAAAGGCCGAGCCGTCTGAAATAATAAGCGAGATCTTGCAGCTCAGGGAGGGGAAGAAGACAGAGGTCTTCACCATCAATGAGGCAAAGATTCAGCGCCTGGGATACCTGGTCAAGGAAGCTCAGTCCTCGTACAAAGAGGCTGCAGAGACGATCAAGAGGCTCGAGGGCTACATCGTATCTTTAAGATCCGAGTACGAGAACCTCGTAGTCAGCCTCTATAAGAAGGGTGATGAAAAGGCTTAGAACATACCTTCGTTTGAAGGTCGCTCATCAAAGGGATTTTGGCTCGATCAGACTGAAATCGTCATTCAGATGGGTTTAGGCATTATGACCTTAACCATTCCGCCTCTTTTTCGCCCAGCTCAAGCCACTCTGATATCTCATTGGCCATTGAGGCGTTGCCTTGAAAAATAACCTTCATGAGGGGTATGACATCCGCCACGGCCTCCTTGGTGGAGATGTGGCAGTTCCTTGCCACCCGCTCTGCGATGCTCGAACGGCGGTGCCTGCTGTGCCAGGTTCTACGGTATCGCCAGATGAGCTGGGGAGGCCTGAAGTAGGGCAGGCTCCAGAGTCCCTTCTCCCGAACCCAACGGCCACCCAATTCTCTGAGGAAAGCGTTGGCCTTCCCCCAGTCGCTATCCAAGTGCCTGATCGGTTTGACCTCCAGGCCGTCAGGCGACTCGGCGATGGCAATGTCGGCTTGTCGTGAGCCGAGTTCTTTGATCCTCTTCCTGATCAGCTTGAGGAGTCCGGCGCCCTCGGATTCGCGTCTTGCGAGGGCAACTCCCCCCGTCATCTCGTTGAACATGTACTTCAAGAGTCTGTACTCCTGAGTCCTCTGCCCCCTGGTCTGGTGGACGTCGGCGCGGGCGAGGGCCTCCACCCCCTCGGCGAGGTCCCTGGGGTCATCGAGTACGAAGGGGATGTTCTCGTAGATCCAGTCAAACAGCGTGTCGTGGTCGATGAGCGCGGAGGATATGACCCCCCTCGCCTCCCTGAGGGTCTTCGCCGAGAAAATCTTCATCAGGGCGTCTGGGGTGT
>CAZPMB010000067.1:0-2681 GCA_964587735.1 uncultured Candidatus Bathyarchaeia archaeon | reverse complement strand
CTCGCCTCCCTGAGGGTCTTCGCCGAGAAAATCTTCATCAGGGCGTCTGGGGTGTACTCCTTCCTGTCCCTTTCGCCTAGTTTCTCTGCCTCCGCTATTGTGACCCTCTTCAGCCCGCGGGCGACGGCCTCTAGGTCGTTGATCATCGACCTTAAATCACCCTGCGAGCGATCGGCGATGTACTCGATGGCATCGTCATCCACTGAAATCCTCAGCTCATCGGCCATCTCCCTCAGCCTCCTGACGGCCTCGACGAAGGGGACGGGCCTGTACTCGATGAGCAGCGACAGGTCAACCAAGGGACCGAACTTCTCCTCCCAGCCCTCCCCAATGGCCGTTGCAACTAGGACGATCGGTACCCTCGTCTCCTTGATGATGTCCACGATCGCGGTTATACCGCCTCGGTCCTCTGTGCCGCTCACCCCCTCGAGCTCGTCGAACAGGATCATTCTACGCCTGCCTGTGATAGTCCTCGTCTGAAGGGCTGCCCTACCAATGAGCTCTTCAAGCCGGCTCTTGGTTCGGTAGTCGCTCGCGTTGACCTCAAGGACGTCGAACCCGAGGTCGTTGGCCAGAGCCATCACGCTGCTGGTCTTACCGACCCCCGGGGGCCCGTACAGGAAAGCGGCGCGCTGCTTAGGTATCCCCTTCTCCCACGATCTCATCCACATCCTGAGCTGTTCAATTGCCCTCGAGTTGCCCACGACCTCCTTGAGAGTGCGGGGTCTGAACCTATCGGTCCAAGGACTGCTGTCAACGGTCATCAGCGCATCTCTTCCGCGGTAAGAGCCAGTTTCGCGATAAGGGCGCTGAGCTGGATCTCCGGCCTCGCCCCCTGGGTCAGCCTGAAATCCACCTCGCCAATGGAGTCGGCGAGCTGTACCTTCAGCCGCTCCGAGATGCTCAGCCTTAGAACCTCGGAGTATATCATGCGGATGATGTCGTCGGCGGCGAGGCCCTCGTCGATGAGGAGGGTCCTGAGGACCTCCCTCGCCTCGAGAAACTCCCCTTTGAGGCCAAGGTTGATCATCTCCCTAACCTTTCCAGGGCTGACGCGGCCGAGGACGCCGTAGATTGCGATGTCGTCGACCTCCCCGCTCTGGGTCGCGGCGGCTGCCTGAAGGAGGTTCGTGGCCTTCCTCAGGTCTCCTGTAGACGCCTCATAGATGGCGTCAAGCCCTTCCTCGATGAGCTTGACCTTCTCCTTCTTGGCGATCGCTTTGATCCAGTTTTTCGCGTCTTTCTCGCTGAGGGGGCTGAACCTGAACACGCTGCAGCGGCTCTGGATCGGCTCGATGATGTTCTCGGAGTAGTTGCCGATCAGGCAGAAGCGGCAGGTCTTGGTGTATATCTCCATGGTGCGCCTCAGGGCGTGCTGGGCCGCGGAGGTGAGGCTGTCGGCCTCGTCCATTATCAGGATCTTGAAGGGGACATCGCTTGAGATGGCGGCCGTGCGGGCGAAGTTCTTCACCTTCTCCCTGACGACGTCGATCCCCCTCTCATCGCTCGCATTCAGCTCCAGGATGAAGTTCCTGTAGCTCGGGCCGTAGAGGTCCTGCGCGAGGGCGAGGATGCTCGTGGTCTTCCCGACGCCGGCCGGCCCGACGAGCAGGAGGTGTGGCAGGTTCCGCTCCTTCACGAAGTTCTTCAGCCTCGAGACGATCTCGGTCTGGTTCACTATGTCGTCTAGCGTCTGAGGTCTGTACTTCTCCGCCCACATGCCGCCGCTCATTACAAATCCCTCTATACACTGAGCCTGTGGTTTTAAACCTTCCAAGTAGTTGAAAACCCATTCGACGTGCCAGTGAACCTGGGATCAATTAATTCGCGTAGTTTGCATTGATAATCTCAGGCGCTGATCACTACTAGCTATTATGCAATTTGTAGCTTCATACGCTCAAAGAACTTAGATAGATGTTGGGGTTATGGTTTTGAGATGCTTTGGGGACGCTCTAGGAGAGGGTTGAAGGAACTTGGCGGCGCTTTCGCCGTGTGCGCAGTCATTTTCCTTGCCGATGCGAGCCACAGCGCAGCGATTCCGACGTTTCCATTCTACGCGAACTCCCTCGGGGCTTCGGTGGCTATGGTGGGCGTCCTCGCCTCTGCTACAGGGCTTTCGACGATGATCTTCTCGATGCCATTAGGGCTTCTGTCCGACCGTTTCGGGAGGAGGCCGGTGATGTTGCTGGGAATGCTCTGCTTCGTCGTTGCCCCGATAGCCTACAACCTGTCCACAAACCCGGTCCACTTGCTTCCGGCGCGGGTAATCCTCGGAGTCGCCATGGCCGCCACATTCTCAATAGGCTTCGTCTACGTATCCGAAGTCGCGCCTCCGGAGTGGCGGAACATGGCTCAAGGCCTGTATATGACATTCATGGGCATCGGCTTCACGCTCGGGCCCCTCGTCGGAGGCCTTAGCGCGAAGGCTTTGGGCTACCACGCGAGCTTCTATCTGAGCAGCGGGTTCGGGGTTGTCGGGCTCATTTTGCTACTCCTCCTTCGGGATTCGACCCAAAAATCAGAGCCAGAAATCGGCTCCAGGGGCCTTTCATCAGGCTTCAGACAGGTTTTGACCAATCCGAAGATCGTTGCTGCGGGGACGGCGAACTTCTTCAACTCCCTCCTATACAACGCAACGATGGTGTACTTTCCACTCTTCGGAGGATCAATAGGCTTTGACG
>CAZPMB010000066.1:0-11765 GCA_964587735.1 uncultured Candidatus Bathyarchaeia archaeon | reverse complement strand
TCCTCGACGGAGATGAATTCCTCGACCCCATAGGACGCATCGTATGTTCGACGCACGACCTTCAGGGCCCCTGGGTCCATCTCCCCCAATCCCATGTGGCCAACCTCCCTGCACCGAATACAACGACATCTTTTTCCCTGTTCTTTAAGGCGCTCCTGGACGAGCTGCCTGAGGTTGCTCTTATCGACGCCGGCCTCTATGATGGGGGTCGGGATGTCCCTCTGCACCCTCATTATCCTCACCCAAGGCGGCACTGCCCCCTTTATACTCGCAACGAGCTCGACGGCCTCTTCCGTTGTAAGGGGGCTATACTGTCCATCCCTCCACCATGTGTAAAGCTCCGTCCCCTTCACCACCAAGGTGGGGTAGATCTTAAGCATGTCCGGTCTGAAGCGTTGGTCCTCGAAGAGAGCCTCAAACCCTTCGATGTCGCGTTCAGGGTTCGATCCCGGAAGCCCCGGCATCATGTGGTAGCAGACCTTGAGCCCGGAGTCCTTCAGCATCCTCGTCGCCTCGACCACGTCCTTTACGGCATGGCCTCTACCGAGGAGCTTGTAGATGTCGTCGTAGACGTTCTGGACGCCGAGCTCAACGCGGGTCACGCCCAAGTTCAGTAGCCGATCTACCTCCTCGACGCTGATGTAGTCGGGCCGCGTCTCGACCGTGATCCCGACGTTGGAGATCTTCGAAGCTTCCGCCCTCTTCTTCGTCTCCTGGAATGATGAAGCGCTCGTCCCGGTCAGGGCGTCGAGGCAGCCTTTAACAAATGCCTCCTGATAGTCCAGCGGCGATGCTGTAAATGTACCCCCCATGATGACAAGGTCGACCTTGTCGACGTGGTGCCCTATAGCCCTGAGCTGCCTTATGCGGTTCGTGACCTGCCGGTATGGGTCGTACGCGTTTTGGACGCCCCTCATCGCGGCTGGCTCGTGCCCGGTGTAGCTCTGAGGCACCCCCTCGCTTGGGCCCCCTGGGCAGTATGCGCATCGACCGTGGGGGCACGCTCGAGGCTCGGTCATCACGGCCACGACGTTCACTCCGCTCGCGGCCCTCGTCCCTTTGCGCCTCAGCAGCGGGAGAAGCCTCTCCGCCTCGTCAGGCCTGAGAACTCTTATGATCTCCGAGTTCGTAGGGATTCCATTGAGCTTGTACTCCCTGCAGGCGGCCAGTTTTACCTCGTCGACATCCGCCTTGCTCGGCGTGGGCATCGACAGTAGCTTGTCAACGATGGCTCTGATGGCCGACTCCAATTTCGGGATCACTTATACGGAGGATGGGCCGATGAGAAGGCTCTCATATCTCCGAAACTCGGCCGCCAAACCTCGGCTCAGGGGGCGCGGCCAGGACCCTCTTTATGTAGTTGACCCTGTTCCTTCTGTGGGGCGTCGGGCTCTTCTTGGGGGTTCCCTCGATTTTGGGGGTCTGCGCCCTCACCTTCCCCGCCTTCGTCAGTGAACCGTGTGTGGGCATCTGGTCACCGCCAAACCGTATGGCTGCTGGGTCTATAAACCTTTCTTAGGATGCGAAGAGTAAATACATCACTCAAAGATCGACGCGGTGAACTCTGGATCCGATTCCCTTTGAAGCGTTGAGATCGCCATACCTTCGATGAGCCTTAGGGAACAAAGGGAGCGTCGTGACCGGGTATCACCAAGGCCGGCTTGAGTTCGGCAATCTTCTTCAGGCTCGCTATTGAAACTTCCGGGGCGATGTTCTTCGTGACAACCGATGGCGCCCTGAGCTCAAGCAGGTCCTCCTTGACGATGGCCGCATCGCCCACGCAGGCAACAAGGCCCGTAGACGTTTCGGCTAGTACAGTTATGCTCCCCGGCGTGTGGCCGGGAGTCTCCATGACCCTGACATGATCGGTCAACTTCTTGGGACCAGAAACGGCGTCGACGTCCATTATGCCCATGAAGGCGCTTGCGTACTCGGGCCAGTAGAGCTGCCGGCAGTACTCCAGCTCTTTCTCGTGGACGACGAGGGGCTTCCCCCTGAACAGGTAGTTGGCCTCCACGTGGTCGTAGTGGCAGTGGGTGTTCACCACAATGTCTATGTCCTTGGGGGCGAGCCCGAACTCTTCCAGCCTCTTCTGGAACGCCCCATAACGACCCAGCTGTATTATCCCGGGGTCGACGATGATATTCGTACGCCCTTCCCTCAGGAGGACCGTGTTGGTCGATCCAAGGTTGAAAGTGAGGCCATCGTAGACCTCCCCCACCTCAGGCTCTGGCATGGGCGTCAGCGGCCAACGGACGCTGAGCACGGGGTGACCATTCGCCACGCCGAGCTGCATATAGAAGCAGTGGAACAGGATATCGACCTTAGCCTTCTCTGAGGCCATGCGGAAAAAGTTGTCATCCTAGTAGATAACAGCGACGCCCCTATTTGTCAACCCTGACGGCTCGTCCGGAGGGCTCCATCCTCTTCTTTCCGAATTCGTCCTGCACGGCCAAGAGCTGCTCGGTGTTGAAGACCGGGCCGTCCTTGCAGACCCTGAATGGGCCGATGGCGCAGATGCCGCAGAGCCCGACGGCGCACTTGATGTATCGTTCGAGGCTCGCTTGGATGGGCACGCGCATGCCGACCGCCTCCTTGAAGATCGCAGCCATCATGAGCTCGGGCCCGCACACGTAGACAGAATCAAACCTGCGCCTTCCCATGAGCTTTGCGGCATATTCCGAAGCAAGGCCTTTGAAGCCTGAGGAGCCATCGTCCGTGGCAATTAAGAGATCTCTTCCAAGCAATTTCTCAAGGCGTCCCCTGTAGACGAGCTGGTCCTCGCTCCTCGCGCCCAGCACAAAGGTGGGCCTCAAGCGCTCTGAAGCCATCTTCTCGGCAAGGGGCGTCAGCGGGGCGGCCCCAGTGCCTCCAGCCACAATCAGCGGTGAGGAACCGTGGATCGTGTAGCCGTTGCCGAAGGGGCCCCTCAGGCCGATCCTGTCCCCCCTCTTCAACCCACACAGGGCCCTCGTCGACTCGCCTACTTGTCGCACCAGGACCGATGAAGTGCCGTCGTGTTCCATCGAGGAGAGGGACATCGGCACCTCCTCGGCCTCCGGGTTCCAGACCATCACGTACTGCCCCGGGCTGGCGTGGGAGCACAGTTCGTCGCTGAAGTGAAGCGACACCGTCTCCTCCGCCTCTTTCTTGACCGCAGTGAGCCTCTTCACCCTCATAGTATCAGGCCTCGCGCGCAAGCCCGACAACATCCCTCACCCCCCTGAAGCCGTTCTCCTCCAGGTAATCCCTGATGCCCTCGACGACCTCGCCGAAGACCTCGAATCCCCTCTCCATGACGGCGGTCCCGACCTCGACGGCGGTCGCCCCGCAGAGCATGAACTCGACCGCGTCTCTCCAGCTTGAGACGCCGCCACAGCCTATTATGGGGATCTCCACCGCCTCCGCTATCTCCCAGACGCACCTGAGGGCCACTGGTTTGAGCGCCGGCCCGGAGAGGCCGCCCGTTATGTTCGATAGCACTGGTCTGCGGAGGTAGGCGTCGACGGCCATTCCCTTCAGGGTGTTGACCGCTGTGATCGCATCCGCCCCACCTCGCTCCGCAGCCCTGGCGATCTCAGAGATATCGGTGACGTTCGGAGATAGCTTCACGAAGACCGGTGGCTTCGCCACCTCCTTGACGGCGGAGGTCGCCCTCTCTGTGTTGGAGGGGTCAACCCCGAGCATGCCCATCTCCCCCTCCACGTTGGGGCAGCTGCAGTTGAGCTCCAGCGCGTCGGCACCCGCGTCGGAGAGGATGCCCGCCACCTCACCAAATTCGTCGATGGACGAGCCGAAGAAGCTGGCGACGACGGGGGTCTTCTCGCGCCTTAGCTCCTTTATCGATTCCACGAAGTACTCGGCTCCCGGGTTTGGGAGCCCCATCGCGTTGAGCGCCCCGCCTTCAACCGAGATAAAAGTCGGATTGCGGTGCCCATCCCGGGGAACTGGGCCCAGGCTCTTAGTCACCACCGCCCCCGCACCGCTCTCATAGACCCTTCTGAGGAGCGGGGTCGATGTCCCCAGGACGCCCGCTGCGTTTAGAACTGGGTTCCTCAGCCTCAGGCCCGCAAGGTCTACTGCTAAGCTTAATTGGGACATCCCGTCTTCAAATACGTGCAGTCACATCTGATAAACCTTCGGAGAAGACAGGGTTGAGTGAGAGCGACAGCAACCAAGGCACGGTTTTCGTCGTGGAGACGTTGATAGGGGTCTTCGGAGTGACCGAGGGCAATGATGTCGTTGAGCGGGTCCTCTTCCCGCCGGACCCGAAACAGATCTCGACCGCCCTCGATAGGCAGTCCGCCGGCGAAGCGACGAAGGAGGTGGGAGAGGTCGTAGAGAAGTTGAAGCAAAGGGGCTTCAAGAAGTTCGTCTTCTCCAACAGGGCCCTGGCCGAGGCCGTCGGCGTAAAGTTCGATATTCACACAGAGGTAGGGGTTGCATCCGGGCCGGCAGATCATCTCAGGGGAAGGCTGGAGGGGTTCGCTGTCGAGTACGGCCTAGTGGAAAATATAACCCAGTTCTTTGATCTTAGCCACGAGGTCTCGATGCTCAGGGCCGGCAGGGCCGTCCAGAGGGCGCAGTCCGGGAGGGCGGCCGTCATAACCCAGACGGTGCAGCTCATCAACGAGCTGGACAAGACATTGAATGTTCTCTCCGGCAAGCTCAGGGAGTGGTACGGCCTGCACTTCCCAGAGCTGAGCCGCCACGTTGAGAGCCACGAGACGTACGCGAAGATTGTTAAGGTCTTCGGAGATCGGGACTCTCTTAGCGCAGATGCCCTCGGTGAGCTGGGTCTGAAGGGAAGAAAGCCGTCGACGATCCTAAACGCCGCGAAAAAATCGATGGGCGCACCGCTGGCGCCGGGGGACGTGGAGCACATGAAGACGCTCGCCTCCAACCTGCTCTCCCTGTACGACTACAGGCAGGAGCTCGAGGCCCTCATCTCTTCGGCGGCCGCGGAGGTCGCCCCGAACCTATCCGAGGTCGCGGGCTCCATGCTCGCGGCGAAGCTGATAGAGAGGGCGGGGGGCCTCACGAAGCTGGCGATGATGCCCTCGAGCACGGTCCAGCTCTTGGGCGCGGAGAAGGCCCTATTCAGGGCCAAGAAATCAAGGTCCAAGCCACCCAAGCACGGTCTCGTCTTCCAGCACCCCTACATTCACTCGAAGCCCCGCGACCAGCGGGGCCGTGCCGCCAGGATCCTGGCGTCTAAACTCGCCATCGCGGCCAGGGCTGACGCCTTCACGGGCAACCCCATTGGGGCGGAGCTGAGGAAGACGCTGGACGACTCGGAGAACGTCGAAAAGAACCCGACTCGAAAATAGTTGAGACGCATTATGGGGGCTTCAACGGACTCCCGTGCATCACGGACTCGGGTCCTCTACTTAGGACGTGACAGCGTTATCGCTATAGTCGACACGTTCCTCTCGGCGCCCTGTTCGCCGAGCCTCTCCGTGCCGATGGTGATATCGGCTATGTTTAAATCGGTCATGAAGCTCCTCTTCGTCACCTCGACGACATCGACCGCGCTGCTTATGGCCCTGCCGCGGGCCATGACCTTGACGCTGTCGGCTCTCTGAAGCGACGTCACGATCGCCGTCACATACGCCAGGATCGGCTTCGAGCCCACGTAGATCCTCTCGTCGGTAGACATACCAGTCCCCTTCCTAACAATTCGCTACTAATACTTAAAACATACTAACCGAAAACTGAACCTAACGGGTACTAGTAGGACTGTTACTGAGCGCTGATACAGTTAAGTATAAATCATATGATAATGTATCACTAATACAGATTATCGGTTGGACAGCCACACTGGTGAAATGGAGATCACCTCCCTTTCGGAGGCCTTCCAGAAGAAGCTCAACAGAAAGGACTGTCCATACCTCGACGACTGCGGGGTCTACATAACCAAGGACTTCTTCACACGCATCTGCAACTCGCCCGGGTACCTCAACTGCCACAACTTCGCCAAGAGGGTCAACGAGCTGAGGACCCCGATGGAGTGGCTGCAGAAGCTCGCCGTAGACCAGGCGAAGATGATGGAGCAGAAGGTAGAAGCCTAACTGCGGTCGTCGGAGAGCTTTTCATTGTAGCAATCAATTATACTTTAGATGGAGATCGATGAGCCCTTCCCCGGCGTATTCAAGATAGAAGTTGACGCCAAGAAGGTCCTGGCGACCAGAAACCTTACGCCGGGCCTGACGGTTTACGGTGAGCAGCTAATGCATGTCGGGGGAGAGGAGTATCGCTCCTGGAACCCGTACCGCAGCAAGCTGGCAGCTGCGATACTCAAGGGAATTGGGCGGTTTCACTTCTCCAGAGGGGATAAAGTCCTGTACCTGGGCGTCGCATCTGGGACGACCTGCTCCCATGTCTCAGACATCGTCGGGCACGATGGCCACGTCTGGGGCGTGGACTTCTCATCCCGTCCCATCAGGGACCTGATAGACAACCTTGCCAAATATAGGGCGAACATATCGCCGATCCTGGACGACGCCCGCAACCCAGAGTCTTACTCGGCCCTCGTGCCGAGGGTGGATGTCCTCTACTCCGACGTTGCGCAGCCCGATCAAGCAGACATCGTCGTGAAAAACGCAGAGCTCTACCTCAGACCTGAGGGCTGGGCGTATATGGTTGTAAAATCTAGGAGCGTCGATGCGACTCGGCCACCCAGGAGCGTCTATGATGAACAGATCGACATACTTAAAATGGGGGGGTTTATGGTTGAGGAGGTCTTAGAACTGGACCCGTATCAGAAGGACCACGCCATGGTGGTCGCTAGGTTTCAGGCTTGATCGATCTCACGTATTCTTTTTACCGTGCTCCACGAGCCCCTGATGAAGGGCGGGCACGTGTCTCTGGCCCTGAACCACGACTCAAGGAAGGCGACCGTCTTCCTGTCGCTGCAGTACCCAGAACCGAAGTCCCCGTACTCCTTCCTCAGCCCAGCCACTAACCGATCCCGCCTGACCTTCGCTAGGATAGATGCGGCGGAGACCACTGGTATGTTCACGTCAGCGTTTACCTCGCTGAAAACCTCGGGTTTCAGAGGGAGCACCCTCCTTATCTGCCCCACGAACCTTTCGATCACCACATCGGCTGGGTCGACGTAGGCTTTGTCCGGGCCCAGATCGCGGATTACCCTCGCCATCGCCATTGCCTCAAGGTAATTGAGCTTCCTCAATTTTGGGCTCTGGCTGACTGCGTGGTCTATGGCCTTCGGCTGCAGGTCGAAGTACGACCACCCTTCTGCGAGGTTCTTAATCTTCATGTCGAGCGCCTCCCTTCTCTTCGACGACAGCAGCTTCGAGTCCCTCACCCCCAGCGAACAGAGGTCCGGGATCCTATTCTCATCGAAGAGGACGCCAGCCACGACTAGAGGACCTATCGCGCACCCTCTGCCTGCCTCATCTACTCCGACGACCCTCGCCATGCGTACGCAATCAATATCTATTCCGGGCGTTTTAAATCCCGCGAAAGACCCTTGGCGATGGGGGCATTCCCCCTTCATTCCAACTGGATTTCGCCCCGGAACAAAATTTGTGAGGGACGAAGTGGCCTTCAGCCTAAAATAATCCTATGGGCGTTCTCTAGAGTTGGTCATTAAAAAAATGCGAAGGTGGTTTTTCCCTTTCACAGTGGAATGTTGATGTCCTCTAGCTCGAAGTCCTTTGCGCCCTTGAAGTACTTTATGACGTTCTCGCCCTTCATCGTGATCTCGTATACCTTGCTGGTCCGCTTATCCCTCCTCCCCTCCTCCCTCGTGTCGACCTCCCTCACGAGGCCCTGGGAGCGCATCGACCTTAGGACCCGGATGAGGGGCTGCCACGATATGTTGGCTTGGTACATTATGTGCGTGGGCTTCGTGGTTCCGCTCTTGATGATCTGGAGGACTTCTAGATAGATCTCGAGCTTCGACCTCCTGTTCTCTATGGTCTAGCCACCCCGAAGAGCCAAATCCCTTCCATCATCTATAGACCCATTTTATTTTAGCTCACGTGTGTATCAATGACCTACAAACGTAATTGTTACTCTTATTTGAAAAAAGGCTCTTCAGAGGTGCCTCAACGGCCGGAGAGCACCTCATAGTAGATCTCTACGTATCTCATCGCATTCTTCCTCATGTCGAAGCCTTCCTCGATCGTCTCTCTGGCCTTTCTCCCCAGGCCAGGGTTCGATGCGGCCCTCAGAATCTTCTCAGCCATACCCTCGGCGTCTCTTGGCCCGAAGAGAAAGCCGTTTACGCCTTCCCTGACGAGCTCAGGGCAGCCTAGGCCATCCACTGCGACGGGGACGCACCCTGTCGCCATGGCCTCCTGGAGGGAAATTGAGAGCCCCTCCCTAACGGAGGCCAACACAAAGATGTCGCAGATTTGATGGAAGCTCACCGCGTCGGCAACTTCGCCAATGAAACTGACGTTTCTCACCCCCAGCCTCTTGGCCAGGTTCTCCAAACGCGGGCGGTCGGGCCCATCTCCACCGACGACGAAGTAGGCGTCGATCTTCCCGGAGACGATTGTTGCCGCCCTGATGATGTCTTCGACCCTTTTCTCAGGGACGAGTCGTCCCAGTGCGCCCACGACTATATGATTCGCTGGTATGCCGTATTTTCTTCTCACGAAGGCCTTGTCCGTGGCGGGTCTGAACATCGTCGTGTCAACGCCGAGGTAAACCACCTTAACCTTCTCTTGAAGCGCCCCCAGGCGGACGGCCAGATCCCTTATGAATCTGGAGACGGCCACAACCTTGCTGGCCTTTCTCAGGGTGCGCAGCATGAATGGCCTGTAGAGGGAATTCTCGTAGGGGAGGGTGCAGTCGCTCCCGTGGCACGTCACGACCAGAGGCGTGTGCCTGGGGCTCAATGTAGCAACGTACCCTAGGGGTATCGCTAGGTGTGCATGTACGATGTCTGTTTGCTCTGCTATGAGGTGTAGATAGGCTGACGTCAAGTACGGTGGGAGTTGGATCAGGTGCCTCAATGGGGCGTGTGTCATGGTTCTCTCCGGTAGGAACTCCATCCTCTTCGAGGGGAGGAAAGGAAAACGAGTCACGTCGAAGGCTGATTTGTAGGCCTTGTAAGTCCTGGTACGCGGGGTGAGCACGTTGATATCCAACCCGTTTTCTGCCAGTCTGCAACAGAGGTCCTGTATGAATCGACCGTGGTAGTCGCCTCTGAACCTCGGGTACGAGGGCGTGACCACCAGAACCCTCAAAGGCATCAACCCATCAAATGTTTTATCTTCATTTTTAACTGAATTTATGGTTATGGATCTTTCGGTCTGCCTGGTCTCAATGGAGCTCTTCTCGTGGGGCGTGTACGGAGGCTTTGGCTTCTGCACGAGGAAGATAGGCGCCGAGTTAGTGAAGCGCGGTGTCAGGGTTACAGCGGTCGTCCCCAAGGGCAAAGGACAAAGGCCTGTCGAGGATTTAGAGGGTATCACGGTGTGGGGCTTCCCCCTTTACAACTACCCGTTCACGGGCGACCTATACAGGAGATGTGACCCTGACATTTTCCACTCAGAGGAGCCAAGTATTGGCAGCAAGGTCGCCATGAATGCTATGCCGGGAAGAAGTCACATTGTCACTTGCCAGAACCCAAAGACCGAGGAGGATTGGAATAAAGTGTATCGTTTTTATCCGTTCAGACGAAGGGCCTTCAACGCCTTTTATCGGGGGAGGCTAGCTGAGACTGTGAGGCGGATGGACGCGGTCTACTGCCAGGCCCGCCACATCATCCCCAAGGTCAAGGCTCTCTATTGGCTGAACAGGGAGCCTGGCTTCCTGCCAAACCCCGTGGACGTTCCGCCCATTTTGCCGAAGAAGGCGGGTGAGCCCACGGTCTGTTTCCTCGGGAGGCTCGATGGAGAAAAAAGGCCCGAGCTCTTCTTCGAGCTTGCGAGGAGATTCCCAGGGGTGAGGTTCATGGCCCTCGGGAAGGCGCACAGCGAGGCCAGGGACAGTAAGCTGAGGCGGGAGTACGGAGGCATCGAAAACCTTGAGCTACCCGGCTTCGTTGCAGGCAAAGAAAAGGATGCGGCGCTAGGGATTTCATGGATCCTCGTCAACACAAGCGTTAGCGAGTGCCTTCCCGTTTCATTCCTTGAGGCGGCGGCCCATGGATGCGCAATCTTAAGTTTCCACGACCCCGACGGCTTCGCATCTAATTTCGGCTATCACGTCGTGGACGGAGACCTTGATCGGGGAATGAGGCGCCTCCTTGAAGGTAATGCCTGGAAGGAGAAGGGCGAGAGGGGGCACGCTTACGTCTCCGAGGTCCACGAAACGGGCAAGGCGGTGGATCGGCACATTGAGGCATACGAGGGCTTGCTCAGTGGGGCTAGATGACGCCATCCCTTCTGAGGCTCGCGATCTCGGCTCTAGTTAGGCCGAGGAGCCGGGCGTAGACCTCCTCGTTGTGTTGACCTATGAGGGGCGCCGGCGTGGTCAACTCCCCTTTCGTCTCCGAGAACTTAATTGGGAAGCCGGGCAGGGTCATCTCGCCGAGCACTGGATGGTCGACGCTCACGAACATCTCCCTTGTCTGCGCTTGCTCGTTCGCGACCACCTGATCGAGGTCGTTGACGGGAGCCACGGGGACGCCGGCGTTCGCAAGGAGCCGAACCACCTCGTCAACGGTTCTTTCGGCGGCCCACGGCTGGATTCTCTCGCTGGTCAGCTCCTCCACTTCCGTAAGCTCCTTGAACCAGTCTGTTATGCGGCCCGTCGGGATGCTGAACATGACGTATCCGTCCTTAGCCCTCTGGATGCTGTAGAACCCGACGTCTCCAGAGCGTATGACCCTGCTGAAAGTGGTGTTCGCCAAGGCCCAGAACGAGAAGCTCCCCTGCACTGCGACCATCGCGTCCATCTGGGCGACATCTATCCTCTGCCCCCTGCCCGTGGCGTGCCTCTGGTAGAGGGCGGCGAGGATTCCTATGAGGGCCGTAAAGCCCGGGATCGTGTCTGCGATGGCCTCCGGGGCCTGGAGGGGGGGCCCGAGTGGATCGATGCTGTCCTTCATCAGCCACATGTAGCCGCTGGAAGCCTGGGCTATCGGGTCGAAGCTGCGGCGGTCGCGCCACGGCCCCGTCTGGCCAAACCCGGATATTGAGCAGAAGATGACGCCGGGGTTTAGCTCTTTCAGCACCTCCCATCCTAGTCCGAGGTCGTCCATGGTCCCTGGAGAGAAGTTCTCGACAACGACGTCGCTTTTCTCCGCCATCCCCTTGAACATCTCCCTCCCCCTAGGCTCCTTGAGGTTGAGGGTGACCCCCCTCTTGCACCGGTCGAGGAAGGCGAAGTAGGGGCTCACGCCATTGACCAAAGGGGGGAACATCCGGGTCATCTCTCCCCATGGAGGCTCTATCTTTATGACCTCGGCGCCCATCGCGGCCATGTATAATGTGCAGATTGGGCCTGCGTGGGCATGGGTTAGGTCCAAGACCCTAACTCCTTCTAAAGGCTTCAAAGGCATCAACTCAGAGAACGATTGTCGGAGAAAATAAAATAGTATCTGAGTCTGTCTACTCTTCCTCCATCGACTTAAGCTCCGTGATCCCGAGCATCTCAAGGTCCAGGGGGAAGATGGGTCGCCTGATCTTCTTGAATCCGAAGCCTAATAGTCGGGGGCTCGTCAGCCCCGGGGTGTCGAGCTCGATGACCTCCTTTGCGATGGGCTCGTGGGCGGCCCTGTAGTGGACCGATGACTTGACTATGATGAACTTCTTTTCGGTCGGCTCGATGCCCAGGCTTCGATA
>CAZPMB010000065.1:0-12151 GCA_964587735.1 uncultured Candidatus Bathyarchaeia archaeon | reverse complement strand
ACTCGATGAACTCTTCAAGAACCATTGTGCCTTCCATTAAGTATTTCTGAAACCCATTGTTACCCTGTGTTCTGCTTTGGGGGATGAGGCGGACGCTCATCCCATCCCGTCAACGCTGACTTGGCTGAGCGAGTTAGATTTCTATTGAAGCACCCCTTGCCATGGCGAGGGCCCCGTAGAGGACTACATCTTCCCCGAGGGGGGTGATGATGATCTCAGGCACCCGGTTGATGAGGTGTCTGCCTATGTTCTCAACGATGGGTTTAAGGATCAAGTCCGGGTTTTGTAGTGCAATCGATCCCCCGACCGTTATCAGCTCGGGGTCGTACGCGTTCACGATGTCGGCGAACCCTACGGCGTTAATCTCTCCGATCTTTGACACGACGTATAGCGCCGTTGAGTCCCCCCTCTTGGCTGCTTTGAACAGCACCTCTGCGGTTATCCCCGAGGCATCGCCGCCCGCCAGCTCGAATAGGAGGCTGTCCTCGCCCCTGCCCTCGAGGAGGATCCTGGAGAAATTTGGTATGTTGCTCCCGGAGCAGTGTGCCTCCCAGTGGCCCTTGCAGCCGCAGCCACAGACTAGGGGAGAGTCCGGGTTTATGGTGAGGTGCCCTATCTCGACGGCGTTCCCGTCCTTCCCGATGAGGAGGTGCCCGTCAACGATGGCCCCTCCCCCTAGCCCCGTGCTCAGAGTCACGTAGACAAGGTTCTTCAGCCCCCTACCGGCGCCGAATTCGAGCTCCCCCAGTGCCGCCGCGGTGCAGTCGTTCAGCAGGCCGACGGGTACCTGGAACGCCTCAGTAAGAGGGTCCACTACAGGGATCGTCTCGAAGGGGAGGTTCGGCGTGTTCCTTATGCAGCCATCGACGAGGTCGAGGGGGCCAATCGATCCGACGCCGATTGACTCCAGTCCGTCTGCTCTAAGCTTCTCGATCATTCGGACGATCTGGGCCGCGATGCCCTCGGCTCCGTTGTTCCTGTCTGTCCGCTCAGAGCTCTTCTTCGTAAGCCGCGTTGGGCTTCCTAGGGCGACCCTCACCCTTGTGGCGCCCAGGTCGACTGCGACATAGTGCCCGCTCAAAGGCGATCACTAATTAGAAATGTATCACAGGATAAAAAATGGGTTTATACCTTGACGACGACCGGGTTGCGGAGGGTGCCGATCCTCTCAACCCATGCCTCTATCATCTGACCGGGCTTGAGGAATAGGGTCGGGTCCGTCTTCCCGTCGGGCGCTCTCGGGGTTGAGTCCAGCGCCGTCCCTGAGCACGTCCCGCCGCATATCATGTCGCCTGGATAGAAGGTCATGTCCCGCGTGAGGAAGCTTATCCAGAAGGGGTAGTCCCTGATCATGTCTCGTTGCGAACCGTTCTGCCTGATCCTGCCGTCGATCTTGAGCTTCAGCCTCAGCCTGTGGGGGTCGCCGACCTCGTCGGCCGTGACGATGCAGGGCCCCATCGGGGCCGATGTGTCGAAGTTCTTTGCAAGGAAGAGGCCTCTGTCGCCAGGCTGGTCTCGGCAGCTCACGTCGTTGACTATCGTGTACCCATAGATGTAGCTCATCGCCTCCTCCTCGGGGATATCCTTGCCCTTCTTACCGAAGATGGCGGCCACCTCAACCTCGTAATCGAGTCGTTCTGTCCTGACCGGATATGTAATGGGTTCGTCGGGCCCGACTACGTTCCTGGGATGCTTCCAGAAGCCCCATGGTGGGGACTTGCCCTCCTCGACCTGCCTTTTAATATCCTCCTTGGTGACCTTCTCCCCCCTCATCATGGAGTCGACATCTGCGGCATGGTCGTAGAAATTTGCGCCCGCCATGGCCAGACGTGACGCGAGGCTTGGCAGGGGGGCGCGTATCTTTACCTCTCCGGCCTTGAAGATCAGTCTCTCCCCCTTGGGCCCTTCGGTAACCCCATCGTGCACGAGAGAAAGAGCCTCCTCCGCGGATTTGAGACCTTCAGCCCCCTTCTCGATGAAGGCGAGGAGGTTCGCTGGGACCTCAACGCTGGCGTGAACATGGGGCCTCTTGACTCCCCTCTTAGAGAGTAAGGCGGAACGAGCCAGATTGAGGTCTACTACGGAGTCATCCTCTAGTAAAGCTCCTAGCCTGTTGTTGCCGAAAACCACGAGTTTCATTCGTATCGAGGAAACATCGACGGATGCCTATTTAACCTGAACGACCTCAACTACTTGCTTCTCTGGCACCTTCAGGAGGATTGAAAGGCCGATGATGATGAAAAGGGAAGAGACAGCCGCCGAGATCCACACATCCGCAATTTCGACAAGGTAACCGCCCAGCAGGGGCCCCAGGGCCCAGGCTAGCCCGTTTAGGAAACTGAAGAAGCCCGCGTAAAGGCCGTGTTTGTTCGGCATGAGCTCCATCTGCCACTGGAACCAGGCTGAGTTTATGAACGCCCAGTATGCCCCGCTCAACACGTAGATGGGGACGAGGTATGCCACGTTTGGTGCGAGGGAGAACAAAATCGGGTGAGTTGCCGCCAGCGAAACGCCTATTAGCATTATCCTCTTTGCCCCCTGCTTGTCGACAACCCAGCCAAGGGGAGGAGACGCCATCAAGCGGATCGCGAATGCAAGTGAGTTGAGGCCCCCGATCTGGGGCTTCGATGCGTTCAGAATCTTGACAAGAAATACCGTCGTCATCGGACCGAAGAGAGCGATGCCAAAGCCCCTCGTCGATAGACCGATTGACCAGCGCGAGTATGCCCCCCCGGCTTTAACTACAGCCGGCAGTTCTTTCAATCCCCTGAAGAGCTCCTCGAAGCTTGCGCGCATTAGTGACAAATATCTGAACTCCGCCTCCGCCGAGTCCTGAATGCCGTATCTGATCAGGATCACAATCAAGATGTTGAGGAGGGTGTAGCAGAGGAACGTGAGCCTGTATCCTATCAGGGGTATGAGCAAGCCCCCTGAGAAGCTCCCAACTATGTTGCCGGCAAATCCTACTGGGTTAAAGATGCCCATGAACCTCGCCCTCTTCGTTGGCTCGAGAATCTCCGCCAGCCTGACAGTAATGGCGACGCCTGCAATTGAACCGAACAGTGCTTGCACCCCGCTAGCGACAATGACATGCCATGGTTTCGTTGACATCAGCACGGGGAGGCTGAAAAAAGCCGTGAGCAGGAAGCCGGTTGAAACCATCCGCCAGCTTCGGCCCAGCCTGTCACTGACCCTCCCCCATGAAAGCTGCATGAACGTCGAGGCTAACCCAGGGACCATGGCCAATGTACCCACATCCACTGCCGAGCCCCCTATGTCGAGTAAGAAGATGGATAGGAAGCCCCAGATGCCGGCAGCAACGCCTTCAAGGAAGGAGAAAGTGAAGAGCTTAATGGAAAGGGGGCTGTGATTTGACTGTATCGACGTGTTCACCTGCTTTTTCGGGTTATTGCATAATTCCCTCAAAAAGGAAGGCGGGCCGTTATTAAGATTTTACATCGCTGAACCTGTGTATTCGTCTATTATTTGACCTCTTCATTTAAAGCCACTATAGAATAGAATGCCTTTTTTGTTTAGTTCTGGAATTATAAAAATTTCTGTCAATGCGCATTGCTTATTGCCTAGATTTATAAGAGATCAATTAACCCCCTTCATTATGCCATTTGCCATCTATAACTCAAGAATTCATTTTGATAATAATGTTATGTTCTTCGAAAATAGAAAAATGATAATTACAAACATCCTGATTCTTCCCATAAAAAGGGCACTCATTTGGTCGACCCTTTCCGATGACAGATGTGGTAATTAAACTGAGCACAAAATTATCTTGGCTCTTGATCTAAAACAACGGTACCTCTTTTTTCAAGTATCACATCGGCCAGTTAGTTAGAATGGTAGTGTATTAACGTTGGGATAGGGTTAAATCCATCAGATGGAAATATTCTGAGATTCAGCCGAAGGAGAAGGCAGATTTGCTGGAGATCAGGTTTCACGGCCGCGGTGGGCAGGGAGCCGTAACTGGGGTTCGGGTGCTCGCCACGGCTCTTTACTACGACGGGAAGTTCACGCAGGGGATCCCGATGTACGGCACCGAGAGGCGAGGAGCCCCTGTGGTCTCATTTCTCAGGGTTGGGGAGGAGCGAATAAATGAGAGGGACCTCGTCCACGAGCCTGACCTCGTCGTCGTCTTGGACCCCTTGCTGGGGCAGACCGTCCCAGTCACCGACGGCCTGAAGAAGGGGGGCCTTGTGCTCATCAACCACCCCCGAGGCGGCCGGGAGACCGGCCTAGGGGGCCCGTTCAAGGTTGCCACCGTCGACGCAACGAAGATCGCAATGGAGGTCCTCGGCCGCCCAATAACCAATACGGCTATACTGGGTGCCTTCGCCAAAGTGACAGGCTTAGTCACCCTCGAATCGCTGGAGAAGGCGGTGCTGAAGCAATGGTCGGGCAACATCGGCAATGTAAACGTCCGGGCCGTTAAAAGAGCATACGACGAGGCCAACGACCCGGTAGATGTCTCAGACGTCGAAGGGATCAGGGTAAGGGAGCTCGGGGTTATGGACAGGGATGTCTCAAGCTGGAGGCTGTTCCGACCGGAGATCGACGCTGGAAAGTGCGTCGGCTGCAGGAGGTGCTACATTTTCTGCCCTGAGGTCGCCATAGCCATGGCCGAGAACAAGGCAGAGATAAACTACGCATACTGCAAAGGTTGCGGAATCTGCTTCGAAGAGTGCCCCGTGAAGGCGATCGCGTTCAAGCAGGAGGAGATCTAGGGGATGAATACAGAGCAGTGGGAGGTCATGGTGGGGAACAAGGCCATCGCATACGCGGCGAAGATGGCCAGGGTAAAGTACATCTCGGCGTTCCCCATAACGCCTCAGACGACCATAGTCCAGTACCTGGCGGAGATGATCGCGAACGGTGAGCTTGACGCGGAGTTCGTCACGGTCGAGGGCGAGCTCACGGCCCAGGCCTCGGCGCTTACGGCTGCGGCGGCGGGCGTTAGGGTTTTCACCGCGACATCAGGCCCGGGCCTCCTATACATGCACCACCCTATGCACGCTACCTCGGGCGCAAGGCTTCCCATAGTCATGGCCGTCGTCCATAGGAGCGTGAAGGGGATGCAGCCGGACCACTCCGACATGATGGCCCAGAGGGACACGAGCTGGATGATGTTCGAGTGCGAGAACAGCCAGGAGCTCCTCGACACAGGCATAATGGCCTTCAAGATAGCGGAGGACGAGAGAGTCAGACTACCGGCGATATTCTCGGGGGACGGATACATACTCAGTTACACGGCCGAGCCCGTCGAGCTCCCCCTTCAGGAGGAGGTGGACGCCTTCCTCCCGCCCTACAAGTCGTCAATTCCTCTGCTGCCGGAGCAGGCCGAGGAGATGAGGATGTACATGATGAGGATGTGGGGGTTCGAGAGGGACCCCCAGTTCGCCTGGAAGGCCCAGCAGGACGCCATGGAGTCCGCCAAGGCGGTGATAAAAGAGGTCAACGAGGAGTACGGAAAGTGGTTCGGCCGAAGCTACGGCAACGGCCTAGTCGAGGAGTACATGTGCGAGGACGCGGAGGCGGTGATAGTCGCGATGGGCACCATAGCCAGCACGGCGAGGACTGCTATTAAGAACTTAAGGAAGGGAGGGAAGAGGATCGGGCTCGTTAAGCTCAAGTCATTCAAGCCATTCCCCGGAGAGGAGTTCAAACGTATCGGCGAGAACGTGGATGCCATAGGCGTCATAGACAGGAACGTGAGCTGCGGCTCAGGGGGCATCATCTTCGGCGAGGTCAGGAACAGCATGTACGACCTAGAAGTTCGCCCTAAAACCCTGGAGTTCTACGCTGGCCTCTGCGGCAAGGAGGTGAGGGTTTCGGACATAGAGAAGGTGGCAGAGAAGACGCTGATGGCTGCGAGGGGGAAGGCTGTAGCACCCACCGTGGAGTGGGTCTAGAGGTGGAGTGAGATGAGCAAGCCGATACCCCTGATCAAGCTCGGCTACGAGGAGTTCATTGACCCCGCTAACCAGGCCTGCCAGGGCTGCGCGGGGAGCATCGTCGCTAGGATTGTGAGCAAGGCCCTCGGGACGAGGATGGTCAGGCAGGAGGTCGCGTGCTGTGGGCCGGCGTTCGGGAACATAAGGGCGCCCAGCATATACGCCGAGGTTTTCGAGGGCGCCGGCGCGATGATGACGGGGCTCTCCAGGGCCTACAAGCGGCTCGGGAGGGACGACATCATCGTCACTGGCATAATAGGCGATGGCGGCACCGTCGACATCGGCCTCCAGGGCCTCTCCGCCGCCGCCGAGAGGAACGAGAACGTCCTCTGGATAGTCTACGACAACGAGGCCTACATGAACACAGGTGGGCAGAGGAGCAGTTCGACGACCAAATACGCCGCGACAACAACGACCCCAGTCGGCGAGATGAGCAGGGGAAAGAGGGAGAGGAAGAAGAATGTTCCGCTGCTCGTAGCGACCCACAACGTCCCATACACGGCCACGGCTTCCGTCGCCTACCCCGAGGACCTCTTCGGCAAGCTTGAGTACGCGAAGAACATCAAGGGCTTCCGCTACATCCACATAAGCGCCCCTTGCCCTACTGGCTGGTCCTTCGACCCGAAGGACACCATCAAGGTCGGCAGAGAGATGGTCCTCTCGGGGCTCTGGCCGCTCTATGAGGTTATCGACGGAAAAACGATAAGGCAGACGTACAAGCCGAAGGAGCTGAAGCCAGTGAGGGGGGTCCTCAAGATGCAGGGGAGGTTCCGCCACATCACCGACACCGAGGTCGATGAGATACAGCAGGAGGTCAACGACTTCTGGGGGCGCCTGACGGCCAAGGACGGCGGCCCCTTCTTCTGAAGCCCCCAAACCAAGACCCTCGACGCGCCATCTGAACGGGTCAAATTTTTATCGGCTCAGACAGACTTGATAGTGTTCGAGATGCCGATCATCACCCTTCTGACCGACTACGGGATTAAGGACTCCTACGTAGCCGAGGTAAAGGGCGCTATTCTCAAGGTCCTTCCGAACGCTACCATCGTTGACATCAGCCACGACGTCGGGAACTACAGCATCGACGAGGGGGCGTTCCACCTCGCACGCAGCGTCCCCTATTTCCCAGATGGAACGATCCACGTAGGCGTCGTCGACCCGGGCGTGGGCGGAAGGAGAAAGAGGATCATCATCCAGGCGAGGGGCGCCTTCCTCGTGGGGCCGGACAACGGTCTCCTCGCCCCCGCGGCCGAGAGGCTGGGCGTCGAGCGCGTCTTCGAGATCACCAACCTGGAGGTCCTCCCTAAAAGGGTGTCCGATGTCTTCGACGGCAGGGACGTCTTCGGCCCCACGGCGGCGCTCCTCGCAAAGAGCCTCCCGCCCGAGAAGATCGGGCGAGAGATCAAAGGCTATTCCATTGTTCAGTCATATCGCCCCAGGGTTGAAGGGGGCACGATCGAGGCAACTGTAATCCATGTTGACGGCTTCGGGAACCTTGTGACAAACGTGACGTATGAGGAGCTCGTGAGAGTCGGTGCGCGCGATGGATCCAAGTTCAAGGTGGAGATTTCGGACAGGGAGTACACGATTCCCTATGTCCGCATTTTCTCAGCCGTGCCCGAGGGCGATCTCCTCCTATTGGTGGCTGGGGGAGGGTATCTTGAGTTCGCCGTCAACCAAGGCAACGCCAGAGAACGCCTGGGCATCGGCAAAGGCGATTCCTCTCGCCTGACACTGTTGTAAGACTACCCAATTCCTCGACAAACAATGAGATGTGTCAGGGCTTAGCAAAGGTCTGTAGCAGATTACGAATAACACAATGGGATGAGAGAAAAAAAGAGGATGTTTTCTTATGCCTTCTGTTTTTGGCCATCATTTTGACGGCGGCAAGTTGCTGTTCCATATATCCCTGTGGAGCTTCCAGCCGTCGGGCGTCTGCTTCCAGATGACCACATATTTGCCCTTGTCCTCGACAGGCTTCTGCCCCTTGGCCTGGAGCTTCAGCGTGTAGCTTCCGACCTCGGTGTATGTGTCCCCGCTGCCCGTCAGCTCCTCTGTCTTCAGGACGGCGTCCTTCAAACCCAACTGGGAGATCGCCCCACCCCAGAACTTCTCGGTCGCCTTCCTCCCCAGAACCTTGTCGCTGTTCGGAGGCAGGAGAACTGCGTCCTCGGTGTACAGCAAAGACAGGCCTGACGCGTTACCCTTCCGGACCTCCTCGACAAACCTGACATTTGCCTTCTCGATGGCTGTGCGTACCTTTTCGGACATACCCTTCCTCCTCATTCTAGTTCAGGTTCCACTAGAGCACGACTGATTACGCGTCAGTAGAACCTCAATGATGGTGTGTTTTTTTCCATATAAAAAAATACCTACATTACCCATTTACCCTGCTTACGAGGAGAAGAGATGAAACACCAATAAGGCGATATCTTCGCTTTGTTTTACCTTCGAAATAGTTCGCGGGTTTCATGGCCTTAATTTTTCAGGTATCAGGCCCTTCACGACGACTATGGGCGTACCGGCGTCGGCTGATCCGCTTACTAGGTCGGCGAGGCTAGAGACCACATCCGCCATCTTGCGCGGGGTTGTCCCCTCCATGAGCATGCTGTCGATCTCATGTTCCTCCCCTTTCGCGGTCTCGATACTGCTCTCGATCTCTTCCCTGCCCTTGCCCTCCGCCTGGAGCGTGTCCGCGAGCCACTTGTACTTCACCCCTGTCCTCTTCTTGGCCTCCAAACCCTCGGTGAGCCCGAAGTAGGTCTGCGGGTCGGCTAATTCGTAGATGCCGCTTTCAGGGTCCTTGTATGCACCGTCGCCATATATGACAACCTCAACCCTCTTCCCGGTCTTTCTGGCGATCTCGTTCTTTATGTTGGAGGCGACCCTGTTCCCTTCCCTAGGGGGCAGCTTTATTCTTCCGCCTGAGGAGAGGTTGCTCCCCAGCAGACCCCACTCGGACCACGCCCCCCTCTTACTATCGCTGCAGATGTCCTGAAGCGTTGTGCATTTGCTGAAATGTTTCTCTACGATGGCCCTCGTTCTCCTTCTTCCATGTATGTCGGATATGATGATACTGTCTGGCCTTTGTTCAAGTATTGCAAGCGGGTCGTTGCAGATGATGATGACCGGCTCGGCCCCCGATTCTCGTACGATGTCTCTGTAAAGGCTCAGGTAGTCAACCCCTGTTATTGGGTGGCGAATGGGGATATCGGTGACGTCCTCTAATGTGATCTTCCCTCCGTGCCTGCTGTCGCATTTCAGCACATGCTCCTCGGGGACCGTCTGGTTTCCCACCTCGTCGCAGGGATACGAGATCTGAATGATAAGCTTCCCCTTTGGTACGGCCTTTGCGAGACCCCTAAGGATCGGTGCAAACCTGTTCCTGCTGACGATTGGAAATAGAACTCCCAGACGACCAGAATCGGAGATGCCCAGCTTGTCCCGTACCTCGAGGGCTATTTCGTCCTCTGTCACGTAGTTGTTCTGAGACCTCGCTACCACAGACTCTGTGACGCATACGATGTCGCCGTCGTCGAGAAGCCCGTCTCTGGAACATTCCTCTACACGCTCGCACACTACCTTAACAATGTCGTCTCCTGGGAGGATAACGCCCGCCCTCACCCCGAATGCGACGACCCCGAGGTATTTTGGTAGAGCTTTCTTCGGCATAACGCGTTTAATGAAACGAAGTTAATTAAAAGGTTCTCTAATCGTTGTGGAAACCCGTATCACGTATGCCCGTGGTTCGGTGATCAGTTGCCCTTTGAAATAGTTAATATCCAACAGCTGTTGATTCTGTAGAGGTGTTCAGATTGACGAAAGAACTAATCGATACGATTCTCTCCCGTCGGAGCATCCGCAAGTATTCAGCCAAGCCGGCTAGTGAGAAAGATGTTAGGAGCCTGCTGGAGGCAGCGATGGCGGCCCCATCGGCCTCTAATCGTAAACCCTGGCACTTCGTTGTCATAACCGAGAGGAAGAAGCTGGACGAGCTGGCCGACAAGCATCCATACGGAAAAATGCTGTTCGAAGCGCCTTTATGCATCGCCGTGTGCGGAGACCCTGAAATCTCGAAACGTTATTGGGTGCAGGACTGCTCGGCGGCCACTGAGAACCTCCTCTTAGCCGCGGTCGCACTTGGCTTGGGCGCGGTCTGGCTCGGGGTTCATCCGTCGGAGGAGCGGGAGGCGGAGGTGAGGAGGGCGCTGGGTCTCCCCGAGGCGATTGTACCCCTAAACCTGATCTCCATCGGCCATCCCGCCGAAAAGAAGGAGCCACGCACGCAGTACGACGAGGCACGCGTTCATCGGGAGCTCTGGTAAACCTTTTTTTAAAGGCGATAATAGGGCCACACGCTCACCATCTGCGATGTTTTTAATAGTCTAACTTTAGGCCATTGACCTCTTCATTCAGCTTAACAAGCATAAGATCTTCCTCGTCAAGGCTTTGAAGAAAACCAGGACTCGGACAAGGGAGGATAGGGACCCGTTTTCAAGGAGGACCAGGCTTGACCGGTGAAATCCGTTATTCCATCCTATACGGAATAAGGAGTTTTCGGCGTGAGGGCGAAGGTCTTCACCGAGGGGCTAGGAGGCATTTGAGAGATGGCTGGAAAACAAGGCGGAAACCGGTGAGACCCTGAAATTGCTCACACAGATCAAGAGGAGCACACCTCAGCTCCTGACCACTGTTATTCTTATTAATAGTTCGAGAAGTGGGCGTGGGCTATTCGGTATTTGCCGTCGACAGGGACATACACCATTGTGACCGGGCCCCGCTGTATCTTCTCCGACCCGCCCCTCCTGAAGCACCAGTCAGCCTTCACGATCGCCGTCTCCCCGTAAGACTCAATCTGGGTGTCCTCGAGCCAGAGCCTGTTCGGCTGGTCCTTGCCCCCCTCGACGAACCCGAACTCTCTGTGGTGTCTGACGAGGGCGTCTATCCCCCTTATGAGGCCCTTCTTCTCAGAGGAGAAGTAGGTTACCCTGTCATCGTCGACGAAGAGCTTCTCCACCATGGACAGATCGTACGTGTTCCATATCTTGACCCATGTATCCACTATGCTTGGGTTGAACCTAGATGTACACATAGCCCTCGATCATCATCGCACTGTTCTCCATAAAACCATGTCTGTCTGATTTTCGAATTATTGGCCGACATGGGGAGAGACTCCATCCTTAACGGTCCGGAGGCATCTAGACGCTTATTATTTCTGAGGCTCAAATTCCTTGTCAAATCTTTAAAAAGGTAATGTCAGATTCATATTCTGCAGTTGGCTTCAGCGGATTTCTTTGGGGAAGGATGGGGAACATTAACTCTCCTCCTCCTGGCACTGTTTACAGTGTTAAATCTGATTCTAATCCTGAGGTTCCTCTCCAAGAGGAGAGGAAAACCTCGCTCTTCGACTCTAAAAGAAGTCGAGGTAGAGCCTGAAGTCGAGGTGGAGCCTGAAGCCGATGTTACACAACCAGAGGTCGGCGTCACGCAGCCCGAGGCCGATGTCACGCCGCCCCAAGAAATCGTACAGGAGATCCACCCAATCACCATCGAGGCAGGGGAGGTGTCGGGCTTCGCGCCGCCCCCTGAAGAGCCCGTGGCCTCCGCCGACATCAGGCCCGTCATTGCGGAAGAGACGTCCGATGCGTGCCCCTATTGCCCGATATTCAGCGACCTCAGGACCGCAGTGTGCCCGAACTGCGGGAGGCCACTGAGCCTGAGGAGAAGAAGGCGGGATTAGGGCCACAACCTCCATGAATGGTTGGATAACCCATGTCTGCTTTCCCGCTGCGGGGCCTATGATGTAGACGGCCTTGGATCCGGTGAGCTAACGCAGGCTCATGCGGCTCAAATGGGCTTAGGCCCTGGAAATTAAAGATACCATGGGGCTTTAGCATTTAATACCGGCGTATCACACTCCTCCACCATCTTGACATGAGATGCGTGGCCACCACGGTATCCCAGGTGCTGGGGGTGAGGCCGCCCTCCTCCTCCGAGGAGGGGCCACACCGTGGTGTGGTCAGTACGATGAAAGCCACCGACAGGCTGGTTGTTGTCGTCGTTGACGCCTTCGGCTATTCAATGTGGAAGGCGGTCAGGGAGCTGACGCCCTGCTTCAACACCCTCCACGCGGTTCACGGCACCTTCATCGACTGTGATGCCCACCATCACTCCGGTTAACTTCGCCA
>CAZPMB010000064.1:0-12164 GCA_964587735.1 uncultured Candidatus Bathyarchaeia archaeon | reverse complement strand
TTCAATAATTCGATTCCATTTCTATCTGGACGAACCCGTGTACGACTGGAAGATAATGAGGCTAGGCCGGGTCTCCTCGACCCAGGATGTTGCCAGAGAGCTCGCCCTTTCAGGTGAAAACGCCGGATTGGTCGTCGTCGCCGAGACCCAGACAAATGGTAGAGGCAGTCGTGGTCGGGGTTGGTATTCCCCCAAGGGAGGCCTTTACATGACGGCTGTGCTCGGGCCGATGGCGAGGATCGGGCTCCTCCCCCTGCTAGCAGGTATAGCGGTTGCAGAGACGATTAACTCTCTCGCGGGCATCGAAGCAGAGTTGAAGTGGCCGAATGATATCCTCCTGAGGGGGAGAAAGGTCGGCGGGGTTATTGCAGGGTTGGGATGGCTCGGAAATGAGGTCAAATACGTCCTTCTCGGGATAGGGGTCAACCTGAACAACGAGCTTCCTGGGTACCTCATCGACGCCACATCAATATCGTTGGAGGCGGGTCTGGATATAGACGTGGACAGCTTCCTGCGAAGTTTTATGGATCGCCTCAAGATTCACCTTCAGAGGCTTGACGTGGCTCCGCAGGAGATAGTTCGTTCATGGAGGCGACTGACCAGCGTATTAGGAAAGGTCATCGTTGTTACCGATGGTTCCGGGGAGGCCGTGAAGGGGGTTGCATTGGATGTCGACGAAGACGGCTCCCTCGTCCTGGAGACCGAAGTGGGAAAAAGACGTTTTGTCTCAGGACGCCTAGAGGGGCGGTACAGTTAAGTTCAACACGGCTTAGATTTCTCTGAGCATCATGACCGAATCAGGGGGCCTCACCGATCCCTCGCGCTCCTACATCTTCTCGAGGGCCACCGGTAAGCTACTCACCTTGGAGAGGGGCGAGGGAGTTTATGTCTGGGACAATAACGGTAAGCGATACATCGACGGGAGCTCTGGCCCCATCTGCGTGACCATCGGCTACGGGGTCAGGGAGGTGGAGGACGCCGTTGCACGCCAGATGGAGATGATCTCCTACGCACACAGCAGCCACTTCACCACGCAGTCGGTCGTTGAGTGCGCCGAGAAACTAGCCAGGTTCGCGCCGCGGGGCCTGAACAGGGTCTTCTTCTGCTCTGGCGGATCGGAGGCGACCGAGGCAGCTGCCAAGCTTGCTAGACAGTACCACCTAGAGAGGGGGGAGGACTCGAGGTACAAGGTTGTGGCCAGGTGGCAGAGCTACCACGGGAACACCTTGGGGGCTCTTTCCATGTCGGGCAACATCACCCGCAGGCGAAGGTATGTCCCGATGCTCATCGATTTCCCCCATATCCCCCCCGCCTATTGTTATCGCTGCCCCTTTGGAAAGGCGAGGGACTTATGCGATCTCGAGTGCGCTTGGGCGCTGGACCGGGAGATCAAGGCTGTCGGCCCTCGGTATGTGTCGGCCTTCATAGCCGAGCCGGTCGTCGGGGCAACTTTGGGGACCGTCCCTGCGCCCGAGGGCTACTTCCAGATCGTTAGGGAGATCTGCGATAAGCACGGCGTTCTGTTCATCACCGACGAGGTGATGACCGGCCTCGGGCGCACGGGTAAGAACTGGGGAATAGATCACTGGGGTGTGAAGCCCGACATAATCGCCACGGCTAAGGGCCTCGCGAGCGGCTACTTACCCCTGGGAGCCTGCATCGCCTCCGAGGATGTATTTGAGGCATTCAAGGAACCATTCGCCCACGGCCACACCTATGGCAGCCACCCAGTCGCCTGCGCCGCTGGCTCCGCCGTCCTGGACTACGTCGAGAAGCACCATCTGGTTCGGAGGTCGGCCGAGCTTGGGGAGCACCTCCACAGAGGGTTAAGGGATCTCTTCGACCAAAAAACGGTTGGAGACGTGAGGGGAATGGGCCTCTTCGCCGGCATCGAGTTCGTGAAGGACAAGGATTCGAAGGAGCCGTTCCCCGCCGACGTCGGCTTCAGCCAACGCGTCCTCGAGCGATGCTTCGAAAACGGCCTGCTCGTCTACCCAGGGGTGGCCACCGTAGACGGCTTCAGGGGGGATCACATCCAGGTCGCGCCACCTCTGGTCGTCACACGAGAGCAGGTTGACGAGATCGTCTCCCTTCTGGACAGGTCCATAAGCCAAGCGGAGGGCGAGGTCCAATAGCGCCAGAGGCCTGGGCTGGCCAGGACGAGATGGTGAAGATCTCGTACAAGCCGGCCGAGGAGCTCATAATCCTCGAGATGGTGGAGTACGGGCTTCAGGAGCTCGCCGAGACTTGTGCGCTCCTCATCGACTCGGGGAGGCCAGTCATCCTGAACTGGGCTGAGGGAGTCGCTTTCTACCACATGCCCCTCCCGTTCAACACGAAGGAGTTGCTGGAGGAGCGCAAGAAGGGGCGGATATACTGGGCGAGCGTCATGTACGCGAGCATGCCCGATTACAGGCCTGGGCTCAAGGTCGGTGCCAGGGACATCCCCGTCCTCGCAACGCCGAACCCGGTGCTCAAGAAGGTCGCGTTGTGGATCAAGGGGAGGCTAAGAGGTGGCCCCTAAACCTTTCACAGCCTCCTTCCACCTTTAACCATCTCGTATGCTCCATGCCTTTGACTTATGGCCACTTATCAGGCGTCGGTCCTCGGGGAGAAAACCTCCTGGAGTGAGTCTTGACCCTAAAGAGGATCATTGTGGTGTAATACTATACACCATTCATCTAACAAGTCTACATTTTTTAAGGCGGTAAGGAATTCCTGTATAGAATCCGGTTCGTAGGTGTTCTCAATGAGAGACAAGGCGGTCTCGAGGATCTTCGATGAGGCGAGCAGGGATGGGAGGAAATTCCTCTTCGAGCATGAGGCGAAGGCCCTCTGCGGCCTTTACGCGATGCCAGTCACGATGATTAACTTGGCCAAGACCGAGGACGATGCCGTGAAGGCGGCTGAGAAGATCGGCTTCCCTATAGTGCTCAAGATCGTCTCGCCGCAGGTGCTCCACAAGTCGGACGCCGGCGGCGTCCTCGTGAATATAAAGGACAAGCAGGGAACAAGAGAAGGCTTCAAGAGAATCATGAAAAACGTCATGGCGTATGCGCCTAAGGCGGAGATCATAGGCGTCATCGTCCAGGAAATGGCTCCCAACGGCACAGAGGTCATCGTCGGATCCACGAGGGACTCGACCTTCGGACCGACCATAATGTTCGGCCTCGGCGGTATTTTCGTCGAGATACTGAAGGACGTCAGCTTCAGGCTCGTCCCAATTACACGAACGGATGCCGAGGAGATGGTGAGGGAGATCAAGGCCTATAGGATCCTCGAAGGTGTGAGGGGGAAGCCGCCTGTCGACCAGGAGACCATAATCGATGTCCTAATGAAGACTTCCAAGATGCTGGAGGAGTGCCCCGAGATAAGGGAGCTTGACATAAACCCGATAATCGTCTACGAGAAGGGGGCGAAGATCGTCGACGCCAGGGTTATTCTATAAACAATTTTCGGGTGGATGGGGCCCTTCCCTTAAAAAACAGAGCACCGGGCCTCAGGGCTCCCGAGATGGTTGATGGCCTAGACATCTATACCAGGGCAGGCTTCCTATGGCTCCTGTACTCGAAGAGGAAAAGGACAGCGAATATTAACAGCGTCGACCCCATCAGAATGACCGAACCCTTCCCCCCCGTGGGGAAATCGAGGAGTTCTGCAGACGTCAACCATAGTTCTGCTGTGCTGTACAGCATGAAAGAGACTGGGTCCATTCGAGCGACCCTCACCTCGACCGTGCCTGAGGACTCCGTGTATCGATTTTCAGAGTGGGTGTAGGACACCTCGGCCGGCATCAGGCTGTACACTCCAGACTCCCCCAGCTTGATGGTGTAGGTCAGAGCCCTTGACTCCCCGGGGCCGATCTCTTCCCAAAATTCTGATGTCGAGCCCGATTCGAGGCTTACGCTGTTTGGATAATCCTCCAATGTTGACACGTCGCTGAGCTGTACGTCACTCATGGCCCGCGCGTCCTCGTTCTGCACCGTTACAGTCACCGTGACCTCGCCCTTGGGCTGGGCCACAGTGGGCGACGCTTCCTTCGTCACTGTCACGACGAGCGGCATTTCGATCTCCCCAGAGATTGATAGCATGATGGCTTGGGGAGGTATGGTCGCCCCGGCTGGCACGATGGTCGTTGGACCCATCTCTGAGAGCGCCTCGATGAACGAACTCATCTCGGGGTCGTTGGTTGACAGAGAGGAGACGATCTGGAAGATGGGCCTCGACTTGTTCTCCCCTGAGGCGGTTTCGTTCGGTCCGGCCAAGACTACGAGGGAGAGGTCCGAGTCCTGCGAAAGGCTCGCTTCGTCGACCCCCAGAAGCTCCATTAGGCTGAAGTCGTACCCACCCTCGGCGGGTTCAACCCCGTGGTCCCAGTAAGAGACTCCGCCAGAGAAACCGAATGGTTCTCCGAGGAGCGGCCTAACCTTCTCTAGGAGGCCGGTGGCGTTCATTCCCCCATCCGGGATCGGCAATAAGTCTTCTGAATTGATGTATTGGAGGAGGGGACCGAGGTTGACGAAGCCCATTGAGAAAATTGTCCCGTTTGCAGACTGTGGATCTTCTTTAGGTATGAGCCGCTTATTTGTAAACGCCTCATTTATTAGGTCGGCGAGGCCTCCGTGCTCTGTGATCTGCCCCATGAACTTCTCCGCCAACTCCTCAAGGTTAGTCGGAGACTGGTAGACGACGATGGAGAGCGGCGGCAACTCGGGCCCGTTCCCACCGGACTGGGGGAGCTCGAGAGACAGAAGTGTGTGTATTTCGATGCCGAGGGAGTTCGAGAAGGCCGAGGAGATCGTGTCCGCCCGCTGCTCCGCCACGTCCTTCGGCACATCTAGGTATGCTGCCACAATAATCGTAGGGGGTATGACTCCGAGCACGGTTTCCGGATCAAATCCCAGGGTCAAAGAGTCGAGGTCCTGTAGCGCCTCCCTGACCCCTTCCTGAGAGACGAGCACGGACGCGACGAGCCCCTCAGCCGCAGGGCTGTTCACGTCGATGCCCCCGATGGACATCCCCGAATCGATGAATATATAGCCCACGTAGCCTCGCCCCTTACTATCGACGAATCCGAGCAAGCCCTCTGTGAAAAAGTCCTCCTCCAACCCACCCTTAACGTTGGGGCGAGGGGAGAAAGCCGCCAGCAGGAGGAGAATGAGAGCGAAGACTAGGGCGATCCGGCTGTGAAAGCTCATCGGGATGCCGGGTTCGTTCAATCGCTTTCCGCCAGATCTAAACCCGAGATTACCGAACCGTGCTTTAAAAATGGGCTCCAGCCTCTTTCCGATCTCGGCTCCTAACAGGGCCGCGAGGGCCACGATGACCGTTTTCTCGGCGAAGTCAACGAACAGAGGGCCGATCACCTTGAACACGACATTCATTCCAGGGCCCTGTGATGAGCTTTCCTCGATCAAGGGGATTACCGCCTTAATGAGTTCCCCAATTATCGGCGCCTCAAAGATGGTGACGACGGTCAGCCCACTTGGAAGCGGGGGGAGGAGTTCAAGGGGGTTACCCCCTCCAACGGCGGCCCCCAGCTCTGATGCCCTCCGGAGAACGCCGTAGGCGGAGAGGCCGAGTGCTGGGAGGAATGAAAGGAAAACGATGAGCATCGTGAGGGGGGCGCCCATCCTCCTCCGGATTATCGCGCCTCCAAGGAATGCGACCCCAGCCCAGAGAGCCCCTAACGCCGCAAACTGGATAGGGTCACCAAAGAGCAGATACATCACCGTTAGGGCCGTCGAGACGGGCGTCCCGAGGAGGGGGACGAGCCAGTCCATCAGGAGGAAAAAGGATGGATGCAGTGTGGCGTAGCCCAGCATGAACGCCAGAAAAATGCCTAGGAAGAAAGCGGCTATCTTCCTCAAAACAAATCACTCACCATAAACCCATTGGCTGTGGATAAATCACTTTTCCCGGCACCGGCCCCTCGTCAATCCTTTAAGGGGAGAGGGGATATTCATCCCGGTGGATGATTTTGCTGAGCGTGAACAGGCTGGCCCTCAGGCTGGTCGAGCAGCTTATGGGGGCTCCTGACTACTACGGTGTGACCGTCGAGAAGCTGCCCTCCGGCGCGACGGTGATAGACACGGGCCTCGAGGCATCTGGAGGGTACGAGGCAGGGCTCGTGACGACGAGGATAGCGATGGGCGGCGCTGGCGCAGCGAGCCTCGGCTACGCTGACTTCGAGGGGCTGAAGCTGCCGACGGTCGTCGTCTCAACTGACCATCCTGCCATATCCCTCTTCGGATCGCAGCTGGCAGGTTGGAAGATAAAGCCCGAGGGTTACACGGCCGACGGGTCAGGCCCGGCCCGGGCCCTTGCCCTGAAGCCCAAGAAGGTTTTCGAGAAGATCGGGTACAGGGACGTGGCCGAAATGGCTGTCCTTCTCCTTGAGACAGACACGAAGCCCCCCGACTCGGCGGCCCGATTCGTCGCCGAGGCTTGTGGCATTGCGCCCAAGAACGTCTACTTGGTGCTGACGACCACGACCTCGCTGGCCGGAATGGTCCAGATCTCGGGCAGGGTCGTGGAGACTGGGCTTTTCAGGCTAGACGTTTTGGGGCTCGATCTTAAAAAAGTGAAGTATGGCGTGGGGTACGCTCCCATCATGCCCTTGCACTCCGACCACGGCGTCGCGATGGGAAGGGCCGAGGATGCACTGACGTATGGCGGGGTGACCAGCTACATCGTCGACGAGGACGAGGATGTGCTTAGGGGGATGGCGGAGAACGCGCCGTCGAGCAACTGCAAGGACTACGGTAAGACCTCCTACGAGATCTACAAGGCGGTGGACTTCGACTTCACACAGGTCGATCCAGCCCTGTTCGCCCCCGCCGTGGTCACGCTAACTAGTGCGAGGACTGGTGCGTCCTTCACCTGCGGCGAGGTCAACTGCGAGGTCATCAATAGGTCTGCACTGGGCTAGGCCTCCACATCGCCCCCCATTTTCTTGAATATCTCTCTGTTTGCTTCAAGGCTCTCCCTGTAGAGGCTGTAGCATTTCTCATACGTCCTCATCCTTCCCGGGTCAGGGGTCGTCTTGACCTTGGGGCCGATCCATTCCTCTATAACGCTGTGGTCTCTTAGGGTGTGTGTACCAAGGCCCGCCAGGAGGGCGTCTCCCAGGGGCGCGCCCTTGGCATCCGGGATGTATTCCATGGCTAGACCGGTTACGTCGGCTATTATCTGCCTCCACAGCCCCGACTTGGCGCCGCCGTCGACGAGGGTGACCCTGCTTATTGGGAGGCACGCCTCCTTTGCTGCATCTATGCTATACCTCATGGCGCAGGCGACGCCCTCGAGGACGGCCCTGTACATGTGGGCCCTTGTGTGGGAGACTGTGAGGCCCAGATAGGCACCTCTGATGTGCTCGTCCCAGTACGGGGCTCTATCGCCGACCATCATGTGGGGGAGGAATATGAGGCCGTCGGATCCGGGGGGGACCCTTGAGGCGTCTTTGTCGAGGAACTCGTATGCGTCTCCCCTGACGCTCTCGGCGACGTGTTTCTCCCATTTTCCGAGCTCGTCCCTGAACCATCGGACACAGTAGCCAGCCGTCACGACGCCCGTGAAGCTGTAGGTGTACTCTCGGCCATTGATGACGTAGGGGAAATTGACGAGCCTTGGTGATAGGCGGGGGGTGAGGCCGATGAACCCGTTGCACATTGAGGTACCGAGCATCGAGGCGAGATCCCCGTCCCGGATCGCTCCCCCGGCCAAGGCGCTGACGGGAGCGTCGATTCCCCCAGCGCAGATTGGAGTTCCCTTCCTGAGCCCTGAAAGCCTCTCGCCCTCGGAGGTCACCTCGCCGATCACCTCCTCTGAGGATGCGATCTTCTCAGGAAAGTATTCGCGGGGTATTCCGAGCCGTTTCATCATCTCGTCGGACCAGTCCCTTCTTTGGATGTCGAATACGCCGCCGTAGTTGCCCGCGCTTGAGAGGTCGATGGATTCAACCCCTGTGAGGAGGTATGACGCGTATGCATTCGGAGTCACGAGCCTGTAGGTCTTGCGCCAATTATTCAGCTCGTGAAAGCGGATCCAGAGCATCTTCGTGTATCCGTAGTAGGGGTCTATGACGTTTCCCGTAACCCTGAACATCTCGTCGGTGCCGATGGACTCGCGCACCCACTGGCACTCCCTAGCTGCCCTCCTATCGGCCCAGATGATGCATGGGCGGAGGGGCTTGTAGTAGCGGTCGACTGGAATCCCGCTCCCACCGTAGAGGCTGCTGATGCAGGCTCCGGCGATGTCCTTGGGATCGACCTTGGCCTGGCGTATGGCCTGTCTGATTGTTTCGTTGGCAGCCTGAGTCCAGACGTCGGGCCACTGTTCTGCCCACCCCGGGTGTGGGTTGAGGACTGTGTACTCCTTATAGGCTGTGGCTTGGACTCTTCCGTCCATATCCGCGATGACTGTCTTTGTTCCCGTGGTCCCTATGTCAGTTCCTATGAGATAGGTCATGGTGTGCTATTGTCGTGGTTTAGTTATGAGTTTTTTGAGGCAACGAGGTCCAAATAACTTAAACAATGCTTAACATCCTATTACAATATAGTTGAGTGCTCTCATTTTTTTTCTGAGGCCTGCAAGTTCTTGAAGAATGTATCGAAGATTATATCCTTGTTTGCTTCTTTGAATAGCTGAGCGTAGGTATCATTTGTAAATGTAAATTCCACGTACTTTGCTTCCATCTTACTGAGCATTTTCCCATATATTTTGGATTGGACGAAGGGTGCTTCAACGGGCGCATGCTGCCTTTTTAAAGTGTTGATGAGGCTTGTCCCCTTCTTTGCCTTAGACAAACAGTCTGTGCAGTAGGGAAAATTGAACGTCCAATTCCTCCAACGCTTACCAGACCAGTCTGTGAACTCAATGGTCTTAATCGGAACCTGCTGTAGATATTGATTGCTTCGACCGCAGCTAACACATATCTATGGAACTCTCAGTAGATTTGGTAGAAAAGCCAGCGTGACTTTCACTTCTAACCCTCACATATCATGTAATAAGCCTATTAAAGATTGATCACTCGTTCGCACACGATGTATATTACACTGAGAAAGGTCGAGTGAAAAAGACACAGAGAGAATGAGCATGTATTAGGTTTAGGTTATCACTTTATTCCAAAACCATGTTCCTTGGTGTTGTGCCATATGGTAGACTCGTGCCCCCTTTTTCTGTGGCGAGGAGGTTTGGGGCCTGGCTTCGTAAGCGGTAAGGTCGACCCCTGATGAAGACCCAGAGGTGCTCCGGGTAGATCCAAGCACCGGGCAGGAGGGGGGAAGGGTTTGCCTTGAAGACCCTGTCGGCGACCCTGTTCAGCTCGCGCTCGAGGGCCCATGGGTCGGGGACATGCTCTTGTACGTGGGCGCATATCGCGGCGCCGAAGTACTTGTCTGGATAGGGGGTCCTCGACGGAGAGGGAAGTATCAGCTCGAAGTGAGGGACGTCCCTGTGAACGATGTCGCAGTTGACATCGCCGCATGATGTTTGCATGCACCCGTAGTTGAGGACGGGCTTGTACACGGCCCTCGCGTGTACCCTTGCACGCTTCGTCGCCCATATCTTAGTGGCGTGGGTGTAGAGGCACTCGACGATGAGGCATATGTTCATCGCCAAGACGCCGAAGCCCATCGCGATAAGCTGGGGGAGCGTGAACCACCTGCTCTGGACCAGTGGGAGGGAGTAACATAGCAGCCAGTCTCTAAACCTCGTAATGCTTGAGCCCTCATCGCCGTGAGCCTTCATGAACCACACGCCGCTTGAGCCCGGATTTCGGGTAATTGTGTTGCCCAACCGAGGTGGAGGTTGATGATGTATTCCTTGTACGTTGCGAAGCGTGCATTGCCTTTCTTATCTGTGAGGGCTGTCTTGATCCCTTTGGTTCCGATATCGGTGGAGATGAGGTAGGTCATCGTCTGATATTATTCAGGTTTTAATATAACTTTTTGACTATCGCTATTCCCTCTTTAACTCCGCATGCGCAACAATTTAAAAAGGAAGTTCTTTCTAGTTCATTCAAACTAGTTCAGCTGTGAATCGCATTGATCAAAATTATTTACGACGGTGATCCTGGTATAGATGACGCTCTGGCAATTCTTTACGCACTGAAGTCCCCCAAGACGATGCCGCTGGGAATAACCACCGTGGCAGGTAATGTGGGGCTCGAAAAAGGGACCAGAAATGCCTTGAAATTGGTGGAGATGTCAGAAAGGGGCAGAATCCCCGTTGCGATGGGCGCCACGAAGCCCCTCATCAGGGAGCACGTGAAGGCCGAAGAATTCCACGGGCAGGATGGCCTCGGTAATACGAACCTGCCAGTTCCCAACTTGAAACCGGAACAGGATCACGCCACGGATCAAATCGTATCCAAAATAATGGCCAATAAGGGGGAGGTCGTTTTAATTGCGGTTGGCCCCCTAACCAACTTGGCGATAGCCGTCATAAAAGAGCCGGATATCGTATCCCACGTGCGAAAGGCGGTCCTCATGGGAGGCGCCATCAGGGTCCCTGGAAACGTCACGATGGCATCAGAGTTCAACATGTACGCCGACCCTGAGGCAGCTAAGATAGTGTTCGGCTCCGGCCTGCCCATCACCCTTGTAAGCCTGGATGTCACCATGAACCGTAGAAACGTGTTGACTTCTAGTCGATTGAAGGAAATCGAAGACGCTGGAACAAAGCTCGGAGGGTTCATCGGGAAAATAGCCAGGTTTTACATAGATTCCTGTAAGAAACACGGGGAAGAAGGCTTTATGCACGATCCCCTAGCCGTCGGATTAGCCATAAATGAAGAGCTGTTAACTGAAAGTGAACATATCTACGTGGATGTTGAGACCGAGGGAAGGATAGCCCTCGGAAAGACCCAGGCAGACCTGCGAGTACAACCTCAGTACCCACCGAATATAACCCACTGCGTTCAGATAAACTATGAACGGTTCTTTGCCGATTTCATAGACACACTGAAGCGCAGTTGAATGCACCATCAAAAAAATAAATCCGTGATAACACGGATACATTTAACGCGGGATGATTCGAAGTAAAAGAATTGATCTAAAATTTTCCGACTGCAAGAAAAACGATGCCCCATTTGAGCTTTATCAGATCACCCATGATCATCCTGGCCCCATTGGCTATCAACCTGAAAAGCCTTATTGCTAGCTCCATCCCATCTGGGCCCTGGGTAAGTGTTGAGGCCGTTGTACTCCCAGTAGGCTGTGGTGTGGGCTCTGCCATCGGTGTTGGCGTTGTTACTGTGGCAGTAACAACGGTTTTTATGGTTTGGGTTTTAATGTGGATGAGGTTGGGTGGGAGTCTCTAGGGATCGCTTGTTTGTTGAATAGAGGCTCCATACACTGGTTTCGTCGAAACCACAAGTTCGGGTCTCCCTGCCGCCAGGTGCCTGTTAAAAGAATTCTCACACGGGTCTTAGATCATCCTACTCCTTATTGAATTATAGGTTGGATGGATGTTCTCCTCTAGAGCGTCTCTATGAGCTTCGAGATGTTCTCAAGCTCTTCCAGCTTGAGAAGGGCCTCCCAGATACCCATTGCCTTCTCCCTGGTGATGCTCGGGCTTGACCATTTTACGAACTTCTCAAGGAGGTCTTCGTCGTTGAGGGGGTTCCTTGGATCACCCTTCGGGTAATCGATCCTTTTGGTGAGTATGGTTGCGTCCTTCAGCTTGACCTTCACTGTGGTTGGCCTGCACTCCTCAGGGTAAATGGAGTCGAGTCCCTCATCGGGTGTCACCTTTATCTTGGCGGCGAGCTCGTGGAGGGCGGGGTCTGCTATTCTCTTCTTGGTGAACTGGGCCTCGGAGACCTCACCGTCTGCTATCGCAACGGCGGAGATGTAGGGCAGGTTGAACTGGCAGTACTTGTAGTAGCTATCTGGACCAACCTTGTCCTCGGTGATGTACATCCCGTGGGTGAGCTGCTGGACCTGCACCTCCTCAACGTTCTCGGGTACTATCACGCGCTCCTTCTTGAGCTCGAGTATCGCATCAACGGCACCGTGGATCATCCTACAGGTTGGGTAGGGCTTGATGTAAACGTTCATGACCTTAGTCCTCGCCGAGGCCCCTGTTCCTGAACCTCGGTGACAGCCTGTTGTCGTCGCCGATCTTGGGGCCGTTCAGACCCTCCCTGGCCAGCATGGCGG
>CAZPMB010000063.1:0-12217 GCA_964587735.1 uncultured Candidatus Bathyarchaeia archaeon | reverse complement strand
AGGCTGAGCCACTCGGCCATGTGCCCCTCGTCCGAGTAGTACAGATAAGGCATGTTCCCGGGATGAGAGCCGTAGGGGACCTCGCAGACTGCGTCGACCAAGAAGTGGGGTATGACTGTGCGGTCAGGAGCCATCCGGATCTCGTCCTCGTCGACGACCCTCTCCGTCGTCAGGATCAGCCTCTTCGCCGCCATGGAGAGCTCCCTGTCCTCGATGACCGTGCCGTCTATCTGGGCGTTGCCGAACCTGTCGCAGCGGTGCACGTGGATGAAGGAGAAGTCCGGGTAGCAGGCCGGGAGGAGGCAGATCGGCTTACCCGTGAAGGGATCCTCGACGACCTTGGCCGAGCTGTGCCTCAGGGTGTCCGTCCCTAGCATCACCCGGGTGGGGAAGAACGGGAGCCCCATGGCCGCGGCCTTGAACCTCCACTGGAAGCCCGCGTTCGAGATCTCCCCCACAACCCTCACCCTCCCGCTCTCCGCGGCCCTCCTCCCCGCCGGAGAGAGCCCCCTGAGCTCGTGGCCGAAGGCGTACGCGCAATCTACCCTGTCGACGACGCCGCCGCCGATGAGCACGTCGACGTCGTGGACGGCCGTCTTCGCCGCGATGGCGAGTCCCCTTCTCCCCTGCCTGATCATCTCGTAGATCGCCGCCATGCTGACGCGGATGTGCCCGAACCCTCCCATGGCGAAGTAGTCCCCGTCCCTGGTGAACCGCCTGACCGCCTCCCTCAGGCTCATCCTCTTGTCCTCGAGGACGCGGCTTTTCCTCTCCATCATCCACCTGCGGGCGTCATCGGGGTCCATCCATCCGAGTAGTTCGCCCTTTCCCTCTTCCAAGACCCTCGTGCCTATCCCCCCGTCGCCTTCCCCGCCTCGGGCTCCCTCTGCCCGGTGAAGAGGTTCATTATCAGGAGCACGAGCCTCTCTCGCGTCAGGTTCGAGAACCTGTGGGGTATGTTCCTCGGGATCGTGATTATGTTCCCCTCTCCGGCCTCGCTCGTGTAGGGCCCTCCGTTGACCCGGACCACGCCCCTGATCACGATGGCGACGTGCTCCCTGTCGTGGGAATGGACGGACGTGTGGCCGCCGGGCTCTATTCGGAAGATCCGGCTGGAGAATCCCGTGATGTCCACCCTCTCCAGGACGACCCAGATGCTGTTGACGCCGCTGTAGCCCTCCTCCCGCTCATCCAAGCCGGGCTCCTCCGAGATCCTCCTCACCTTGACGCTCACCGAGAACCACCTTCCAGAATCTTTTATTGGACCTTCCACATAAGCCTGATCGGTGTCGCGGCCATGAGCCTGATCATAGGGACCAGCGGCTGGAGCTACGACGAGTGGGTCGGCCCGTTCTACGACTCGAAGGACGGCATGTTCACCCGGTACGCGAAGGTCTTCAGCACCTCGGAGGTCAACAGCACGTTCTACAGGTATCCAAGCGCCGGGATGGTGAAGGGCTGGTACAGGACGGCTCCGCCCGGGTTCGTCTTCGCCCTGAAGCTGCCCCAGGTCATAACCCACGACAAGTGGCTCCGCCTCGGCGAGGGGGTGGAGGCGGACACGGCGAGGTTCGTAGAGCTGGTCAGGCCCCTCGCAGAGAAGCTGGGTCCCATCCTGATCCAGCTTAGGCCCACGTTCAACTACGACGAACACGTCGGGGACCTCGAGAGCTACCTCGAGACCATCCCGGAGAACTACGATTGGGCGGTGGAGTTCAGGAACAGGTCCTGGATGAGGGACGAGACCTACGGGATCCTGAAGAGGCACAACGCCGCCTACGCCATCGTCGACGAGCCACTGCTCCCCCCAGAGACCCACGTCACGGCCGACTTCGCGTACATCCGCTGGCACGGCCACGGACGCAGCCCCTGGTACAACTACGACTACACGCCGGGGGAGCTGGAGTCCTGGATACCCAGGGTCGAGGAGACGAAGAGGAAGGCGAAGAGGGTCTACGGCTACTTCAACAACCACTTCTCCGCAAACGCTGTGAAGAACGCAGTCGAGATCCTTAGCATGCTCGGCTCGGCCACGAAGGAGCAGAAGGAAGCCCTGAAGAAGATCATGGACTACAGGAAAGGGGTTCAGCGCCCCTCGGGCGTGAGGACGCTGGAGTCCTTCTCGGCCGAGGAGGAGGAGGGGCTCAGCGTCGCCGACCACCTCTTGCGCTTCACGTCGACGTCCAGGCTCTCGAGGGCGGAGGAGATCCCCGACGAGGATCTGGTCATCAAACTGAACGAGGGGGGACGAGTTCAAGCCAAGATAAGGGACTACGTCATAGACATCGACTCAGACGCGAAGCTTCTGAGGCACGACTGCGACGACTGGCGGAAGGGCGTCGATCAGAAAAGGATCTGTAAGCATGTCGCCAAGCTCTTCCTGACCCTGCCGCCGGGCCAGGCAAAGCTTCTCCTAGGGGAAATGTGGGAGAACAGGGAGGCCTGGAGATTCGAGGCGGCCTAGTGGCCGCTGGAAGGAAGTATCGCCCTTGTCCAATGACCGGCCCCTGCTGCAGAGAGACTTCTATTGTAGGGACCCGGCCGAAGTAGCCAGAGACCTAATCGGAAAGGTCCTGGTCAGGAGGATGGGCAGCGAGGCCCTCTCCGGGAAGATCGTGGAGACCGAGGCTTACTACGGCGAGGGAGACCCGGCCTCGAGGGCGTACAGGGGGAGGAAGAAATACAACAGCCCCATGTTCGGGGAGCCGGGGAGGCTCTTCGTTTACATGGTGCACACGTGGTGGCTGCTGAACATAGTCGCCCACAGGGAGGGCGAGGTGGGGGCCGTCCTCATCAGGGCTCTCGAGCCCCTTGAGGGAATATCCACGATGATTAGGAACTGGGGGGAGAAGGACATCAGGGAGATAACGAATGGCCCGGGGAAGCTTGCGAGGGCGCTTTCTGTGACGAACGGGCTGAACGGCCTCGATATTACGGTGGATGACAGCGAGCTAATGGCGGTCGAGGGGGAGAGAGGATGTTTGGATGTGGGCTCATCCGGCAGAATCGGCGTCACAAGGGACCTCCCAAAGGAGCTGAGGTTCTATTTAAAGCGGAACAAGTTCGTCTCCAAGTGATCGACGGGATTTTGACGCAGAGCAACTGGGAAGAAACACCCATCTGCTAATTGTGTATCATGCGTTGAAAATCATAGGCTGACCGATTGTAATACTACCTCCGCTGAGAAAGCGCGGGGCAGCCATCGCAGCTATACCTGGATCTGAGCTAACATTTTTCACAATCCGCGCCGCACGGCGGCTTCTCTGCGCTCAAGGCCTCAAGCTTGAAGCCGGCCCCGAACATCGGGTTCTCGAAGACCTGCACCCTGTACTTCTCCCAACCGATCTCCTTATTGACGGTCTCCGGATACCTGAGCCACCACTCCCTCTCCTCCGGCACGGCATAGACAGAGTAAACCCTTTTTCCGGCCGTGCCAGAAGCGACAAGGTTTGGGCAGCGCCTCATGGTGGTCTGAGCTTTTGCTGCTTCCTTCTCGGATTCTTCCTCTGAGACCATGAAACACCAAATGTGCTTCGTCAATCCCATGGTTGAAACTGAGAACTGAGGAAATTATTTAACGCTAATTGTTATCAGATTAACCTCTTCGATCTTGAACACAAAATGATCACGCTGATAGTGAATGGGGCTTCTGGGATTTTCCGCGGGTCAGTCGATTTGAGAGCTTCTTATGTTAGTTATTCCAAGACGGGGAGGTCGAGCTTCCTCAGGGCGACCTCAACCTTCTTCCTCTGGTAGCCCTTTAGGCCGCTGTCGAAGTGTGCCCCCTCCACCCCGTCGAGGGTCCGCTCGACCATCTGGACGACCAGCTCGTCCGTGATGATGTCGAGGGCGTACTTGGCGGCTATGTGGCCGAACGCCGTCTCCGACTCCATTGCCGAGAAGGTCGGGCAGTAGTGGCCCCCGCCGAAGCCCACGGCCACCGGGGCCCTGCCCCTCGATGCTATGCCCTTGATTATGGCCTCTGCCAGATAGGTGCCTGCCCCCTCGTCCTCCCATTGACGCTGCCCGCTCCCCAGCTCGGCGAAGAACATTGGGGTCTCAAACTGGGTCGGGGAGTGGTGGGTCGCCTCGAGGGAGACCTCGAACCCCCTCGGCGGGTCCCTCCTGAGCTCCAGGAAGACGTCCCTCATGGGATTTGCCACCGTCCTCTGCAGCTCCCGGGGCTTCCCCCCGTACATCGCCTTTCCGAAGTTGCCAGTCGGATGAACGGTCAGGCTGGGCTTCCCGCTGCTGGCCCAGTGCCTCGATGCCACGACGATGTAGTCGAGTTGATACGCCTTTGCTATGCCATCGTAGTTGATTGGATAGGGGTCTGGTCCCCCCGATGGCTTGTATCTCTCTTCGGGGACGATCAGCGGTTCAACGACGATGAGGTACACGCCCCCCATTCTGAGCACGTCGGACCGCTCGGTCTCCTCGAATCCCATTTCCCTTAGCGATCTTAGAATGTTCACCCCCGCGGGATCCGCCCTGGAAAGTGTGATGCCGACATTCCTCAAGCCTAGCACCTTGCAAGGTTGAATAGGCGCCCTCATGCCAAATAATGTTTAGGGCCGAAAAAGGGAACCCTTAGTCTCATCTCGGGTAGTATTTGTCGAGGTCGCCCTTCCAGTTCTTGTATTTGTGCTCAGGCAGGGTCTTAGCACGGCACGCGGGCTTGGCCACGACTTCCATGACCTCGAAATCCCTGAAGAAGTTCATGCTGTATGCCGTCCTCACCACGATGGCGGTGTCCAGGCCCTTGAAGGTGCCGGCGCAGGCGACGATCTCCTCCCCCTCGTCCACCTCCCCTGCGTCCGTCGCCATTATCGCCGCCTCTATCGCTATCTTCGTCCCAGCCCCGAAGACCTCGAGCGTCTTGTCGACGACCCCCGCGGGAGTCGGATAGTTCCAACCTATCGACCTCGTTGGCGGGGCGAACGGCCTCGTCCCCTGCACGACCTTCACCCCCTTGTCAGTCAGCTCCTTCAGGGCGCTGGCGTACTCTCTCCGTCTCAGCCCTATCGGGATGTTTCCTTTAGGCCCCATTGTGTCCGCAGGGTAGTGGGTGACAACGACCAATCGAACCTTAGTTCCCTCGAGGACGCGGACTGCCCTAAGCGCGCTCATGCCGGTCTCTGAGGCGACCACGACGGTTTTTAGCCCCGTCTCCTCGCAATGCGCTTTAACAGCCCCCAGCACCTTTTCCGTGTTTACCTCACCGCAATACCTGAAATAGACGACCTTCCTCTCAACGTCCGACATGCGGACTCAAGCCTCCAATTCTACTTTCCATAAAGCCTTAAAATATGTTCAGGGGTTTGAATTCCCTCGGCGTAACTCGGCGAATCACCCATCGGAGATGCATTAATTTTATACCTATGCTTCCGTTCGAATACGGTGAAACGCCGGGGGCGGGTTGCTTGGGCAGGATAAGCAAGGGCGCGAAGTGCACGGTGGCGAACTGCAATGGGGAGGCCGTCAGATCGGTCTCTGTTCCAAGAGCTAAGGCCGCGGGGCTTGACGTCGAGGGAAAACGTGCCTACCTATGCAAAGAGCACTATAGGGATTACAAGAAGGGAAGTAAAAAAGAGAGGCAGATAGAGAAGTGGCGCTTCGGAGTCGCCTAGCCAACGAACCTGGGCCTCCTCTCGACGCTCATCGGCATCGGCAGGGGCCTGTAGGGCATGCCCCTCGTCCTTCCCTTGACCTCCGAGACCAGCTCCTTCATCGACATCTGATTTAGCTTGCCGTCCTCCCTGACCCTTACAGGGACCTTCTCGGCGCCCTTCTCTTTCTCGCCCAGCACGACGATGTACGGGATCCACTCCCTCTCGGCGTCCCTGATCTTCTTCTGCACGGTCTCGGTCCTGTCGTCCACGTCCGCCCTGACCCTGCTCCTGGTCATCTTCTTCGCGTGTCCCTCGGCGAGGGGGACGTGGTTCTCCGAGACGGGTATCAGCCTCACCTGGGTCGGAGCGAGCCAGAGGGGGAGCATCGGCCTCAACTTGTTCTGGATGTCCATGTCGGCCCTCTCGAGGAGGGCGTAGATATCCCTCTCTATGGCGCCGCTGGGGGAGCAGTGGAGGATTATGGGGTTCTTCTCCCTGCCGTCCTCGTCCATGTACCTGATCCCGTACCTCTCCCCGTTCTCCACGTCGAACTGGTCGGTGGCGAGGGCTGAGGCCTTCCCCTGGGTGTCGATGAAGTTGATGTCGTACTTCAGGATGAAGTAGAAGAACCTCTCCCTCCAGAGCTCCAGGAGGGCGGGTTTGCCGAATCCCCTGACGAAGGAGACGATGAAGTCCCTGTTCTCCTCGAAGAAGTCCTCGGTCATCCTGATGCCCATCTCCAGCTGTTCCACGTCGAAGCCGATCCCGGTGAGGGTCTCCCTGACGAGCCTGAATCGGCGCACGAGCTCCTTCCTCGCCTGGTCCCAGTCCCTGCACATGGAGTGGACATCGGGCATGGTGAAGGCCCTCAGCCTCCTGAGGCCGACGAGCTCGCCCTTCTGCTCCCTCCTGAAGCTGTATCTTGTGAGCTCGTAGATCCTGAGGGGCAGGTCCCTGTAGCTGATTGTGGCGTCGTGGGCCATCAGGAACTGGCCGAAGCAGGCGGCGAACCTGAGGAAGTACCTGTCCTCGTCGGACTCGATGGTGTACTGGCGGGCCGGGAACCGGTTCAGGTAGTTGGCGAGGGTCGGGTGGCTCATGTCGTACATTATAGGGGTCTCGACCTCCATGCCGCCGTAGTCGAGGACCTTGCCCGTGACGTACTCCTCCAGGAGAGCCTTGATCATCCTCCCCTTGGGGTAGTACCTCATGTTCCCCGGGTCCGAGGCCGGCTCGTAGTCGACGAGCTCAAGGCTCCTCATCAGGGAGACGTGGGGCGGCTCCTGGGTCACCGTCCGGTCCTTCTCAACCTCGTATCCGGAGTATGTCCGAAGATTCTCGTGCCCCTTGAAGTCGAACTCCTCCAATGGCACGATCTCACCCTCGAGGTTGAGGATGTACCACTTGGACCTGAGCGTCTCCTCGGCCCTGAGGGCCTCGGAGATCACCTCTTCCTTCTTCTCACTCATCTCGTCTCACCTGTCTTTCTCCGAGAAACGGTGGATGCGCCAGCGAGTACGCGCGGACCCGACTGCCAACGGGTTGGTAGCCGAGAACGGAGAGGGAGAACTGGGGTACTCGTATCGAGGCCTCTCGGCCTAGACTGTTTGGCGGGCGATCACCGCTAAACCTCTCCTGAAACCTCTCGGAGTGTCCCCCTTTTAACTTTTGTGTATTCCGGGCTTCGGAACCATCCTCGCCTTCTCGACGACAAGGCTCCCCCTAACCCCGTCCCAGACGGGTTCCGCCCTCAGGATCTCTAGCTTCTCCCTAAACCAGGGGGCGTCGAGGACGAGGGTCTCCATCTCCCCTCCCTCTCCGCAGACGTTGACGCCGAAGCGCCTGCTGAGCTCGCCCAGTTCCTCAGCCGCCTTCTTGCCCAGAGTCCTCCCCAGCCAGCTATAATCGAGTCCTCTGGCAGCCACAGCGGTGACGACGATCACCATTCCAGTCGAGATCATCTCTAGGAGCAAGTTGAGGCCGTCTCTACCCCAAAGGGGGGCGACATGCCTCAGGCCCAGCTCGGCGCATATCCTGTCCACTCGGCTCCTCTGATAGGTGGAGGTGATGGCCCCCGTCACGAGGCCGTCGACGTCCAGGCCTCCAAGGACGTCCCTCAGGTCCTCCGTTTCCCTCTCCTTCTCTCCGCCGGTCTCACGGACCACGCTCTCGATCCCGATGGCTCTTGCTACCATGGGGGCGAGGCGAATGTTTACAGTGTGGAACATCCAGCTGTCGTCCCTCCTCGGCAGCATCGTAACGAGGTAGGCGACCTCGTCCCCGCCTTCCGAGGCGAGGCGGGTGGCGTAGGTGCTGTCCTTACCGCCGGAGAAGAGGGACGCTAGGCGCATTGTAACCAGAGAAACGGATGGCTCCTCGATTATAAATCTTGGATCTCTCCAGTCGCTACGGCATTGACGAAGAGGATTTATCCAACGCTTCGATGAAGTATTTTGCGAGTTCGCATGGGTGAGCAGTGGTTCTTCGATTCGGGTAGGAGACGGACGACGAGACGCAACTGGCTCCTGATTGTGGTTGTCGGGGTTTTGTTCGTCTCAAATATAGCCGTCATCTACCTGTACCTAGATAGCACGAGCCGGAATGAAGAGAAACTCGACCAGGAGATTGAGACGCTCAACCGGAAGATAGAGGCACTCCAGTTTCAGCTGCAGAACTCCAACTACGAGATATCCGCACTGAAGGATGCGCTTCATAACCAGGGGCCGGGGAACGCGTCCGTCAGTCTCCAGCTGACCCAGATCTACAACCGCACTAGGAACTCCGTTGTCCTGATCACGGTATCTACCCGCTACGGGACTGGTCAGGGCTCCGGCTTCGTCTACGACAAGGAGGGCAGGATCATCACGAATAACCACGTGGTCGAGGATGCTAGGAGCATAACGGTCACGTTCATAGAGGGGACGATCGTCTCGGCCGACATCGTCGGGACGGACTCCTACTCCGATCTGGCGGTCATCGACGTCGATGTCGACGCATCAATGCTCGAACCACTGGTTTTGGGAGACTCGTCTAGGCTCCTCGTTGGCGAGCAGGTCATCGCCCTCGGCAACCCCTTCGGGCTGGCAGACACGATGACATCAGGCATAGTCAGCGCCCTCGGCAGAGAGATGACGCTCTCGAGTGGCTACTCGATAGTCGATGTAATCCAGACTGATGCAGCCATCAACCCCGGGAACAGCGGCGGCCCCCTTCTCGACATGAATGGGAAGGTGGTCGGCATGAACACCGCCATCATAAGCGAGACCCAGCAGTTCTCGGGCGTCGGATTCGCCATACCCTCGGACACTATAAAGAGGGAGGTCCCATCCCTGATCGCGAAGGGGAGTTACAATCACCCGTATCTCGGAGTGAGAGGCATGGGTCTCAACCCGGCCATAAACAAACTCATGGGGCTGGATGAGACGACCCGGGGCGCCCTGATCTCGGAGGTGGTGCAAGGAGGACCAGCCGACAAGGCCGGGCTGAGGGGGGGAACAAGGGAGGTGTCTATCGAAGACTACACCGTATGGATCGGGGGCGACGTTGTTATAGGGGTCGACGGCTTTACGGTCAAGGACTTCTACGACCTTGTTGTCTACATAGAACGCTTGAGGAAGCCAGGAGACACAATAAAGCTAACGATCCTCCGCGGTGATTCGGAATTGGAAATCGATCTGGTGCTCGGAGCCAGACCTGCGCCTTGACAGAGGGGCCTCAAAACGCCGATAGTTTCAAATCCCTCAGGCTAATCCTCTTGTACCTCCGCCCCTCGAAGACGCATATGCGGGCGTACCCCGCCTCCTCCAGCCTCTCGACGGCCAAGGACGTGTTCACCCCCAGACCATCGACACTGTGGCTGTCTGATCCCACTGTGACCACGTCGACCCCGGCCTCCCTCGCCGCTTCCAGGAACCCGCTGATAGGATAGACGCCCTCCATGCCGTGCCTCCATCCGGATGAGTTGACCTCGAAGCCGACCCCTTGGCTCCTCATGCTGTCTATGGCTTCGTAAACGGCCGAGCCGAACCGCTCCCAGATGATGGGATCACGGTAGGTGAGGCCCAGGTGCGTCCTGAAGTAGTCGGGGTGGGCCATGACGTCGAATAGGCCGCTCTCAACCGCCTCCCTCCAGCCCGTGTAGTATGAGTCGAGAGCTTCCTCGAGTGGCCTTCCGCCGAAGAACTCCTTGGAGCCCAGGCGGGTTCCGATGTCGTGGCCGCGGATGTAGTGGAGGCTCCCCAGGACGAAGTCGAGGTGGTTCTCCCCCAGGACCCGCTCCAGAAGCCTCTCCTCCTCGGGGAAGTAGTCGACCTCGAGGCCGGACCTGAGCGTGACGGCGGTTGCCTCCTGAGCGGTTTGGATCTCCTCCAGATAATCAGGGATCTGGCTGGGGGAGAGGCCGATCCCTGTGTCGGGGCCCCAGACGATGAAGTGGGTTGCGAAGGCGATCTCGTCGATGCCCCGCCTCTCAGCCATCCTGCAGTACCTCTCTACGGTGGCGCCCGGGGCGTCTGTGGAGTGGCTCTCGTGGACGTGGTAGTCCTTCTTGATCCAAGTCGCAGGCTGGTCCGATGCCATTCGTCTCATCACGGGATGGGTGCGGTAATGGTAATACAGAACAACACATATCGTCTATATGCCTTTCCAGGTGCTGATACTAAGGGTACCAAACGCTGGCTCATGCCAGAAGACCACGGCCTTATACGGGTTCCCTCAACGCAGAAACTCCTTATACCCTATAGAAGGGACAACGATTTTTCACAGGCCGTTCTGGGTCCTCCTGACCAACATGGGAGGCTCGAAGCCCAATGCGATCCTGCCATCCGTCTCCATCTATGTGGTGCGGATTCCTGAAGCCATGTGTGTCGTAGGCCAACGCTCACTTCATGATGGGCTGGCGTATTATGGTCTTGAGGTTTTCGGGCTTGGATCTTCTTGGATCGCTCATGTAGATCTCGTGGTGATGGCCCCTCATCCCATAGCCGTTCTTATCGATGAACTCGTGGAGGCGCCTGATCGTTGGCTCCTCCTCGCTGTAGGGGCCGATGTGCATCACCTGGGCGCATAGGCCCTCGTGGAAGGTCTCCAGGTCGACCTTATCGACCGCCGAGCCTCCCTTTTCCCTGATTTCTAGGCGGATCTCTTCTACCATCCGGTTTGTGATGAAGTCTGGCTGGCGGATCATGGACTTCCAGTTCCACTGGTCCCTCGGAGGGGGTTCCTCGGGCGTGAAGACGGTCGAGCTGTCCCACCACCAGAGGCCCTCCAGGGCCATGACCGTGAAGTCGCGGCCCTCAGCCTTGCTCCTGAACTTGAGTGCGTAGCTGAACGAGTAGAGGGCGTTGAGGCCCGCAGTGTAGGCCTCGCCGCCGGGCTCTCCGCGCCCAACAATCGTTAGGAACTTACCTGGCGGCACGTCTATGATCTTGGGTTCTGTCTTGGCGGTATAGTACTTCTTCAGCTCCCTTCGGAGGTCTAGCTTGCTCATGGATTATCTACTTGTTTTACAAGGAAAAAAGGGGAGAGGTTAAGCTGCTCCGTCCGTACGCTTGTGGGCCTCTTACCTGAGGAATCTCCTCAGCTTCTTGTCCACGTCTTGCAGCCCCAGCCTCTTCAGCTCCGAGCTCTTTGGTATGCCTCGCTCGTCCCAACCGACGTCCTCGAAGTACTTCTGGCGGTCCTCCACCAGAACCTTCGGGTCGACTGCCCTCCCCGCTTTTGGCCCTGAGGGCAGGGGTTCGTACCACCTGGCGGGTATGTCGTCGTCGTCGATAGGCTTCCAGGTGATGTCCGGGCCGCCGAAGAGCAGGAGGGCGCGCTGGATGTCGAGGATTCGCAGGGCCATGTTGCCGTACCACTCGTCCCTCGTGATCGGCCAGCCCGTGACGGCCTGGAGGAAGTCCCAGACGTAGTCTAGCTCTGCGTTGAACCAGCAGAAGACGCCGGTGTCGTAGAGCATCGCCGTGAGCTCGCTGTCCCCCTTCCTCAGGTCCCTCTGGGCGGGGGAGGTGTGGTCGCCCCCCTGGACAGAGCACGGGTACGACAGCTCCTCGACGTAGTCGAGCCTGCTCCTCACCCCGTGGGCCCCAATTCCGTGGCCCTTCTCGACGACCGCGTACTTTGTCAGGTCCCTGCCCTTCATCTCGCCGAGCTTGAGCGCGGCCCTGTGGGTCCCCTCGGCGAGGATGTCGCCTACCCCCTTCCTCTCGGCTATCATCCTCATCAGCCTCACGAACGCGTCCGCATCGCCCCACCTCAGCTTGAAGCCGAGGTCCTTCTCCGTGAGAATCCCCCTCTGGAAAAGCTCGGCCGCGAAGCCGAGGACGTTTCCGACCTGGATCCCGCAGAATCCCAGGTCCTCCATGACCGAACAGATGTGGACGTTCCCCTCGGGCTCGAAGATGCCGAGGTTCGTCCCGCCGTAAGCTTGGATCTCGTAATCTGGGTTGTCGCTTATCGACCCCTTGAAGGGGCCAGAGCTGACGACGGCGAGCTTCAGGCAGGTCGTCGGGCAGCCGAAGTCGCCCATGTACCGCTTGACCCAGACCCTCTCCTCGAACTTGTCGACGCCGAAGCTCTTCTCGTCGTGCCACTCGTCCTGCCAG
>CAZPMB010000062.1:6460-12595 GCA_964587735.1 uncultured Candidatus Bathyarchaeia archaeon | reverse complement strand
TAGAAGCTCAGGCCGTCCTCCCTGGTCGTGTCGTAGTCTATGCCGGGCAGCGGGTTGATCTCCAGGAAGTAGATCTCGCCGTCCCGGTCCATCCTGTAGTCCAGTCTGGCGAAGTCCTTGCAGTTCAGCGCCCTGAATGCCCTCAGGGAGATGTCCTCGAGCCTCAGCCTCAGCTCCTCTGGTATTTTAGCCGGGCATATGTAGTTCTTGGACGTGTCGTAGACAGTCTTCACCTTCTGGCCCAGCACGTTGCCGACTCCCTTGGGCAATCGAGAGAAATCCATCTCGAAAATTGGGAGCACCAGCGGCTCCTCGCCGGGACCGTAGTTGCCCAGAATGCCCACGCTGAACTCCCTGCCGTCTATGAAGGCCTCTACAAGGATCGGCTGCTTGTACACCTGCAGCATCTCGTCCAGCTTCTTCCTCATGGACGCCTCTTCCCGCACGACGTTGTCCCAGTTGATCCCCATGCTCGAGCCCTCGTGGCTCGGCTTCAGGATCAGCGGGAACCTCAGGTGCGGGAGCATCGGCTCTTCGACGCTCGAGAAGACCTGGAACGGCGCCGTCTTGATGCCGTGGTACTCCAGTATGATCTTGGTGGTCGGCTTGTCCAGGCAGATTGCCGTGGAGAGTATCCCAGCGCCCACGTATGGGATGTTGAGCACCTCGCAGAAGGCCGGGATGTGGGACTCCCTGCTCTCCCCCTTGATGCCCTCGGCCCTGTTGAAGACCAGGTCGGGCCTCAGCTTCCTCAGCATGTCGTAGGCGTCCTCGTCCGCCTCGATGAACAGGTACTCGTGCCCGGCACGCTCTATTCCCCTCTTCATCTTGTCGATGGTGTCCGGTGGGTCGTACTCTACCTGGAACTCGTCCTCCTCGTGGCGGGTGTTGCAGCAGAGCGCGACCCTGAGCCGCCTCCCTGCCCTACGGGACGTCCGACAGGGCCTCCTTGTATATGCTCATGGCCTCGCGGTTTATGTGGCTGGGCATCGTGATGCTCTCGTGGAGCCCGAAGAACGTCTTGTAGAGCTCATCCTCCCGCCCCTTCGCCTCCTCGAGGAAGCGATTCTCGAAGTCCTTGACCAGGTCGCTCTTGTCCCCGTTCTTCCACGCGAGGTAGAATGCGAACAGCTGCTCGTCTCGCCCGCGGCCCGTCAGCGCGTATGTCTGGACGCTTGAGCCGCCGAAGAGGCTGAAGTAATCCCTGCAATCCTCGGTGAGCATGTTCCTCTCAAGCCCGACGGTCTTGGGGTCGAACCCGGAGGCGACTATCAGGAGGTACATCTTGCTGCATACGGAGCAGTCCTGGCACCAGCGCTTGTCCCTGCCGGCCTCGGTCTCGACGAAGCACGACATGTGGTACTTGGCGACCTCGGGGTACCTCTTGTACAGGGTGTAGACGACGGCGATGTCGTTGAGGGGCTCGATCACGCTCATGGTGCGGACGCCGCCGCCGGTCATCTGACGGGTTATTGAGTCGATCTGCTTGGTCCAGATGTGGCTCTGGTCGTACGCGGGGTAGCATATGTACCCTTCCTTGTCGTAGTAGTGCTCGGCGCAGCTCTGCTCGTTCCCGATGAGGATGTAACGGGCCTGAAATTTGTGGGCGATCGGCAGTATCATCAGCGCGTACTCGGTGGACTGGAGGCCCCACCCTATCTCCGTCTTGCCGACGCCCAGGCGAATTCCGTCCCTGAGGTGGCCGGCCGTGTGCACGATCTTGTTCAGCTTCACGCCGAACTCCTTGTTGAAGTCCTCGGCGAGCACCATCTTGTGCTTCTCCTCGTAGGTGAGGAGCGGCTCGACTACGTAGCACAACTGGGGGTTCAGCCCCAGCTCCCGGCAGACCGCCCAGGTCAGGAGGCTGTCCTTTCCGAAGCTGATGCTCACCACCGAGGAGTCCTCCCTCGTCTCCTCCACGTGGCTTGGGAACTTGATCTCGTTGTTGCTGAAGGTTGTCTTCACGTTCATGAACTCCTTCAGCAGCTCGGAGGTCTTCGTCCCGTCCACGTCCGCGCAGCTGGGGAGGTCGTAGACCATGTTCTGGAAGAAGTAGGTCTGGAAGTAGGGAGGCGAGATCTCATACTTTAACTCGCGCTTCCTCAGCGTCAGAGGCAAGTGGACGGTCTCGGCGTAAACGAGGTTGTCAAAAAGCACATCCCGGGCATCCTTTGGATAATCCCTCCAGATGGTGTCGGGATACTGGAGTGTATATTTGGATCCCCTGAGCAGAATTTCTATGCCGTCTTCCGTCTGTCTTGCCTTGATGGCTAGACTTTTCACTGGTCCTAACCTTTGGATTCTGTGATCCGAAATGCGTAAATATCCGGGTAGTTAAAATAACTTACTAACGGATCTAAACAAAAACTTGATAATTATGTTTAAAGATAATTTAAATCGGCATGGTATAGGCGATACTTTTTTTAAACGTTCACGCAATATTGAAAAATTGCTTGGTTTCAGTAAAATATTCCTTAAATTCGAGGGCGGAAATCCCACGGGAACTATGAAGGACAGGGCCTCGCTTGCCTGCCTTGAACTCGCGAAGGAGAAGGGATACACCTCTGTCGCCATAGCCTCCTGCGGCAACTTCGGGGCCTCCGTCGTCCACATCTCAAGGGACTTCGGGCTGCAGGCTCACGTCTACATACCAGAGGGCTACCACACGCCCCGCATAAGCGAGATGGAGGAGAAGGGGGGCGTGATCCACAGGGTAAAGGGAACATACGAAGATGCAGTCGAGTTCTCAACCAAGGAGGCGGAGAGAAAAGGGTGGTTCAACGCCAATCCCGGGGCTGGGGCGAACACGAAGGCCTCAATGGAGGCCTACGCAACCATCTCCCACGAGATCCATGAGGGGCTCGGCCACGCCCCGGACGTCGTCGCCGTCCCTGTCGGGAACGGGACGACCTTCGCCGGAATACACCACGGCTTCAAGAGGCTGCTGGAGGCCGGGGAGACGGACAAGGTCCCAGCGATGATCGCCGCCAGCACGACCGGCGGGAACCCGGTCGTCAAGTGCTTCCTGAAGGGCCTGAAGAGAATCCAGGACCTCGATCCCTCGGAGATAACGGAGACCGAGCACAACGAGCCCATCGTCAACTGGCGCTCCTTGGATGGTCAGCAGGCCCTCGACGCCCTCTGGGACAGCAACGGGTGGGCTACGTACGTGTCTGACGACGTGATGGTGGCCTTCTCCGACATCCTTGCCAAAGAGGAGGGCCTGCTAGTTCTGCCGGCCTCCGCATCTTCGCTTGCCTCCCTCGCCGAGTACGTCAAGAGCAGGCCTAAAAGAAAGGCAGAGAAGACCTACGTCGCCGTGCTCACCGCCAGGAAATACTGAATCAGGAACATCTTCGAGCTCGACTTCTTTCTCACGCATCCAGTTTTTTGACCCTGAGCGAGAGCGCCACCGCCATCAGCGAACAAATGAGGCCGGCCAGCGCCGCCCCCTGGAATCCGTAGACCTCGAAGAGAAAGGCGCCGATTATGGGCGCCGGGAACGACGCGAGCCCCTTAAGGCCGTTCAGGCTGCCGAAGAACTTCCCCCTCTCGGCCTCGGGCACGGCGTTTGAGAGGTAGGTGTTTGAGGCCGGCTCGATCAGGGCGACGGACACGCCCCTGAGGATCTGGGCGAGGAGGAGGCTCAGGAACCCCGTTGAGAGGTAGTAGCTCGTGAAGAGGAGGCATGTGAGGGCGGTGGCCAGGATCAGGGGGCGCCTGCTACCGAATCGGTCGACGAGTTTACCCATCGGGAGCAGGGATAGGGCGGCAACGATTGTGAACGCGTTCAACAGCATTCCGATCTGCGTGAGGGTCAGGTCGAATGACCTCCATACCATGCCGACGAAGGTGCCCGCGAGGAGAGCCCAGGAGAGGTGATTAAGGATCGCGAGGGCGTAGAAGGACCCAAGCCCTCCACGAGGCCTCAGGAGCTCCCTGAAGTTGTCGGCGATCCCTCGGAGATCGACCGGCTTCCTTCCCCTGAGGGTCTCTCGGACGAAGACGACGAAGATGAGGAAGGACGCCACCTCCGTCACGAGCAGGATGCGCAGGATGATGTGGCCCCCGTAGCTGTCGGCGAGAAAGCCGGCCACGAGGTAGGAGTAGAAGCCCGGGAGGAACCAGGTGAGGGAGAAGAGGCTGAAGGCGGTCCCGCGCTGGCTCTCCCCGACCGACTCTGCGAATAGGGGCGGCATGGTGGGGTCACCGAGGGAGTCCGCCACAGCCCAGAGCACGACCGTGGGTATCAGCATGGCCCACGAGCCCGCGAATATGGCGATGACTATGCCGATTATGCTGAAGGAGTAGCACAGGACTATGGCCCTTTTCCGGCCGATGGAGTCCGACAGCTCGCCCGTCCCCAGCTGGAGCGTCGAGACGAGGGCGGTGTAAACCGAGCCGAAGGCCCCGAGGACGGTCATCGAGGCCCCGAGGCCGAGGATGTAGGGCTGCCAGATCGTCTCCAGCATGTTCCAGCCGGTTGAGTCCACGATCCTGTTCACGACTAGGGCGGGGATGTTCCCCTTGAATGAGAGAAAATCTCTGGCCCTTTTCCAGTACCCCATTAATGTTGCAGGAGTATCCGCCTGGAATTTATAAGACATTATCGATGGAGAAACGGGTTCGACTCGAAAACTGGGTTTGAACCAGGCTGGGCCGGCTCCGCGGTAGTATCGGGGACATTTTATATTCTCATGTTTACTATGCCTGATCATCCTGAGGTGAAAATTTGGCGGAGAATCCGTACCTCGAGGTCGAAAAGAAGATCATGGCCGAGATCTACACCTCCTCGGAGCCGATGGACAACCTTAAGGTCCTCTGCGACGTCCACGGCAGCAGGTTTCCGGGGACGAAGGGCGACCTCGGCTCGGTGAAGTGGATGGTGCAGAAGCTAAAGGAATACGGAATTGATAACGCCCACTACGAGACCTTCACGATACCGGGCTGGAGGAGGGGCCCCGCATCGCTGGAGGTCACGAGCCCCATCAGGAGGAAGTTCGACGTGATCTCCCTGCCCCACAGCATAGGGGGCGAGGTCGAGGCGAAGCTGGTCTTCCTCGGCGACGGCCCCATCGAGGTCTACGAGAAGCGGAAGGACGAGATCGAGGGGAACATTGCGATGGTGACGAGCGCCAACCCCCTCGGCATGACCCGTTTTCTCCACAGGTCGGAGAAGTTCATGAGGAGCGTCCTGGCCGGGGCGAAGGGGTGGATCTTCATGAACCACTACCCCGCCTACGGGCCGCCCACGGGCGGCATAAGCCCCGTGATCCCGTCGATAGGCGTCTCGTTCGAGGACGGGAGCTTCCTGGCTCGCCTCCTGGAGAGGGAGAAGGAGGTCACCGTGAGGGTGAAGACGACGGACAGGAACATGGAGGTGGAGACCTACAACGTCGTCTGCGACATCCCGGGCACCTCCGAGGACAGGGAATACGTCCTCTCTGGCTCCCACTACGACGGCCACGACATATCCCAGGGCGCGGGCGACCCGGCGTCCGGCGCGGTCACCGTCCTGGAGATGGCCCGGGTCCTCAACATGGTGAGGGGCGGGCTCAGGAGGCGGGTCAGGCTCCTCTGCTTCGGCGCCGAGGAGATAGGCCTCTTCGGCTCGTACAACTACGTCAAGGCGCACGGGGACGAGATGGCCGACCTGAGGTTCATGCTCAACCTCGACGCGGCAGGGGGCCAGGGGAAGAAGGGCGTCATCCTAAACGACTGCCCCGAGCTCGAGCCGTTCGTGGATCGGGCGGCGGCGGAGATGAGGGCCGAGCTGCCCTACTTCCAGATGGTGAGCCCCTACAGCGACCACTGGCCCTTCTTCCTGAAGAGCGTCCCGAGCGGGAGCGGCGGCGACCCGGAGGCGATTAGGACGAGGACGGGGCGGGGGTACGGGCACACCAAGTACGACACCGTCGACAAGGTCGAGCTGACGTACCTGAGGCTGGCGGCGGCCAACTACTCGAGGCTTCTGTTCAGGATGGCGAACGCGGACGATTGGCCGGCCAGGAGGAAGACCCAGGAGGAGATCCAGGAGTTCATCAAGAAGCAGGGGTACGACCAGACCGTCCAGCTCGCGGACAAGGTCAAGGAACACGTGAGGAAGTGGAAGGACATCCACCACGAGACGAGGGA
>CAZPMB010000062.1:0-6360 GCA_964587735.1 uncultured Candidatus Bathyarchaeia archaeon | reverse complement strand
GCGGGGTCGCCGAACAGCTCGACGAGGAGGTCGGTGTAGCCGTTGAGGACCGCGGGCTGCTGCATGAACCCCTCCGCGCTGTTTATGAACCCGACGACCTGGAGGACCTGCTTGATCCTGTCCAGGGACCCGAGGAACTTCTTCAGCTGCGCCAGGCAGTTCAGGCATGCCTCCTTCGCCGCCTGATACCCCTCCTCGAGGGTCAGGTCGCCCCCCACGAGGCCCCTCTTTGTGGTCCTGAAGGGCCCCTGCCCGCAGGAGAACGCGATGTTGCCGGCCCACTTGGCCCCTATGTAGTTCCCGGCCGGCGCCGGGGCCGTGGGCAATTTGAGCCCCAGCCCCTCAAGCTTTTTCTCAACGCTCATGTCATTCCTCCCTCTATGAACCCTCGATCATTATAACCGTTGCCTTCGGGATCTTCAGAAGGGTTATTACCCGGACAGGTCGTATTCTGAGCGATTCGAGTGGCGGAGTACAGAAGGGGGATCCAGATCCTCCTCGCGTGCATATTCACGGCGATGCTCGGGCTCGGGATAATAGGCCCCATAATGCCGCTCTACGCTGAGAACCTGGGGGCGTCCTTCGTCCAGATCGGCCTCCTAGGCTCCGCTTGGTCCGTGTCTCGCTTCATCTTCACCGCCCCCATTGGACGCCTCTCAGACACGAGAAGCAAGAAGAAGATAATCGCAGCAGGCCTCTCGGTCTACGCCGCCGTGTCGATTCTCTACGCCATGGCCTGGGATTTCACCTCCCTGGTCACGGTGAGGTTCCTCCACGGGCTGGGCTCCGCCATGTCCATGCCGGTAGCCATGGCCTACGCGGCGGGGCTCGCCCCCGAGGGGCAGGAGGGAAGGTACATGGGGACCATGAACCTCGCCATGTTTGCTGGGATGGGGATGGGGCCGTTCATTGGGGGGTCCCTCACAGACCTCTTCTCGATGAGCGCCCCCTTCTACGTCATGGGCGCGCTGACGGCGTTCAGCCTTGTACTTACATTGGTCTTCCTGCCTGAGGAGGCGAGACAGAGGGGGAAGGTCGACAGGCCCAGGCCGTCCTTCAGGGCGGCCCTCTCCAACGGCGTCATTAGGGCCGCCTTCGTTTATAGAACAGTCAGCGCCCTTGGGTACGGGAGCGTAATGAACTTCCTCTCGATCTACATATCTGGTAAGCCGGAGATAGGCGGCCTCGGCCTCTCCGTCTCGACGGCTGGGCTCATCCTCTCCCTCGGCCAGGTCTCCTCCGCAGTGATGCAGCGGCCATTCGGAGACATAGCCGACAGGCACAGCAAGATCCTGTTAACCCTGCTGGGAGGCATGTTCGCTGTTGTCGGATTCGCCCTATTTCCCTTCGCCGACAACGCCTGGGAGGTGTTGGCGGCCCAGCTCGTCTTCTCCGCCGGAGGGGCGATCGGCCAACCGGCCCTCACCGCCATGGTGGCCATAGAGGGAAGGAAAATAGGCATGGGCACGGCCTTCAGCGTCCTTGAAAGCGCAATGAGCTTCGGAATGATCGCGGGCCCCATCGTCTCAGGCATCGTAGTGGACGTCTTGGGCCTAAGGCCAGTCTTCTTCGTGGGGGGACTGATATTCCTCATAGGGATTTCAACTTTCTTTTTCATGCACAGATACGCCGAAAGGAGATGAATTTTAAGGAGAGTTCGCCATGACAAGGCTCGTGGAAGAGAAGATGCTGGGGAAGCGGTACGAGAAGGACTACACGATCGAGGAGCTCGAGAGAACATATAGGGACATAACCTCCGCCGTGACGGTGCCCGTCAACGTGGCGATCAGGGCGGAGCACAGAGTCCTCGACCTCGGCAGGATGGAGAAGCTCCTGAGGGGCTCAAAGCGGATCGTCCTCGATAACTGCGGGTGCAGGGCTGAAATGAGGAACTGCGACGCCCCCCTAGAAGTCTGCCTCACCCTCGACGATGCCTGGAGCGCCGAACAGGCCTCGGGCAGGCCTCACGCCAGGGAGGTCTCCATCGAGGAGGCCCTCGACGCCCTAAGGCGTTCCCACGAGGCGGGCCTAGTGCACATGGCATACACGATGGAGGGCGACGACCGGCCGAAGATCATCTGCAGCTGCTGCCCCTGCTGCTGCCACACTCTCTCGGGGCTTCTACGCTTCGGAATCGCCAAGCACGTGCTGGCCTCGAACCTGGCCTCGGTCACCGATCCCAACGACTGCACGGAATGCGGCGTCTGCGCCGAGCGTTGCCATTTCGGCGCCAGAGTCATGGTGGAGGGCAGCCTCGCATTCAGGCCGGAGCAGTGCTTCGGATGTGGCCTGTGTGTGAGCAGGTGCCCGACATCGGCGATAAAACTCGCGAAAAAGAGTAAGGTAGCCGCCAAGCAGCGGAATTGATCGAAGATTTTGTAGGCTCACCGATGCCCTTAAAGCCCACAGATTCCGCCCTCAAACCAATGGTCGACGGCGGCGTTGAGAACCTGATTAGGCCACACTTCGAGAGGAGGCCTCTCATGAGGGCCAAGGACGCCTACAAGCTGCTGTATCAGGGAGTCTTCGGCGTCGGCCACATCATGGGCGACGAGTCCTGGGCCTGGCTGAAGGCGGAGGCCGAGGGGCTTGACCTCGAGGATCAACCCGATGAGCCCCTCCTCGAGGAGGTCTCCGCCGACGGCTCTGTGGTTCGTTTGAACCTGAGGCCATACCTGAGGCGAGGCCTCTCTCTCGAAAAGCTCTTCTCGGCGATGAAGGAAACGGCAAGCTTAGGCGGCTCACCTATGGATTTTTTGAAGGCTTGGGCCATGTTCAAGACTTTAGCGAACTCTGGGGAAATCAGCGCAGATAAAGCGGAGATAGAGGCGCTGGACGAGGGGCTTCAATCTGGAGAATGCCGTCCACAACACCACTCCGACGCCTATCGGGATGCTTATCACCCAGCCTACAGGGTGGTCAGAAGGGAATCGTTGACGAGCGTGCTAGACTCCAATGAAATAAAATAGACTTAACGTGATTTTACACTCGGCCGCCCCGTGAAACGTTCTGAGGCACGGATTTGGTTAATGTCCTTTTAAGCTCCCCTTTTCTCAATACTGAAAAATATCACTTGGTACATACTGTAGCGGATTCGGGATGGTCGATAGTAGTAAAAAGGCAGCGATTGACTGGGTCGAGGATAACAAGGAAAGGCTTGTTGAGATCAGCGATGCTATCTGGGGGTTCGCCGAGCTCGGGTTCGTCGAGTACAGGTCGTCCAAGTTGCTCGTGGACGAATTGGAGAGACAAGGCTTCGACGTTGAGCGTGGCGTGGCTGGGATACCGACGGCCTTCGTCGCCTCCTGGGGCAGCGGGGGGCCCGTAATAGGCGTGATGGGCGAGTACGACGCGCTTCCAGGGCTTTCCCAGAAGGCGGTGCCCCGTAAGGAACCGTTGAGCGAAGGGGCGCCGGGCCACGGGTGTGGCCACAACATCCATGGGACCTCCGGCATGGGCGGGGCCCTCGGCGCCAAGGCAGCGATTGAGGGGGCCGGGATAAAGGGCACCATCAAGTTCTTCGGGTGCCCCGCGGAGGAGATGCTAAGCGGAAAGGTCTGGATGATGAGGGAAGGTGTGTTCAAGGGCGTCGATGCCTGCCTGAGCCACCACCCCAGCTCCATGAACACGGCCGGCCTCTCTAGCAGCAACGCCAACAACGCGGCGAAATTCCACTTCTACGGGAAGGCCTCCCACGCCGCGGGCTCCCCCGAGCAGGGCAGGAGCGCCCTGGACGCTGTGGAGCTGATGAACATCGGCGTCAACTACATGAGGGAGCACGTCATCCAGGATGCCAGGGTACACTACGTCATCGAGGAGGGGGGAGGGCAGCCCAACGTGGTCCCCGACTACGCCCGGAGCTGGTACCTAGTGAGGGCCCCGGAGAGGGATCAGCTCGATGGCATATACGAGAGGATCCTCAAGATCGCCGAGGGGGCCGCTCTCATGACGGATACGACGCGTAGGGTCGAGTTTGTGAAGGGAGTCTACAACAAGATCCCGAGCGGGACTCTGAGCGAGCTGGTCACCGGGAACATGCGGGAGATCGGAGTCCCCGAATACACAGATGATGAGATGCGGTTCGCAGAGGAGATCGCCAAGACAATACCGCCCGGGGAGAAGAGGGACTCCCTCATGAGGTCCAAGCGCCCCGGCTGGGAGGAGCTGATCGACGTTCTCCTCGACAGGACCGTCCCCGACGCCTGGGACGAGGGAGAGGTGAGCCACGGCTCCACCGACGTCTCGGACGTTAGCTGGAACGTTCCCACAATGGAGTTCGGGACGACGACCTACGTCCTGGGAGAGCCTGGGCACTCCTGGCAGAACGTCGCGATGTCAGGCATGAGCATCGGCCACAAGTCACTGGTCTTCGCGTCCAAGGTAATAGCCTCCTCCGCCGTCGACCTCATCACAAAGCCGGGACTCTTGAAGGCGGCGAGGGAGGAACTAGACAAGAGGCTGAGGGGCAGGACCTACAAATCGCCGGTTCCCCCAGAAGCGAAACCACCCCTAGGTCAATGGGCAAAATAGCACCCGCCCAATTACCTTTTTCTATAGGCGAAAGGGTTAGACGATAAAATAGAAGCATGAATGAGTTATCCACGTTCAGGGATGAAAAAAGGGGTTAAACCTCGTGGCTGTCGCCCGGTCTGAGGACGACTACCTTCACGTCTGAGACGGACTCCACGTTTCTCTTGAGCTCCCCCGGGTCCGAGTCCCAGATGTGCATAGGCACGACCGCCTTTGGCCGGATGGCGACCGCCGCCTCGGCGGCGTCCTTGTTGTCCATCGTGTACGTGCCGCCGCTGGGGATGAGCAGCAGGTCCACGCCCTTCAGCTTCTTCATCTCGGGGATGAAGTCAGAGTCCCCTACGTGGTACACCGTCTTCCCCTCGGACCTTATGATGTAGCCGACGCCTAGGCCCCTCGGGTGGAATGGGACTCCGGGAGACCTGAAGCGCTTGAAATTGTACGCCTCCACCGCCTCCACCGTCACCTTGCCGAAGGTCGCCTTCTCGCCGGGTTTCAGGCTCTTCACCGGGGCCCCCACCTTCGAGGCACAGTCAGGGGGGGCGACTATCACGGTTTTCTCGCCCTTGACGAGATTGATCTTCGATGGGTCGCAGTGGTCCTGGTGGGAGTGGGTGGCGAGGATGATGTCCGCCTTCTCGTCATAGTCTCCCTGGTAGGGGTCGATGTAGATCGTCTTGCCGCCTGTGTTTATCTTCCAGCTCGCGTGTCCCAGCCATTTCAGCCTCATGTTCACACCGTTACCTAGTAGATATGTTCCTCTTATCTATCTTCCTTAAGCAGAAGATAACCCGGTTTTGTTCCGCGGATGTTTGAGGGCAGAAGCCGGTGACTCCTTGCCTATTTCAGATGTATGCTCATCGTCGCCTGTATTTCCGTTAAAACATTAGGAGTCCTTTTTTTTTGGGGTAGCCTAGACCATCATCGTCTGCTACTCAAGTAGATAGGATATCAATCTCTTCACGCGTCTGAGGAGCCCTCTCTGCCTGTCCCACTCGGGCATGCCACGCTCTTCTGGGTTTTCCCTGATCCTAAGGATCTCGGCATCCCTCTGCCTCCTGATGTCGGCCATCATCCTCTTGATGGCTTCTCTGTTCCTCCTCACCATCTTCCTGTAGCGCCTGAGCCTGTTTTCCATCCTCTCCTTGGGGCTTGTCTCCTTCAGCTTCCTCTCCACGACGCTGGGTGTTCCCACTCCCCTCGTCTCGGGCGCTAGGACTTTTGGTAAAACGATTTCACCGACTCTGGTCTCGGCAGCCCTCATGATTTCCTCTGCCTCCTCGACGACGGGCTCTTCGGGCGCCAGCCCCTTCTCGGCCTCTGGAGGCTCCGTGGGCTCAACCTCTGTCAACGGCTCTGAGACCGGCTCCTTGATTTCCTTGGGCTCCTCGACAATCATGGGCTCTACAACTGGCACTTGAATAACTGGTTCCGGCATTATCACCTGGGGTACCGGCTCCTCAGCCGGCATCTTTCCCTCCGCAATCAACCTGATCTTGGGCACGACATCCTTCAGTACGTCCACTAGGAGGTCCCTGTTCCTCCAGTTGGTGAGATCGGTCGTCATGATCTCGCCGTCTCTACGGCCGACGATGAGCCTTCCGTCGGTTGTCAGGTTGGCCTTCTCAACCTCCCCCATCTCAACCGGGAGCACCGATGGATCCACGGTAGCCCTTGACAACGGGTGTTCTAGCCCCGGGAGCAGATCGAAGATGGTTTTGACGATGGTCCCCTCGTCCGACAGGAGCGATGGGATGAGCTCAGCGTCGTCGCGTGCGCCCCTCAGGGCGTATACAACCTCCCTCGAGGAGATCAGCGCCCCGGCTGGGC
>CAZPMB010000061.1:0-12706 GCA_964587735.1 uncultured Candidatus Bathyarchaeia archaeon | reverse complement strand
ACGACCTTCCTCTCGATCGCGTCCCAGAACTCCTTGGAAAACTGGAAGTCGATGAAGTTCACGGTCATCACGTCTATGCCGTATGGCTGAAGCCGCCTATCAAGAGTCTCCTGCAGCTGTATGACGACCATTGGCCTTTCGGTGATGAGTTTCTCAGCCGTCCAGTCGGCCGTCGTTGCCTTTAGCTCCTCCATTATCACCGGTTCGACAAGTAGATGCAGGTAATCCGTTCTCATTGTCTGATAAACCTGCCATGCGCTGTCTTCTCTGACCTTATAATGGACAGCGAGCTTTGTCATTATCTCCTGTAAATCGTTAGAGGCCGTACTCTCTGTGACCTCAGCCTTTTGAATCATTACCGGCATGTTCACTATGGTCTGCCAGGGGGCGATGATATGCATCCCCTCATCCAAGTTGACTGGAGAAACTTTGCCGAAGGTGAGCAAAACTCCCCTGTGCCCAGCAGGTACGATCATCACGGAACGAGAAATCAGCGCCCCGAGGATGACGACGACAATTATTATCACGACCAGATAGACGCCTCGATCGCTTATCCTTTCAGGAATCCTGGGAATCCTGTTCCTTGGGTATCCCGCGTTGGAGTCTGAACCCATGGCACTACATCATTTAGATATAAACTTTAATAATAAATAAACATAGCGAGCCCGCACCTGCGGGGTTTGATGCCTTATTAGGCCCCATAGCATAATCCAGGTTCGATGGACCAGCTAACGAGGGTCAAGTTCACGAACCTGGATAAGGTCCTCTATCCGATGCTGGAGGTGAAAAAGTCCCAGGTTATAGAGCACTACATCAGGATGGCGCCAAGGATGCTGAGCTTCCTGGAGGGGAGGGCCGTTGTTTTAAACAGGTACCCGGACGGCGTGGACCACGAAGGATTCTATGAGAAGGACGCCCCCCGGGGAACGCCCGACTGGGTTGATACCTTCACGAGGTACTCGGAGGCCGCCGAAAGGGAGATCGATTACGTACTATGCAACAACCTCGACACCCTCCTCTGGCTCGCCAACCTGGCCGCTTTAGAGCTTCACGTGACCCTCTCAAGGGCCGCGTCCTTCGAGAACCCGGACCTCGTGCTCTTCGACCTGGATCCCGAACCCCCTTTTGGTTTCCACGAAGCCACTGATGTGGGGTTATTGTTGAAGGAGAAGCTGGATGCTCTGGGATACGAGTCTTATGCTAAGACATCCGGGAAGAAGGGGCTTCATGTGCTTATGCCCATCGCTGGCGAACACTCATTCCGACAGACCAGGGAGTTCGTCCACGGGCTCGGGAAACGTCTGGCGAGTGAGAACGAAATGGTCGTGTCCGAGGTTTCCCAGTCGCGAGACCCCGCCAAGGTGTATATCGACTACCCACAGAACTCCAAGGGGAGGACGATGATATGCCCATACAGCCTGAGGGCGGAGCAGGGGGCGACGGTCTCAACGCCGCTGGAATGGCGAGAGCTAAAGGGGACAAGGCCCGAAGAGCTCAACATTTTTAGCGTATCGAAAAGGAAGATTGATCCGTGGGAAGGATTCTGGGAACACAAGCAGAGGCTGGAGGCTTGATGGGATGAAACCTAAGGCGAAGACACCGAGCAGGCCAGTATGGAGCGGCACGATCAGCATAGGCCTGGTCAACGTCCCCGTGAAGATGTACACCATGATTAGGGACGAGTCGTTCTCGTTCAGGTTCGTGAGGAAGGGCGACGCCTGCCCCCTGAAGTACGAGAGGGTCTGCACACTGGACGGCGAATTGGTCGACTGGGCACACGTCGCGAGGGGCTATGAGGTGAGGGAGGGGGAGTTCGTCGTCTTCGACGACGAGGAGCTTGAGGCCCTCCAGCCCACCTTGAAGGGTCGGATCGCCATAGACAAGTTCGTCCCGTACTCGTCGGTAGACACAGTGTACCTCGAAAAGTCCTACATCCTCACGCCGGACAGGAGCGAGGACGCGTACAGCCTCCTCCTCGCCGTCTTCAGGGCCATGGGCATGGCTGGGGTGGGAAAGTTCACCCTGAGGACGAAGGAGTACCCGGCGCTCGTCCACGAGTACAGGGAGGCCCTCCTGCTCACGACCCTGAGGTACTCGTACGAGGTCGTAGACCCAAGAGACATGGAGGCTTTGAGGGGCCTGAAGGAGCCGAGCGATAACGAGCTGGAGCTTGCGACCAAGATAGTGGAGAACCTCTCGGGGAAGTTCGACATCACAGAGTACAGGGACAGGTTCAGGGAGAGGGTTGAGGAGCTCGTGGAGAAGAAGAGGAAGGGGGAGACCATTGTCGTGGAGGAGCCTAAAGGGGAGGAGGTAAAGGAGCTCATGGCTGCCCTCCAAGAGACGCTTCAGCAGCTCCAGCGGAAATGATACTGTATAAACCCATGCTCGCGAGGGACGCGGACTCCCCCTTCTCCTCGCCAGAATGGATCTATGAGGTTAAATGGGACGGAATAAGGGCCATCAGCTACCTCGATGGAGTCCTGAGCATAAGGAGCAGAAGCGGCAAAGAGCTGGTAGAAAAATTCCCAGAGCTCGAGGAGTTGAGGGACCTGGCCAAGAACGTCGTCCTCGATGGCGAGATAGTTGTTATAAGGGAGGGCAAGGTCGATTTTCAGGCCATCATGAAGCGAAACCAGGCTAACTCTCAGAAGGAGATAGAACGCCTCTCGAGAACCCTCCCCGCCACCTACATCGTCTTTGACATCCTAGAGAAGAATGGCGAATCCCTCGTCGACAAGCCGCTGAACGAGAGAAAGACCATGCTGAAAGGCAGTCTCAGGGAGGGAAGGTATGTGGTCCTCTCGGACTTCATCGAAGGGCAGGGGGAAGCCTACTACACGGCGGCAATCCGGAGGGGGCTTGAGGGCGTGATCGCCAAGAGGAAGCTGAGTCGCTACGAGCAGGGGAGGAGCGGAAGCTGGCTGAAGATCAAGAGGGTCAGGAGCTGCGACTGCGTCGTCTTCGGGTACACCCGAGGCGAGGGGAGCAGGGAGAGCACATTTGGGGCATTGCTCCTGGGGCTGTACGACGATGGCAAAGCCGTTTATGTCGGAAGGGTGGGCACTGGATTCACCCAGGGAGATCTGGAGAGCCTAAAGGCGAGTTTCAAAGAGCTGGAAACGGACCGTGAGACCATCCCCGGGGCGGAGACGTCTGTGGAGCCCACATGGCTCAGGCCCGAGCTCGTCTGTGAGGTCGGATACCAATCAGTCACGAGAGACGGAATGCTGCGAATGGCCCGGTTCCACGGCCTCAGACCGGACAAGGAACCAAGAGAATGCACAATCGACCAGATAGCGCCTAGCGGATTGAAGGAGTACGCGTCGAAGAGGGATTTCAGCGTGACCACCGAGCCCACAGGGGGTAGGGCAAAGGGGATCGGGAAGACCTTCGTCGTCCAGGAGCACAGCGCGAGGAGGCTCCACTACGACCTCCGCCTTGAGAGGGACGGCGTGCTGAAGAGCTGGGCGGTGCCGAAGGAGCCACCCACTAGGCCGAACGTCAGGAGGCTCGCCGTCGAGGTGGAGGACCACCCCATTGACTACGCCGGGTTCGAGGGGTCGATACCTGAGGGGCAGTACGGAGCCGGGACCGTGAGGATCTGGGACAAGGGTGTCTACGAGCCGTTGAAGTGGGAAGACGACAAGATAGAGTTCGTCCTCCAGGGCGAGAGGCTCAGTGGCAAGTACGTCCTCGTCAGGCTCAAGAAAGGGAAGGAGAACGAGTGGCTCCTGCTGAAGGCAGGGGGAAAGGATGGTTGAGACCCGTATAGGCACTATGGGATGGAGCTACGACCACTGGGTGGGCAACTTCTACCCTGAGGGGACCAACCCGGGAGACTACCTTTCAGAGTACGCGAAGCGCTTCAACTCCGTCGAGATAGACAGCACCTTCTACAGAATACCGTACGAGGAGACGGTGGAAAAATGGAGAAGGCAGACTCCTAATGACTTCAAGTTCGCCGCCAAGTTTCCGAGGGCCATAACCCACGGGAGGAAGCTCGGGGACGATCCAGGGAAGTTAGGAGCTTTTATCGAGAGGGTGTCAAGCCTTGGCAGTAAACTGGGCCCCCTGCTGCTTCAGTTCCCACCCAACTTCGATGTCGAAAAGCGCGATGCGCTGAGGACCTTCCTAGAAAACCTCCCAGAGGGCCATTTATACGCTGTCGAATTCCGGCACAGAAGCTGGCTCAATGAAAAAGTGTATGAAATGCTCAGAGAAAACAACATTGCCCTCACGCTCACGGGGCATCCCGACATGCTGATGGAGCACAAGGTGACCTCAGGCTTCACCTACATCCGATGGCAGGGCGAGAGGGGTAAGGTAAGGGGCGATACGGGAAGGGTGGAACGGGACATGAGCGGCGAGATCGGCGACTGGGCGACGAGGATACGAGGGTTCCAAAAAGAGTCCATCGATGTCTACGGTTACTTCGGTAAGTTCTATTCTGGGCACCCGCCATCGGACGCCAGGAAACTCCTTGAGAGTCTTTCGTAGGAAACCGTCTGGGAGCGACGTGTGAGCAGCTTCAGCGTTTTTTAGAGTTGATGATCTCCCGGCACTTGTCGGCGTATTCGCAATAATCTAGACACGATGCCTCTTTATCCGGCCTGACCCACTCGGCCCCGCAGGCCAGGCAGACGCCCTTCTCCTCGTCGCTCCAGATCTCCACGTCCCCTCCGCACTCGTGGCACTTCACGTACCTCATTGTGGGCCTGATGAAGTCTCTTATGCCGGGACAGGTCTGGGGGTTGGTCGGCGCGGGCCTCCGGATCCTCAGGCTCACAGCATCTCCCCCCTGACAGTGACTACGTGGCGCCTCAGGGGGACCTTTTTCCCCGAAGCCTCAACAGCTCTCTCGACGATCCTTTCAAGCCCGGAGCAGCAGGGAACCTCCATGCGGGCGACGGTCACGCTCCTCACCCCGTTCCTCTTCAGAATCTCCGCCAGCTTCTCAGTGTGGCGCCTTGCGTCGTCGAACTTGGGGCACCCGATCACGATCGCCTTATCCGGGAGGAGGGAGGCGTGGAGGTTCGGGTAGGCGACGGGAACGCAGTCTGCGACAACGAGCAGATCCGCGCCCTCGAAGAACTTCGCCTCCGTCGGCACTAGGTTGAGCTGCACCGGCCACTGCCTGAGGGCTGAGCTTTCGACTGTCTGCGTCTGACTCGATTCGAACGCCTGGACCGCATTCGAGGGGCAGCCGCACACAAGAACCCCTTCCCCTGCTTTTTGGATCTCTTCTTCATCGAAGTTGGCATGGACAGCTTCTTCGTCGAATGGCTCAGCCTCCCTCTCGACGACGCTGATGGCCCCTCTCGGGCAGCGTCCGATGCATGCACCGAGGCCGTCGCAGTGGTCTTCGCTGATGAGCCGGGCTTTGCCGTCTATTATCTGCAGGGCTCCCTCGGCGCAGCTGGGAACGCAGATCCCGCAGCCGTCGCAGAGCCCCTCGTCTATCCGGACTATCTCCCTGAGGACCATCTCAGTCCCTCACGGCGTTGCACTTACCGCCCGTAGGGCAGAACCTGGCGGCGTGGTCCTCCACAACCTTGAACAGGGCGTCCATGGTCTCGTGGTTGACCGAGTAGATCCTCTCCTTCCCGCTCCTCTCCACGTTGACGAACCTGCACTGGACCAGGGGTCCCAGGTTGTGGGAGACCATGCTCTGCTCCTGGCCAAGGGCTTCTGAGATCTGAGTGACGTTCATCGCCCGCTCGCCGAGGGCCTCGAGGATCGCCAGCCTGGTGGGATTGCCAAGGATCGAGAAGAACCTGTGGCAGGTTTCGCTCAAACCCTTCTTCATCGCCGAAACCACATATGAATATTATTTCATATGAAATATATCTCATATGAATATAAACGTTTCCTAGGGGCTGTTGGGCTAGGAGGAATGTTTATAAATATATGAATTCTTCTTCATATGAAGAAATCTTCAGATAAGGTGTGTTATATGTTCTGTTATCAATGCGAGCAGACGGCGAGGGGGACGGGCTGCACGGAGTTCGGCGTCTGCGGCAAGAGCCCCGATGTCGCGGCCCTCCAGGACCTCCTCATCCACGCCCTGAAGGGCCTCTCCCAGGTGGCGGTAGAGGCCAGGAAACATGGGATGGAGGACGCGGAGGTGAACAGGTTCACCTGCGAGGCCGCCTTCGCAACCCTCACAAACGTGAACTTCGACCCCGCGAGGTTCGTTGAGCTCATCAACAGAACAGTGGAGCTTCGAGACGGGCTCATGGACAGGCTAGTGAACGCGGGAGTCGTTTTGAAATATAAGAAGGGGCCTGCGAAGTTCGTTCCGAAATCCACCCTGAAGGGTCTGATTAGGCAAGGTGAATCTGTTGGCATAAAATCAGATCCAAATATAGATCCCGATGTTCTTTCACTGCGCTGGACAATCACCTACGGCATAAAGGGCATAGCCGCCTACACGGACCACGCCTACATCCTTGGCCACGTGGACGACGAGATAACGAGGTTCATTCAAGAGGGGCTGGCGGCCACCGCCGACGACAGCCTGGGGGTCGAAGAGCTGATGGGCCTCGTCTTGAGGTGCGGAGAGGCGAACCTGAGGGCGATGAGGCTCCTTGACCAGGCGAACACCGGCGCCTATGGTCACCCGGCTCCGACGAGGGTCCCCCTGGGGCACAGGAAAGGGAAGGCGATCCTTGTCTCGGGCCATGACCTCAGGGACCTAGAGGAGATTCTAAAGCAGACTAAGGGCAAAGGCATATACATCTACACCCACGGGGAGATGCTGCCCGCCCACGGGTACCCGAGGCTGAAGGCTTATCCCCACTTCTACGGGCACTATGGAACGGCGTGGCAGAACCAGACAAGGGAGTTCGTGGGCTTCCCAGGGGCCATACTGATGACCACCAACTGCCTCCAGAAGCCTATGGACTCGTACAGGGACAACATATTCACCACGGGGATGGTGGGGTGGCCCGGGGTAAGACACATCGCCGACAAGGACTTTACCCCCGTCATCGAAAAAGCCCTGGAGATGCCGGGATTCCCGGACGATAGCCTGGGGAAGACCGTCAAAGTGGGGTTCGCCCACGAGTACGTCCTAGGGATCGCCGACAAGATCGTCAGGGCCGTAAAGAAAGGGAAGATTAGGCACATCTTCCTCGTCGGGGGCTGCGATGGCTCGAAGGCCGGCAGGAACTACTACACGGAGTTCGTCGAGAGGACGCCGAAGGACACCGTGGTTCTGACGCTGGCCTGCGGCAAGTTCAGGTTCTTCGGCAAGGAGATCGGGGAGATCGACGGCATACCAAGGCTGATGGACGTCGGCCAGTGCAACGACGCCTACTCCGCCATCCAGATAGCATCGGGGCTAGCCAGTGCTTTCGGCGTAGGCGTGAACGAACTGCCCCTGAGCCTTATCCTCTCGTGGTACGAGCAGAAGGCTGTGGCCATCCTGCTGACGCTGCTCAGCCTAGGCATAAGGGACATAAGGCTCGGTCCTAGCCTCCCCGCCTTCATGAGCCCAAACGTCCTCAAAGTCCTCGTCGAAAAGTTCAACATAATGCCCATAACGACCCCGGATGAGGACCTGAAGGCCATCCTAGGGTGAAAGGAAAAAGGGCTGTGGGAGAACGACTCTCCTTTTTAAAAAAAACGTGATTTAGGGGATTCTTCAGGATTTTTTGGTTTTGAATAGAAGCCAGTTCTCTTCCTTGTCGGTGAATCGAACAAGCGTGTACCTGCCCTTCATCTTCTCCCCGTGGAGCTCAAACACGAGCTTGTCTGGCTGTAAGCTCTCCAGCTCGTAGGCGCCCCTGTCCCAGACCTCGACCTTCCCGGCACCGTACTCCCCCTCCGGGATGGTGCCCTCGAAGCCGATGTAGTCGAGGCCGTGGTCCTCCACGGCCACGGCGAGCCTCCTGACACCTGGCGTGGTCGGCGGTTCCTTGGGGATGGCCCAGCTCCTCAGCACGCCCTCCATCTCCAATCTGAAGTCCCAGTGAAGGCGGGTCGCCTCGTGCATCTGGACCACGAACCTGAGGGGTTTAGCGACCTCCTTCCCTGGCTTCTCCGGAGCAGCTACCGACATCGGACCGACCCAACCTTTGGCGCCATCGCGTATTTATGAATGACGGACATGCCTCTACGCCCACTTAAGCCATTGAGAAGGGATAGCCTCATATCGTCAATCTAACCTGATAGTAACAAGGATGACCCGAACAGTGAAGAACTTGCCCCTGGAGACGATGGTAGCCCTTGAAAACGGATACAGCAGGTACTGGTGGCCGGAGGGCATGTACCCCGATGACTTGGACAAGGACCCCTTCAAGAACATCGTCGTCACGATCCTCTCCCAGAACACGACCGAGGCGAACTGCATAAGGGCCTACAGGGGCCTATCCTCCAGGTTCGAGGTCACGCCGGAGGCGCTGGCGGGGGCCGACGAGGGGGAGTTGGGCGAGGCCATCAGGAGCGGCGGGCTCTACAGGGTGAAGGCGAGGAGGATCAAGAAGTTCTCAAGGGCCGTTCTCGACGACTACAGAGGCGACCTGTCTCCCATCCTGAGGATGCCGAAAGGGGAGGCGAAGGAGAGGCTGATGGAGCTACCGGGGATAGGGGACAAGACCGCCGATGTCCTCTTAACGACAAAGCACTCCTACCGTGAGGTGATACCCATCGACACCCACATGGACAGGCTGGCGAAGCGCCTCGGCCTCGTTGAGCCGAACGCGGGATACGGGGACACCCAGAGGGCCCTGATGTCCTTCATCCCGGAGTCCATCAGGGAGAGGGCCTCGGGGCTGCTCTGGCTCCTTGCGAAGCACACGTGCAAGGCGGGCAGGCCCCGGTGCTCGGAGTGCCCGATAGCGGGCCTGTGCGACCATGAGCGGAGGACGATCAGGGGAAAGTAGCCTACAGGCCCTGCTTGAACCCCTGAAACCGTGTGGAATTACAAATTAATTAAGAGCGAGGTCAATCCTCGAATTAGGTGACCCGAGGCGAGGCGTGATTGAAGCTCCTCGAATACCTGGCCAAGCAGGTTTTCCGAAAGTTCGAGATACCAACGCCGAGGGGTGGCGTGGCAGAGACGCCCTATGAAGCACGGGAGGCGGCTGAGGCGGTGGGGGGCCCGGTTGCCGTGAAGGCGCAGCTCCCGGTCGGGGGGAGAGGGAAGGCGGGCGGGATCCTCTTCGCTGACACGCCGGAGGAGGCCGCCGGTGTCGCGGGGAGGCTTCTGGGCAGCAGGCTGAAGGACTTCGAGATAACCAAGGTCCTGGTGGAGGAGAAGCTGGGCATAAAGAAGGAGCTCTACGTCGGCATAATCGTCGACAGGAGAAGCAGGTCCTACGCGATCCTCGCGTCGTCCGAGGGCGGCGTCGACATCGAGGAGGTCGCGAGGAGGGCGCCCGAGAAGATTGTGAGGCACACAGTCGACCCTATCGGCGGCCTAAGGCCCTATCACGCGCGCTTGATCGCCAAGCGCTTGGGATACTCAGGGCGGGAGATGAGCTCCCTAGCAGAGATAGTCCTCAGGCTCTACAGGGTAGCCCTGGAGATGGACGCGGAGCTCACCGAGATCAACCCTCTCGCCGTGACCGAGGCCGGCTTCGTCGCCGCCGACGCGAGGTTGAACGTCGACAACAACTCCCTGTTCAGGCACCCCGAGCTCGCCGAGGTGTCCCGTGTAGTCGAAGCCTCTGAGCTCTCGGGGAGGGAGAGGGAGGCCCGCGGCCTCGGCCTGACCTACATCGAGCTGGACGGAGACATAGGCGTCGTAGGGAACGGCGCTGGCCTCACCATGGCCACGATCGACACGGTGACCCTGAACGGGGGGAGGCCAGCCAACTTCCTGGATTTGGGGGGAGGCGCGTCGGCCGAGAGGATCGGCGCCGGGATCTCCTTCATCCTCTCCGACCCGAGGGTTAAGGGGCTGTTCGTCAACATCATCGGGGGCATCACAAGATGCGATGAGATGGCCCGGGGCATCGTCGATGCCAGGGAGAGGACGGGCTCCAACAAGACGATAGTCGTCAGGATGAGCGGGACCAACGAGGCGGAGGGCAGAAGAATCCTTGGCGAGGCGGGGATCGAGGCCCTGGACACGATGGAGGGAGCGGCCGAGAGGGTAGTCACCCTCGTGGGGGGTGGATAGATCTGGTCAAGTTCGTGGGCGGCGACACCAAAGTCCTCGTCCAGGGGATAACCGGCACCCAGGGTAGGTTCCACACGAGGCTCATGCTAGACTACGGCACCAAGATCGTGGCCGGCTCGGCTCCGGGTAGGGGCGGCCAGGAGGTGGAAGGGGTCACGGTGTACGACACCGTCGCAGAGGCCATGGAAGTGCACAAGCCAAACGCGTCGATAGTTTTCGTGCCGGCCCCCTTCGCCCTTGACGCCTCCCTGGAGGCGGTCGAGGCCGGCCTTGACCCCGTTGTCGTCATCACCGAGGGGATCCCAGTGAGGGACTCCATCGAGCTCGTGGCGAGGGCTGGGCTGAGGGGCACGACCATCGTCGGCCCGAACTGCCCGGGGCTCATCAGGCTTGGCGAGTGCAAGCTGGGCATAATGCCCGCCCAGGTCTTCAGGAAGGGCCATGTAGGCATCGTCTCGAGGAGCGGCACCCTCTTCTACGAGATAGCCGCCCACATCACCCGTCTGGGCCTCGGTCAGTCGATGTGCATCGGCCTCGGTGGCGACCCCATAATTGGCCTCGATTTCGTGGACGTGCTTAAGTGGTTCGAGGAGGATGATCGGACCGAGGCCGTCGCCCTCGTGGGCGAGATCGGCGGCGACGCGGAGGAGAGGGCGGCAGAGTTCATCGCCGAAGGCGGAATCTCGAAACCTGTCGCCGCGTACATAGCCGGTCGGACCGCTGTACCAGGGAAGAGGATGGGACACGCCGGCGCGATAATCGAGGGTTCCTCTGGCACCGCCGAAGGGAAGATAAGGGCACTCAAGGGAGCTGGCGTTGCCGTGGGGAAACTGCCCGGCGATGTGGCTAAGGACCTAAAGGAGATGCTCGGCTAGTCTCCGACGATTTCCAGCAGACTCTCCAGCATCCGGTAGGTGAGCCCCCAGACCACCTCCCCATCCACGTGGAACGCCGGGACGTACATGTTCTTCACCAACGCCCTACCCCTTGATCCGCTCAGCTTCCCCAAAGGCACCCACATGAACGTAGAGAGCTCCTCGTTGAGCCTCACCCTGGGCTCACCATCGACGAGGAAGACGAAGGGGAGCACCCCCATCCCAGGCCTAACGGTAGAGAATACGGTCTCCATCATGCCGAGATGGCTGCCAGATCTCAGGTCGATGCCCGTCTCCTCCAGAACCTCCCTGAGGGCAGTCTCCATCAGGCCCCCGTCTTTTGGGCTCCTCTTCCCTCCAGGGAAGGCCATGTCGCCGGACCAAGGATCGGATAGAATCAACGCCCTTTTTACCAGTAGTAGCTCGAGGTCGTTTGAGCCCCGCCGGAATAGAATGACGACCGCCGCCATTGCGCCCTCTCCTCCATGGGTCCTCAACCTGCTCCGGATCCGTTCTATCTTGTCTGTGATGTGCAACGGGGCTCTCCTACCCCCATGTCTCTCTCAGCCCATAAAATAATGTAGGTGAAAAAAAGGGAAGATTAAAACCAGGAGAAGTTCAAATGGTCGTCTTCGATTACTCTGGCGCTGGAGCCTCTAACATAGACTAGAGCTCGGGCCCTTCCTCTGGTTCTCCATGTTCCCAGCCTTTGATTCCAGCAAGAGCCGAGATCGCGGCGCTTCTGAGGAACCCGACGTCGCTGTCGACGGCGCAGAACAGGAAGCCCCTTTCGATCGCCTCGTTGACGTTCGTCGGCCCGGGGCCCGTGGTGCAGTGCATCCCTGGCGCGACGCCGTGCTCCTCACCCGCTTCGACTATGCGGTCGAGCGCCTTCAGGAAGGCGGGGTGGGTGTGCTGGCGGTGGATGCCCAGGTCGAGGCTCAGGTCCGACGGCCCCACGAAGCAGGCGTCTACACCCTCGACGCCGAAGATCTCGTCGATGTTCTCAATGCCCTTTCTGGTCTCTATCATGACGACGACGAGGGTCTCCTCGTTGGCCGTGGCGAAGTAGTCCGGGTCCCTGAAGGTCGCCAGCCTGGGCCCGGCTCCCCTCTCGCCTATGGGGGGGTACTTCATGATGCGTATGGCCTCCTCTGCCATCTCCCTCGTGTCCACCCTCGGAATGACCAGGCCCGTGGCGCCCGCGTCCATCGCCTTCTTCGCCCAGATCAGGTCGTTCCACGGGATCCTGGCCATCGGCATGCAGCTCTCCCTGTTGTAGAGCATCGCCTGGGCCATGAAGTGGTATGTCTCGGGGCCGAATGGCCCGTGCTCCATGTCGCAGACGAGCCAGTCGAAGCCGAGGTCTGCGAGGAACATGGCAACGTCCGGGTGGCCAATGCTTATCCAGGTCCCGACGCTTGGCTTCCCGGCCTTCAGCTTGCGCTTTACGAGGTTCTTCATTTCATAAACCCAGTTTTTGGTGAGCCATACAAGATTTAAGGTGAGTGATCTCCATGCGATTGAAGCGAAGCAAGCGTTTCTACTTAAATGCGTTATTAGAAAATGGATTATTTTCTTGCCTAAAATTTTCTGGAGGCCATCTCCGCAGCCATAACTATCGGCTCAGACGCCTCGCAGACGGAGGGCGCGTAGCAGGTATCCGCCTTCACGAGCTCGTACCAGCACATGTTCTTCTGGA
>CAZPMB010000060.1:0-12725 GCA_964587735.1 uncultured Candidatus Bathyarchaeia archaeon | reverse complement strand
TACGACGTCAGGGAGGCCTACGGGCAGGACGCCGAAGGCGTGACGATCAGATGGGTCTCGGAGAGGAGAACCGGGGGGGACGAGTACCTCCACAACTTCGCCCTTAGACACTTCACCTTCAGGCCCGGGGCATACATGAACCCCCACAGGCACCCCTGGGAGCAGGAGATAGCCGTCACCAAGGGCCGCATCCAGGTGCTGGGCACGGGAAAGGGAGAAACCCTGAGCGCCGGCGACGCGGCATACTTCGCCGCAAACGAAGAGCACGGCTTCAAGAACCTAGTAGACGAGGCCAGCGAATTCTACTGCGTCATCGGATGCGTAGGAAAGGGGGAAAACTGTCTAGGAATATGAGTCCAAGCACGCGGACAGGGATCGAAATATCTACAAGTCTTTAAAGGAGTCAGCGAGAAAACCTCGAACTAATGTAAAATCGAGGAGAACGAGAGATACCTGTGCGCAGATTGACCTTTGAGTTCTTGGTAACTTCCTAAGTTGGAGTCAGCCTAAATAAAAAAAAGGAGCTTCTTTCGAGGTACAACCAAATATTCCGCTGTTTTAGTGCTCCGCGACGAAGTCCGTTCGACTGTCGGTGTATGGCGCAGAGGCGCCCATCGTCGCTTTCAGATACGCATCCATGTTTCCCCCCACGTCGAACACCACGACCATGTTCTCGGAGACCCCGTAGGGGTGGCCCCAGAAGACCAGTTTGACCCCTCCCTTCTCGACATCCGCCTTGTACTTCGCCATGTCCTTCTCAATCTGTTCCAAAGTCCAGCCGGGCCTCATTTTTCCGTATGTTATGGCATATCTCCACTTCATTCCCTTCACCTCAACCTTTTCGTATTTTTATCGCTACCAACCTGGAGTTAAGTTTTACTATAAAACAACTTTTGGTAATTAGAAGTTAAACCGAGACATCACATGAGTAAGTGTTTAAATAATTTTCCTAACATTAGATTATTGTAGATAAATATTTATATTTATTATTTAAATATTTTAACTATTTTAACAATATTTATATTAATTATAAATAATAAAAATATATTTTATTAAAAATCATTAAAAAATAATATAAGATGGGCTTTTTTATTTATATATAACTTTTTTTAAAGAATGATTTTAAAAACTATATCTAAATACACAATATTACTGCATGAAAAACAAAAGTTTAACAAAATAATAAAACATATTGTTTCTATAGTTTATAATCATGATCAAGGAAGTTGGTAAAAATGAATAAAGTCAAGATTTTTTCAGTAATCATCCTTGCACTGCTGGTTTTCAGTGGAACACCACTATCCTTTGGCCGGGTTCAAAATAAAGACTGGGCATTCATCTTTTACCTAGACGCCGACAACAACCTCGGCGTCTACGCTGAAGAAGACCTAGCAGAGATTATGCAAGTAGACTCCAATATTAATGTAAATGTGGTAATACTCTACGACACGTACGAAGAGCCGGTAATCACATACAAGTTAGAAGGAGGGGCCCTGATTCCTTTGACCGATTTTTCGTTAAACGGCCTAGAAGTTGACATGGGCGACCCAAATACGATAGGTACGTTCCTAGACTATGTTTTCACGAACTATGCGGCGAACCGTTATTTCCTCGTTATTTGGGATCATGGAGACGACTTCAGAGGCACCTGTAGAGATGAACACACAAACAACCCCGATGAGGAAAGAGGCTTCCTCTACCACAACGAACTGGTGCCTGTCCTCGACAATAAAAATAAGAATAAAAGGATAGACATACTGGCCTTCGACGCCTGCGTCCAGGGCATGATCGAGGTAGCATACTATTACAGAGACGTCGCTGACATCCTGATCGGAACCGAGGATTACATGACCTACCACGGCTTAACGTATGATAAAATAATCGAAAAACTCGAATACGAACCCGGTATATCCAACGAGGAATTTGCAGAGTATGTTGTAGACGCGTATGTTGGCGCATACATAAAGAAGAATGGGACAGGCGGCGGAGGATACACTGAGGCCTTCCCCACGCTCTCTGCGATCAAGCTTGATGGGGTCAACCGCATCGTGGATTCGCTGAATGAACTCGTACTATCGCTCAAAGTCGGTATCGAAACATACCGGGGAGTCATTACGAACGCAAGAGCCGCGAGCATCATGGGGATGCCCATGTTCGGCTGGGAAGCCGACATAGATCTATACACCTTCGTTGAGAAGATAGGCGGCGAAATCCTTGATGAGGAAATTCCTCAAAAGGCTGATGCTGTCATGGAAGCCATAGACGACGCGGTCTACATGAATTGCAGCTTTCAGTTCTCGATGATGCAGGCTCACGGGCTCGGCATATTCTTCCCATCGTCCCTGGGCTCCATGAACCACAACATGTGGCTTTACGGAGTGTATTACCAGAATGAAGTGTCTTTTGCGAAGGAGACAGAGTGGCTTCCCTTCCTACTGGAGTATTATGGCATGGAGCAGTAACCAGGTGAAGAAAGGCAGTGCTAGGACCTCCAAACGATAAATCTGACAAGGTGAGGCGAGTCAGCGGGACGGGTGACATAAAGCTAGTCGGTATCCTAGTAGCCATCACATTCGCCTTGGGCGTCTCGGGAATACTCGCCATCCCACTCATCTCAGCAAAGGACAGAAGCGGAGACGCCATCGAGCAATACACCGCGACCCTGCACCCGGACGGAACACTGGACGAGACGTACATCTATGCGCTCAAGTCATCGACGACCATGATGCTCTTCAGGTACTGGGACGAGAACCTCAACTTTGACATCTATGGACGAGGAGAAGACAACATAGTTTTAATGACTGTCGACGCCCCACCTGGATCAATCGCCTACGTCAAGAACTTCGCAGGCCAAGTGACCATCCTTTCAGGCCAAGCCAGCGGTGATGATATAAACACCATCAGTGAGAACGCCTACCTTAATGAGGCGGGCTGCTACAGCCGCAGCGACTTCCCTCGGAGGAGTTATACTATAAGCTACACCTTCAAGATTAACCTCTTGCTGGATTCAGACTCCGTCCACGACCACCTCAACCTGATGCTGGCGAGAGAGCACATGCCCTACAAGAACGTGAGGATAGTACTGGAGGATGCGGATTACATCGCAGAGGTCTACCAGCATCCCCCGAGCCTCCGGGTAGCTCATGAGGGAGACGACATTGTCATCTCCGGGAGCTCGGCTGAGAACGAGCTGCTGGAGTTCGAGGTGCTGATGAATACCGGGACACACGGCTTCAAGACGTATCAAAGCGAGTATTTGGATATCAAGAGCCTGACGGAGCAGGCAAACAGCCTATACAGCACTCAGTACTGGGCCGCCTATGATTTGGGGTCCGCGGCGAAGGCGGCCGTCATCCTGACACCATTCCTATTTTTAGGCTTGTGGATGAGGTACGGGCGGGAAGAGGATGTCACCGTCCCAAGGTATCTGAGCACTATCCCCAACCCGGATAGGAAGCCGTGGCTCGTCAACCTCGTGTTCAGGAAGGGCGTCTCGGACTTAGATGAGAACAGCTTCTACGCGACCCTCCTAGACCTTGACAGGATGAAAAAGATCAGGATCGAACCCAAGGAGGGAGGTATGAAAATCTACATCCTAGACACAAACGTCGAGGACAGCTACGAGCAAAGGGTCATCGAGTTACTTCGCAAGCTCGGGACATTGGACGTTACTTCACCCTCTAATCCTCAAATATATTTCGACACAGATACCCTGAAGGAACTGGATAATCGGGTGACACTTGCTCAGAAAGAGTTATTTGCCCTCACTCATTCCCGCACAGAAGGTATTTCATCAGACATTTATGCAATTCCCCTTGTGGCATTAATGCTCTTAGTGATTGGGACGGCTTCTGGTTATATTGATTTTCAAATGTTCTTTGGGTTAAATATTTTTTTTATTATTTTTTACGGATTAATATTGTTTTATCTAACATTTATTAAGACTTCAAAGGTTGTAAAAAAAGTTTCAGATTCCTTCCTTATTCAAGGAAGACAGCGGGTCATGTATTTCATCGCGATCGATGGCCTTCTCTTTGCTACATCGCTGCTCATCTATCTCTGGGCGCCAGTTGTTTCGAATCTCTTGGTAACACCAATCATACTCGGCGTCGTAGCCCTTCTCCAGGTAGCCATCGCCTACGCCTTCCCATCCACGCTGTTCGGGAGATGGAGGGATGGTATATATAAGGAGAAGCTGGAATGGGACGCTTTCCGCGCTCACCTCAGCGACCATTCCCAGCTGAGCAAGTACTCCACCGATGACATATCAATGTGGGGGAGCTGGCTCGTATACGGCACGGCGCTCGGCGTCGGAGACAAGGTGGCGAACGCGATGAAGGAGTTTAACATCAAGCTCGACGCTGCGGTTGTGGCCACCAGCGCTCACACGCACTTCCACCCTATGATCGCCGCTAGGCCAATGGCAGGTGGCGCAGGCGGAGGAGGAGGCATAGGCCCCAAACGTGGAGGCGGAGGCCGTGCTGGCGGCGGAGGCTTTGGTGGCGGCAGAGGCCGTGGTGGAGGAGGCGCAGGCCGTCGCGTGCGCGCATTCACCATCCATTCACGTGCGCTGCCTTTTCCCGGGCGCGGTGCACAGAAGATAGGGTTACAGATTTGAGAACGACTTTCCGCTCGATTGTTAGAGCTTAACTATCTTCAGAGTAAAGGAGGATAAGTCATGAGCGGAAAATCTTGGTCTACTGGCCTTATCATGTGTCTCGTCTGTGGAATATTCATATTCGCTGGCATATACATACCAAAAATGCCAGTTGCTGGGCGGGTTCTCTGGGTAGTGATGCCCAGCATTTTTATTATTCTCATAGCCACTCCTATGGTAAGAAGCCTCGGAAGAGAATTACAGCAAGAATCGCAGCCCACCCGTGTTGATGTAAGTAAAAGTACAGAAACTCCCGTAAAGCGATACATGGTCGCTTGTCCTCCAGATAGGGGACACTACGAGATCAAAGATGAACAAGGAATCCTAATGCTGCGCGTAAATAGGGAGAAGGGAGACCCAGATGAAACCCCTGTGGGTACCATAAAACAGGCGCTGGGCTCAATGTTCTTGGATAATCTACCCATCGAGCTAACAAAGTATGCATTCGAGCTAACGTATTCAAAATTCGTGTTCGAGGCAACGGATGGAAAACGCCAAGGCATAATCCAAAGAAAAATGATGAAATACGTGGTTTACGACACCCAGGGAGATCTAATGGCCACAATCAAACCCATTGAGCTAGTTGAGGGTTTGAAATATCGCATCGATGACCCTCAAGGTCGCCGCTTGGCCGAGTCCGACGACGTTGTCACTAGTTTAAGTTACAGGATCCTATCCCCCATGGGGATGGTCATCGCAGACGTGTACAGAAGCGGTAGCGGCAACATAAACATTAAAAACATCTACGTCTTTGACCCGAGCTTTGACCCCTTCCTAATATACTGCTATGTCATCGCAGTCGACAATGCGATATACTTGCAACAAGCGACGAGTGGCTGGAACAGGTCTTAGCATATAAACTAGTAAATGTTGAAGCGGACGCAGAATACAGGCACATCGAAGGGCTGAAGTGGCATCTGGAGGCTTGACTGTGACGAAGCGGCTCAACAAGCAGCTGAAGGTGACCGGCATAATCCTCGAGTAGCCCAGCCACGGAAAAGGGTCTTGATTTTTAAGGACCTTAAATTCCGACGTGTCGTGCACACGATGGAATAATCAGACATAAATAACATTAAACAGGTACATACATGCGCTGGAGCCCGAGAGGTCACAGCGAATTGTCGAAGGTAGTTAAGACCTTCTGCAAACGTATGTGCAGCGGAACCTGCGGCATAGAGGTTGTCGTAGAAGACGGCAGAATAACCAACATCGAGGGAGACCCCGACTGCGAGTTCAACAAAGGGATCATCTGCCCGAAGGGCCGCGCGATACCGGAGCTGCTGTACCACCCAGATCGCTTAAAATTCCCTCTGAAGAGGGTCGGCGATAAGGGAAGCGGCGAATGGGAGAGCATCTCAACCGACGAGGCCTTAGACCTCATCTCACAAAAGATAAAGACGTACATTGAGGAATTCGGCGAAGAGTCCATCCTCTTCTTCCTCGGGGCATACAGGGGCCTCGAGAGATTCTTTGTACAAAGGCTGGCCAGCGTCGTGGGAACGCCCAACACCGTCATCACAGACAATGTATGTCATGCCCCCCGGACCATGGCTGCGATATACACTTACGGCAACTCAACACAGATCGACTACAAGCACCCGCCAAAGTGTCTCATCGTATGGGGGAGGAACTCCCTCCGGACGGGCTCAGAGGGCTCTCCGGCGGAGTACCGCCGGGTATTCGAGGGCGGCACGAAGATCATAGTCATAGATCCCATGAGGATACCGCAGGTCTCGAGAGCCGAGATGTGGATCAAGCCAAGGCCGGGAAGCGACGGCCTCCTCGCCCTCGGCCTCCTGAACGTGATAATCCGCGACGAACTCTACGACAACGAGTTCGTGGAAAGGTGGACCATCGGCTTCGAGAGGCTGCGGGAGCACGTAGTGGATATCGAGCCGGAATACGTGGCCGAGATGACATGGGTGCCCGTGTCTCAAATCGAGAGGGCGGCCCGATTGTACGCCACACTGAAGCCGGCCGCCATACAGTGGGGGAACGCCCTGGATCAGACGAGCAACTCCTTTCAAACCTGCAGGGCCATAGCCATCCTCAGGGCCATCACTGGAAACATAGACGTCCGGGGCGGAGAGATCATCCCCGGCACCATACCAACAATGAGCGGCTACGAGTTCGGCCTTTTCAAGGGATCCAAGAGGAGACAGAAGACGCCAATTGGGGCCAAATACAAAATCGCAATAGAGGCCAACATCGTTCCATACCAGGAGGCCATCAGAGCCATCCTCGACGACGAGCCATACCCCGTGAAGGCGGGTCTGGTCTTCGGCAGCAATCCGCTTCTGACATACGCAAACGCCTCAGAGACGTACGAGGCCCTGAAAAAGCTGGATTTCCTCGTGGTCGCCGAGCTGTTCATGACGCCGACGGCGGCCTTCGCAGACATCGTCCTGCCGGTGGCGGCCAACCTCGAATACGACGACCTCGTGGATCTCTCTGGATGCGTCGCAGCTCGACCCAAAATCGTGGATCCCCCCGGGGGGTGCAGATCGGACCTCCAGTGGATAAACGAGATCGCGGCGAGGCTCGGATACGGGGAGTACTTCTGGAAGAGCGAGGTCGAAGCCTTCGAAGCCATCCTCAAACCGGCCCACCTGACATACAAAGAACTGGCCGAAAAAAGGATAGTATGGGCCGAACAGAAATACAGGAAGTACGAGTCTAAAGGCTTCCGCACGCCCTCGGGGAAGGTCGAATTATACTCCGAGAGGCTCCATGAACTGGGTATAGACCCGCTTCCCACGTACAATGAGCCGGATGAGACCCCCTTCGGCTCACCCAATCAAGCCAAAGAATACCCCCTCGTGCTGACCAACAACAAGAACCCATACTACTACCACGCCAGCCACAGGAACATCCCAAGCCTCAGGAGGCTCTCCCCGGAACCGGTGGCGGAGCTCAACCCTGAGACCTGCTCCAGGCTGGGCCTAAAAGACGGCGACTCGGTATACATCGAGACGCCTCGGGGAAGAATATTACAGAAGCTACGCTCGAACCCCGACCTGGACCCGAGAGTCGTTGTCGCCGCCTTCGGCTGGTGGTTCCCGGAGAAGGGATCATCCAACCTATACGATTGGAATGTGTCAAACCTGAACATCCTCACATCGAGATCGGAGCCTCACTGCCCGGCGATGGGTTCAACCAATCTAAGGGGCTTCCTTTGTAAAGTGTATAAGGCCTAAGAAAAGCTGCGGTCACAACTCTCAGAAATATTATCTCCTTCTGCCCATATCGGGCGATACATAGCCAATTTAGTATGGGTGGGGATACCAAGTATGGGTAGGGATACTAGAATACATTGGCAGATTTGTCTCTTAGGTAGTCCTTCATTATAGTGATCTCCGGTTCCTCGATCCCACTCAGGCGCTCGTCGTTCGTGACGAACGCGCTCCCCCTTTCTTCCCAAGCGTCGAAATAGGAAACAAATACATCCCCGTTTCAGTTCGCCTGGGAACAGGCGACTGCCCATCTATTACGACGTATAGCTTATCTAGTATGGGTGGGGATACTAAGTATGGGTGGGGATACTTGTACTTCGACCCGAGGCCCAAGGTGAACAGGGAGGACCTCTACGACCGAGAGGAGGAACTGAAGAGGTTCTCCGAGTCCCTCGAATACTCCCCAATGATCGTCGTCGTGGGTCCGCGCAGGACAGGAAAGACCTCCTTCCTCAACGTGGCGCTCGGAGAAGCCAACATCCCCTTCATATTCATGGACCTCCGAGAGCTTCCCTACAACCCGTCACGAGCGGACATCATCCGCAGGCTCGAGTTGGGGCTGAACAAGATCGATAGGAAGTGGTTTCACGCGCTGGCGGAGCAGGTGAGGCACCTGAAGGGAATCCAACTGATCGGAAGCTCCATCAGCCTCGACTGGAGCAGAGAGGGTGTAAGCCTCCCCGAGCTCTTCGACAGGATAAACAGCTGGGCTGAGAAGAACAAGAAGCGATTTATCGCCGCCTTCGACGAGATACAGGCAATAAGGGGAGACAAGGAGCTCCTCCGCCTCCTCGCCCACGTCACGGACGTCGACAGGAACATCGTCGTCGTGGTGACCGGCTCCGAGGTCGGCCTTCTCTTCGGCTTCCTCGGCTTAGACGAGCCCCAATCTCCGCTGTACGGCAGGCATTACACCGAGATCAGGATGCGCAACCTCACGAGGGACGAATCCACTGGGTTCCTGAGGGCCGGATTCCGACAGATCAAGGCAGAATGCTCGGAAGAGATCATCCGTCGGGCAGTCGTCGGCATGGACGGGGTCATTGGCTGGCTCACTCTGTTCGGGGCGAAGTGCAGGGACGCGGGAGGCTGCTCAAGCGAACTCGTCGAGGAGACCATCCGAGAAGGAGGCAAACTTGCACGCTCCGAGGTCATGAGGCTCGTCGAATACTCGCCCAGGTACGGCGTCATCCTCAACCTCCTCTCGACGGCCGCGAACGCCAGCTGGACCCAGATAAAGGGCATCATCGAGGCGAAGGAGGGCAGAGCACTCAGCAGCCATGCCGTCGCCACCCTCCTCGACAGGCTCACCCAGTTCAACCTCGTCGAGAAGGCAAACGGCCAGTATGCCATCGCTGACCCCATCCTAAGGGCCGGAATCCAAGAAGAAAAACTGCCCGAACAGTCCGTCGGCCAACACTAACCCCGAAGGATATTAATCGAAAACGCCAGCACAAACCATTATCTCGACGATCGATAACTCAGTAGTTTAGATTTATAGAGGGCGAAGCATCTCACAGGTAGTCCTTCATTATAATGATCTCCGATTCCTCGATATCTCTCAGGCGCTCATCGTTCGTGACAAACGCGCTCCCCCTTCCACCAGGCAGGCCGCCACCCGAAGCGCATCCGGCGGTCTCAGCCTGCCCCTCGCCCTGAGCTCCTTTGCCCTCTCGACAGGCGCCAAACAATATTTAATACAATCACGTTACCAACTTTTCAATAACATTACAATATTGGTAGTATTATAGAAAATTCAGTTTAGCTTTTAGCTCTGGTAGTATATTTCTGAAATCGATATAATTTGGTAGCAGGTGTTGTAATTGAGTCCTCCACAATGATTCGACGCGTTCGAGAATGCTTTCTTCAAAGATGACGCTTGGCCTGTATTCGATGTTTAATTGAGCGCACTTTCTCTCAGTCAACTTCCTGAGAGCGATCTTATCTTGGATCCGATCTATGTGGAACCATAAATCGTAGTAGTCTCGAGGATATCCTCTCTCCATAAGAGCTCTCAGTTTTTCCGCGATTATCTCCGTGAAATCGAGGACATTCAGTTCCGTTGAGAGGGCGTCGCCGTATTTATGGAGGATGGCTTGTCTCTTTGTCTCCAGGATGATGTCTTCTCTGAAAGACAGGTCGATCCTGATGCTGTTCCTGTATCTCAGAGGCCCTGTGAAGGGGAGCCTGAGCCTCCTGCCCGTCTTGGAGAAACGCTCCTCGTAGGCTCTTCCGAAGGATATTATCTCCACAGCTCTTTCGAGGAATAGATGGTGTAATTTTGAAATAACATCCTCTTCACCTATGGATAGGACTGTGAAATCCATGTCCTCCGAGAAACGCGCCTCCGGATAGTAGACCTTCTTTATGGCCGTTCCGCCTTTGAACACAAGATTGTCCCTCAACCCACTGTTGGAGAGGATATATAGGGCGCATGAGATCGCATAGTCCTTCTCGACGGTCCCCAATGGAACTTTTTCTTCTGAGGCTATTTCACGAAAACGTATTTCGTCCATCAAGAAATTGTACTCCTTATCTCCTCCGGTTCGAAGTTTATCCTCAACCTCCAATTTGCATTAGATTCGATCTTCTTTTTAGGAGCCGTGGGGTCAAGCCAGCTGTAGCCCAAGCTGATGCCTCCTCTAAGACGCTCTAAAACATCTGTAGGAGGTTTCAGTTCTAAAACCTCCATCAGGTATCCGAGCCTCTTCTGCACAGTCCCATTTCGAAGCCTTTCGGCGTACTTCGCCATCTTATGCCAATCGAGTTGGTGGCTGAAACCTTTAGCCGCCTCCAGGATTCCGCCAGCGTATTGAGGGAGGTCCAAGGAATCGATTATGGTCTTCTCCTTGTCTGAGATGTGGAAACTCCGATCCCCTATGGACTCCTTGGTCCACCCAAACAATTTGTGGGGGCTGACCGTAACGAAGTGGATGGGGACAGTGTCGGAGTATGTGAAATCCCTCTTTCTCTTCGTCGTGGCTATAAAGACGGTGAGAGGCATCTGCTCCGTCATCTGCCAGTAGCTTAGAGCCGTCCAATAACCGATGTAATACTCATCAAGCATCCCATCTATGAAGTAGAAGACATGCTCGCTCCACTTGGTATCATACCCAGCCTTCGCTGGGACCAACAGATAATAACCCTTCTTCACCCTTTGAATCCTACCCTTTAAAGCGAGCCTCCACAGAACCACCCTCAAAATCTCGTTGGAGCAATCCAGAATTTCCCTGGCGTCGTCAACATTGAAAAGGGTCCGGCCCTCCCGTTCGAGAGTGAAAACAAGCTCGGCCTCAAGCGGCCCTAATTCATAATTCATGTAACAATCATTACCCGTGAATTAATTATCGTTACATGAAATATAAATATCTCGGATTTTCATGGCGAAAGTCAGCTATTTCCGAAGCGTGCTCATCACCCGTTCCAGCTCACCTAGTCCCAGTCTCTCAAGGGTCACTTGCGTGGGTACTCCGCGCTCGTCCCAGCCCAGGGTCTCGAAGTAGGCCACCCTCTTACTCCCCACGAGCCCCCTGTCCGTCGTCCTCCCCCTCCACGGCCCGCTTGGAAGAGTCTCGTAGACCACATCGAGCGAAGTAAAGATCGTCTAGTATGGGTGGGGATACTATGTAGGGTGGGGATACTAGAATACATTAATGGATAATCTCAGAGGTAGTCTTTCATAATGATGATCTCTGGATCTTCGATGACTCTCAGGCGCTCGTCGTTCGTGACGAACGCGCTCCCCCCCTCCACCAGGCAGGTCGCCACCTGCAGCGCATCCGGCGGCCTCAGCCTCCTCGCCCTGAGCTCAGCCGCCCTCTCGGCAACCTCGGCATCAACATCCCTGATGGTCAGATTGGGAAAAGTGGTCAGGGCGAAGTAGTAGTCGTCCCTCATGTCGCTGTCCCCCATCTCCTTCGGCCTCACTAGCGCCTCCATCAGCGTCAGAACCGAGGTCACCCCCCTGCACTCCCCGGACTCAACAGCCGAGAACAGGATACGGGTGAACGGTCCGTACTGTTCATTTCCTTCAAGATGGTAGATGAAGGCCATGGTGTCTATGCCCAGATTCTTGTGCCGCAGGAGCGCGTCCCTTATCCTTCCTTCCTGAGCCAAGCCTCCCTCTCCCTGTCCACATACTCCGTCGCGTCGACCTCCCTCCAGGCGTCCCCGTGGAGCCCCCACATGTAGTCCGTGTAGCTCTCAGGCCTCTTCCTGAGGACGATCTTCCCGCCCTGAACGTTGACGCTCAGCTTGTCCCCCGCCCTCAGCCCCAGCATATCCCTCACGCCCTTAGGGATGACCACCTGCCCCTTCCCGCTCACCCGAACCGTCTCAACCAACGCCCAACGCCCACAATAAAATTCCCACCAGAAGAATAAATGTCTTACTTTCATTAATCGGGTAGCTATAATTATACAAAATCTTACAATATATAATGAGACCCTACCGCCTCCCACTCACCTCCACGGGATATTCATGCCCGTTCTACCTGTCAGTTTACTTCTTAGCCCTCGAACCTCTCATTGTCGACCTCCCTAGGCTCCATATCCTCATCCTCGCGACAGGCGCCTGAGACCCCGAGGAAGACCCCCGAGCAAGCCACCTGAATTGTATTCCAACAGTAAAAATTCAAGCGTTCTAACAACAGACCTTTCCATGCGACGATCCTCCCATTAGTTGGAAACTCGAAAGCTTCAGCGTCTTTCATCTCTAAAATATCTGGATGAAGACTCCTCGGATTCCCCAATGAGCTCAAGGAACTGCCTGACCGAGAGCGTTCGTATCCTCTGATACCGCTGGATCCTGAGCAGGTGTTCGTCACCGCTCACCAC